>DASSMS010000198.1:0-41909 GCA_035688575.1 Nocardioidaceae bacterium
GGTCCCCGAGGTCCAGCGCGCGATGGGGGTCGAGGCGGGCTGGATCCGGCCCTTCCTGTCCAGCGTCCTGCTGCTGGTGGTGATCCTCTTCCTGCCCGGAGGCCTGGCGAGCTTCATCCCTCGCCGGTTGCGTATGCCGAAGGCCCTGGGGGACGACTTCGGCAGCGACCACGTCGGGCTGAACACCCGCACACACCCCGCCAAGGGCGAGCCGGTGGCGGAGCTGTCCGGCCTGAGCAAGGAGTACGGCGGGGTGCACGCTGTTCGCAGTGTGAACCTGCGGATCCACAGCGGCGAGGTCGTGGGTCTGATCGGCCCCAACGGCGCGGGCAAGACCACCCTGGTAAACATGATCAGCGGACTGGTCCCTCCGAGCTCAGGGTCCGCGACCGTGCTGGGGATCCAGGTCGGGCGCACTCCCGTGCACAGGGTGGCCGCAGCCGGCGTCAGCCGGACCTTCCAGCACTCCAAGCTCTTCAGCCGGCTCTCCGCCCTCGAGAACGTCCTGGTCGGGGCGCATCTGGTCAGCCGGCCGACCTTCCTGCGCCGACTGCTCTGGCTGCCCTCGGCCCGCCGCGACGAACGAGAGGCACTCGAGCATGCCGCCCGCTGTCTGAAACGCGTCGGCCTCGAGGACAAGGCGGCGACACCGGCCTCATCTCTCTCCTACGGCGACCAGCGCCGCCTCGAGATCGCGCGTGCCCTCGCGTCGGACCCGACCCTTCTGATCCTCGACGAACCGGCCGCAGGGATGAACCACGTGGAGGCCGGCGCCCTGTCGGCGCTCATCAGGTCCCTGGCACGTGACGGCCTCACGATCCTCTTCATCGAGCACAACGTCGGCATGGTCCTGGAGACCTGCGACCGTATCCAAGTGCTCAACTTCGGTGAGCTGATCGCCAGCGGCACGCCGGACGAGATCGCTGCGAACCCGGTCGTCATCGAGGCCTACCTCGGCTCGGCGGCGAACGGCACCGATGCAGATGCGGAGGAGAAGCTGACATGACCGACCCGATCCTGAAGGTCGAGAACCTCCGGGTGAGCTACGGCCGCGTCGAGGCTGTTCGGGGAGTGTCCTTCGAGGCCGGCCCCGGTTCCCTCGTGACCCTGGTCGGCGCCAACGGTGCCGGCAAATCCTCGGTGATCAACGCGGTGTCCGGGATGCTGCGACCCCGTGGCGGCACCATCACCTTCGCGGGCCGCGACATCACCCGGACCCCTTCGCACAAGCTGGTGCAGCAGGGACTCGTACAAGTGCCCGAGGGCAGGCAGATCCTGGCCACCTTGACCATCGCGGAGAACCTCCAGCTCGGCGGCTGGCACTCAGGCGGCGCTGCCCAGAAGGCCATCGACGAGATGTACGAGCGCTTTCCGGTCCTGGCCGAGCGCCGTGCCCTGCCCGCGGGGTCCCTGTCCGGTGGCGAGCAGCAGATGCTCGCCATCGCCCGCGCCCTCGTCGCGGCGCCGAAGGTCATCTTGATGGACGAGCCTTCCATGGGGCTGGCACCGAGGGTCGTCGACGAGGTGTTCGCGGTGATCGAGCAGATCCGCGCCTCGGGGACCACCGTCGTGCTCGTGGAGCAGAACGCGCGTCGAGCCCTGCGTGCTGCAGACCACGGTTATGTGCTGCAGACCGGGGAGATCGTGCACGAGGGCTCCGCCGAGGGCTTGCTTGCCGACGAACGGATCGTCAAGGCCTACCTCGGCGTGGAGACCGCCGACTGACCGTCCGACCCCTGCTTGTTCAGAGCCTCATGGCTGCGACGAAACGGGACGGTTTGACGCCCAGCGCCTTCGCCAGGCGGCCGAGGCTCTCGAGGACACGGTCGGCCGTGAACTCCGTCCCGGGCACCGCGAGGGTCAACCGGCCGTCGTACTCCACGAGCAGGACCTGACCGTGGGTCCACTGCTGATGCGCCGACCGGCGCCAGTCGTCGTCGAGGACCGGCTGCGGGAAGGCCAGGTCGGCGGCGAGCAGGTCACAGGCCAGCGGTTCGCTGCCGCCGACCAGGTCGCCCGCCACGTGGTGCGAGCCACGGACGCTGGACCCGGCCCGCCAGGTGACCTCGCACTCCCCCAGCCACTCGGGCAGGTCGAACGCGTCCACCTCGACCACGAGGCGGGCCGGCACGTCAGTCGTCCTCGTCGAGCCGGGACGCGGTGATGTCCTCACGGGAGTAGGACAACGGCGAGGCTGCGTCGTCGTCGAGACCCTCGAGCCCCTCTTCCAGGGCGCGCTTGCGGCGCTTGCGGTCGATGATGCGCGCGATCCCCTCGGAGACCAGGAATAGCAGGGTCATGGGGAGAGCGAGCATCAGCATGGAGAACGGGTCCGTCGACGGCGTTGCGACGGCGGCGAACACGAAGGTGCCGACCACGATCCACGGACGGTAGGCACCCAGCGTCTTGCCGGACACGACCCCAGCCAGGCTCAGCATCACCACGAAGAGCGGGATCTCGAAGGCGACGCCGAACACCAGCAGCATCCGGGTCAGGAAGCGGAAGTAGTCCCCGAAGTCCACGAGGCTCTGGAGGCTCCCGGGTGTGAACCCGATCAGCACCTCCATGCCCTTGGGCAGGACGTAGTAGGCGGTGGCGACGCCGGCGATGAAGAGAGGCCCGGCGGTCAGCGCGAAGACCCGCGTCCACCGCCTCTCGTGCGGATGCAGGCCGGGGACGATGAACGCCCAGATCTCATGGAGCCAGAGCGGGCTGGTGACGACGACGGCAGCCAGAGCACTGATCTTCAGCCTGAGCAGAAGCGATGTGGCCACGCCGGTGATGACGCCCGTGGAGTTGACGCCCTTGGCCTCGAGCTGCACTCGCGCGTCCTCATAGGGCTCGAGGAGGAGGGAGAACAAGAAGTCGTAGAAGAACCACGCGACGGTGATCCCCACTACCAGCATCACCGCGATCCGGAGCAGACGTGCACGCAGCTCACGAAGATGGTCGGCGAGCGCCATCTTCCCGTCGTCGCCGACCGGGTTCTTGGGTGCGGTCCGGAAGAGTCCGACGACTCCGTTGAGAGACAAGGGTGTTGTGGTCAGACGAAAGCCGTCAGCGCTCGTCGGGGCGGGACTCGTGCACCGTCGTGGTGTCCGTGGTGTCCGTGGTGCCCGTCTCGGTGCGCCGTGCGGCCTCGATCTGCTTCTGCTCGGGGGTCTTGTACTTGTCGTCGACGCCGTCGTTCTCGTCGTCCATCAGGCCCTTGGTCTCGGCCTTGAAGATACGCAGTGCCCGACCGCTGCCGCGGGCGAGCTCGGGGAGCTTCTTGGCACCGAAAAGCAGGATCAGGATCCCGATGATGATCAGGATCTCGGTGGTGCCGAGACCGGCCACCATCGGAGTGACTACAGCGTTCATGACGTCCTTCTCGGTTTGTGCGGAGAGCTCGTACTCATCGTACGTCGCATCAAGCGTAGTTCCCCAGCGCCTCCCCGGCCGCACGGTGAACCGCGGCCGAGAGGTCGGCGGGCTCCTCGACGCGAGCCGTCCCGCCGAGCCGCAGCACCAGCCTGGTGAGCCACTCGGGGTCGCCCACACGCAGCCGGACGCGCAGCCCGCCGTCGCCGCTCTCCTCGACCTGCTCGACAGGGTAGTACTCGGCCACCCAGCGCGCGGAGGGGTCAAGGTGGAGGGTGGCCAGCAGGTCCCGCGGCGACGGCGCGAAGATCCCCTCGGAGAGGTCGCGCGGTGGGAGGTCCGAGTGGTCGTCGACCGGCAGGTCGAGAATCTCTGCGGAGGAGACCCGGTCCAGACGGAACAACCGGCGGTCCTCGGCCGTGTGGCACCAGGCATCGAGGTAGGTGTGGCCCTCCGCGGTCACCACCCCGAGCGGGTCGACCGTGCGCTCGGTGGCCTCGTCCCGCGCGGGGACGTAGTAGCCGAGGCGCACCTGCCGGCCCTCCTTGGCGGCCGTCTCGAGGTCCGCGCGGAGTCCGGCGAGTCTCGCCTCGGCCTCGTCGAGCTGGACGTCGACCTGAGAAGCGAGCGCCGCGCCGTCGCCGGCGGCGGCCTCGAGCTTCGCGAGGGTCCTGTCGACGACAGGGCGCACCGACTCGTCACCGCCGTCGCGCAACGCACGCAGCGCCACCATCAGCGCCGCCGCCTCGGTGCTGCCCAGGCGCAGCGGGCGAGTGAGGTAGTCGGCGTTGGAGAGCCGGATGACGCCCTCTCCCTTGAGGGCGTCCATGTCGATGTCGATCAGATCGCCCATGCCGAGCCCCGGCAGGCCGCAGAACCAGAGGACGTTGAGGTCTTTGACGATCTGGGCCGGTCGGACGCCGAAGTCGGCCGCAGCCTGGTCGAGCGACACCTCGTCACGGCTCTGGATGTAGGGCACCAGGGCCAGCAGACGGGCCACCTGGTCGCGAGCGCCGCTCACGAGGCCTCCCCCGTGCCGGCGACCTTCCTCAGCCGCCCGATCACGAGCTCACGCAGGTCCTCGGGCTCCTCGACCACGACGTCCGCGCCGTAGCCGAGCACCTCGTCGGCCATCGCGTCGGTGCGGCCGTAGGAGACCTCCACCCTGTCCCAGCCCGAAGGCGCCGCCCCCTCGGACAGCGGGGTCGCCTGGCGACGAAGCCCGTAGGCAGCCCCCTGCCGGACGAGCAGGCGAGCGTGGTGCTCGGCAGGCGCCGGTGCCAGTGACTCGGTGAGCGCACGGATGTCGGTGCCCTCGGGGACCTCGTAGTCGCCCGGGCGGCCCTTCGTGCGAACCGTGCCCTGCACCCGGGACAGCCGGAACAGGCGCGGTGCGCCCCGGTCGGTGTCGAAGCCGACGACGTACCAGCGCGCCCGGTAGGAGACCACGCCCCACGGCTGGAGGTGCCGCGTGCTGGTCTCCGGGCTCGCCGCGGTGCGGTACTCGAACTCGACCGGGATGCGGTCCTGGGTGGCCGACCAGAACGCCTCGAACGCCGGCTCGTCGACGGTCAGCTGGGGTGAGACCGTGCTGAGCATGGCCCGGTCGACGCTCACCCCGGCCGCCTTGAGCTTGACGAGGGCGTCGGAGGTGGCCGAGGCCAGGCCGGCGTGCTGCCAGACCCGGGCGGCGAGGCCGATCACGGCGGCCTCGTCGGGCTCGAGGTCGATCCGGGGCAGCTCGAACGCCGAGCGCTCGATGCGGTAGCCGGGCTCGTCCTCGAACGCCCGGTCGAGGTAGCCCACCTCGATCGGGATGCCGAGCGAGCGCAGCTCGTCCTTGTCGCGCTCGAACATCTTCTCGAAGGCCTCGTCACCGGCCTCGCGGTACTGCTCGACGACAGAGCGGATCCTCTCCTTGGTGACGTAGCTGCGCGACACCAGGAGCGTGATCAGCAGGTTGAGCAGCCGCTCGCTCTTGCGTGCAGCCACACCGTCCCCCTTCCAGTCACGGTCACGGTGCCGGGTCCACGCCCAGGATGTCGACGACGAAGGTCAGGGTCGAGTTGCCCGGGATGGTAGGCGGGCTGCCCTGCTCGCCGTACGCCATCTCCGGTGGGGCGATGATCATGATGCGGCTGCCGCGCTTGGCGTCGACCAGCCCTTCGTCCCAGGCCTTGATGAGGCCGCCCACGCCGACCGGGAAGGGCCTGGGCTCGGAGTCGTAGGACTGGTCGAAGACCTTGTCGGTGCCGTAGACCTGGCCGAGGTAGTCGAAGGTGACCAGGGAGTCGTCGCGGGCAGGCGGGCCCTCCCCCTCGATCAGGGTCACGACCTCGAGCTCCTTTGGCGGCTGCTTCGAGGCCTTCGCGAAGTCGATGCCGGTGACCTGGCCGTCCTTCTCCTCCACGGTCGGGAGGTCGGCGGGGACGTCGTCCGCCTTCTCGCCCTCGGGCCCGTCGAGGACCTCGGTGGGCTGGACGGACATGATGTCGACGACGAACACGACGTCGTCCTTGCCGTCGATCTTGAACTGGGGTGCCCCCTCGGGACCGAAGGCGTCCTCCGGGGTCGCCGCCACCACCACACGGCTGCCGACGTTCTTGCCGACCGTGGCGTCCACGACGGACTTGAACAGCTGCGCCTCGCTCATCTGGAAGGGGGCGGGCACACCCTGGTCGTAGGTCGTGAGCGCCTTCTCGCCGTTCTTCCCGTTCGCGACGTAGAGGTGGAGGAGAGCCTGCTCACCCTCGACGACGGGGTTGCCCTCGCCCTCGCTGAGGACCTCGCTCTGGGTCTCCTCCAGGTCGAGGGGCTCGTCGACGCTCACCTCGGGCGCGGCGCCGAACTCACCGGTCACCTCGAGGCCCTCGATGCTCTCCGCGCTGGCGGTGCTCGACCCGCCGCCCTCGCTGGAGTCCTCGCCGCAGGCGGCGGTGCCGAACAGGAGCAGGGGTACGACGGTCAGCGCAACGAGACGTCGGCGCACAGATTTCACCTCGAGATGACGGGACAACGACAGCGTCCACCCTAACCGGGGGGTCCGAACGGGATTACATGCCCTCGATCAACTTGTGGACCCGCTCGTCGTGGGACCGGAACGGGTCCTTGCAGAGCACGGTGCGCTGGGCCTGGTCGTTGAGCTTCAGGTGGACCCAGTCGACGGTGAAGTCCCGCCGGCGCTCCTGGGCCCGCTTGATGAACTCGCCGCGCAGCCGGGCCCGGGTCGTCTGCGGCGGGACCGACTTGGCCTCGAAGACCTTCAGGTCGTTGGTCACCCGGGTCACGGCGCCCCGCTTCTCGAGCAAGTAGTAGAGCCCGCGTCCCCGGTGGATGTCGTGATAGGCCAGGTCGAGCTGCGCGATGCGCGGGTGACTGAGGGGCAGGCCGTGCTGGGAGCGGTAGCGGTCGATCAGCTTCCACTTGATGACCCAGTCGATCTCCCGCTCCACCATGCTCAGGTCGCCGGACTCGACCGCCTTGAGGCTGCGCTCCCACAGGTCGATCGTGCGCTCGATGACCGGGGTCTGGATCTCGCGCCGGTCCACGAACTCGCGCGCCCGGGAGAGGTACTCCTGCTGGATGTCGAGCGCGCTCGCCTCCCGGCCGTTGGCCAGGCGGACCTTCCGCCGCCCGGTCATGTCGTGGGAGATCTCGCGGATGGCCCGGATCGGGTTCTCCATCGTGAGGTCGCGCATCACCACGCCCTCCTCGATCATCCGGAGCACGAGGTCCGCACTGGCCACCTTCAGCATCGTGGTGGTCTCGCTCATGTTCGAGTCGCCGACGATCACGTGCAGACGGCGGTAGCGCTCCGCGTCGGCGTGCGGCTCGTCGCGCGTGTTGATGATGGGGCGGCTTCGGGTCGTGGCGCTGGAGACGCCCTCCCAGATGTGCTCTGCGCGCTGGCTCACGGAGTACATGGCTCCCCGCGGCGTCTGGGTCACCTTGCCGGCGCCCACGATGATCTGCCGGGTGACCAGGAACGGGATCAGCACGTCGGCGAGCTTGGAGAACTCGCCGTGGCGGGCGACGAGGTAGTTCTCGTGGCAGCCGTAGGAGTTGCCGGCCGAGTCGGTGTTGTTCTTGAAAAGGTAGACGTCGCCCGCGATGCCCTCGTCGTGGAGCCTGCGCTCGGCGTCCACGAGCAGTCCCTCGAGGACCCGCTCCCCCGCCTTGTCGTGGGTGACCAGGTCGATGACGTCGTCGCACTCGGGAGTGGCGTACTCCGGGTGGCTGCCGACGTCGAGGTAGAGCCGCGCCCCGTTGCGCAGGAAGACGTTGCTGCTGCGCCCCCACGACACCACCTTGCGGAAGAGGTAGCGGGCAACCTCGTCCGGCGAGAGACGCCGCTGCCCGTGGAAGGTGCAGGTGACGCCGTACTCGTTCTCGATGCCCAGGATGCGGCGGTCCACGAACACACCCTAGGTGCAAGACCCAAGCCGGTGCAGCCAACTCGCACAACCGTCTCGCCACCGAGGCCGGTGGTTCAGAGCAGACCGGCGTGGTCGAGGGCCAGGTAGACCTGCTCGGAGCCGGTCATCCGCCCCGCGCGGAGCTCGGAACGAACCGGGTCGACGTCCATGACCACCGGCTCGCAGTCCTCGAAGTCGTCGAGAGCGAGGTCGTGGCGGGGGACGCAGCCGCGGGCGATGACGACGTGCCGGTGGTACGGCGAGGCGTTGGCGATCGCGGAGACCACGAGCTCGACCGAACCGGCGGCGTACCCGGTCTCCTCCCGGAGCTCACGCTCGCCCGCCTCCTCCGGGGTCTCCCCCGGGTCGAGCATGCCGCCGGGCAGCGTGAGGACCACGCGGTCGGGTCCGGGCCGGAACTGGCGCACCATCACCAGCCGCCCCTCGGGCGTGAGGGCCAGCACCGCCACCGTGGGGCCGCCCGCGTGCATGTCCCACTCGACCGTCCGGCCGTCGGGAAGCCGGTAGGTCCTCCGATGGATCTTCAGCCAGCCGTCGTAGATGACCTCGTCGTCGCCGACCTTCTGCCAGAGCCGCTGCTCGTCACTGGTCATCTGGCTCGATCGGCGGGGCCACGGGCGGCTCATGCGCCGAGCCCGTCTGCTCGCCCTCCGCGCTGCGCTCCGACGGGCTCGTGGACTCCCCCGGCGCGTGCTTGCCGGCCTCCGTGCCGGCCCGTTCGCCGAGGATCGTGGCGAGCTGGGCGGCGGGGAGCCGCTTGAACTTCCGCTGCTGGGGCCGACTGCGGTCGAGCACCGCGACCTCGAGGTCCTCGGCGGCGATCACCCGTGGGCTGCTCTCCCCCTGCCCGAGCGCCTCGACTGCGAGCCGAACCGCCTCCTCGAGGCTCGCGCCCTCGTGGTAGCGCTCGCGCATGTGGCCGCTCACGGCCTCCGCGTTGCCTCCCATGACCGCGAAGCCGTGCTCGTCGGCGACCTGCCCGTCGTAGGTGAGCCGGTAGATCTGGTCCTCCTCGGGCGAGTCACTCACCTCGGCTACGAAGATCTCCACCTCGTAGGGCTTCTCACCGCCGCTGGAGAAGATCGTCCCGAGCGTCTGGGCGTAGGCGTTGGCCAGCCCGCGCCCTGTGACGTCGCGCCGGTCGTAGGCGTAGCCGCGCATGTCCGCGAGCCGCACCCCGGCGATCCGGAGGTTCTCGAACTCGTTGTAGCGCCCGACCGCGGCGAAGGCGATCCGGTCGTAGATCTCGCTGACCTTGTGCAGAGCCTGGGAGGGGTTCTCCGAGACGAAGACGATGCCGTCGGCGTACTGGACGACGGCGACGCTGCGGCCACGGGCGATGCCCTTCCGCGCGAAGTCCGCCCGGTCCTTCATCAGCTGCTCGGGCGAGACGTAGAACGGCATGCTCATGGGTGCAGTGCTCCTTGGTGGTCGAGCTTGTCGAGACTCAGGTCAGGGAGGCGGCCGGGCCGTCCGGGCGTTCCATCCGGGCGTTGATGACCCGGTCGGCGATCGCCGCGACCTCCTCGTCGGGCATGCGGCGGTAGCCTTCGGCGCTGACCACCGCGACCACCGGGAAGATCCGCCGGGTCAGGTCGGGGCCGCCCGTGGCCGAGTCGTCGTCCGCGGCGTCGTAGAGCGCCTGGATCGCCGCCGTGACGCTCTCGTCGGCGCTCAGGCCCTCCCGGTAGAGCTTCTTCAGCGACCCCCGGGCGAACAGGGACCCCGACCCCACGGCGTGGAAGGCGGTCTCCTCGTAGCGGCCGCCTGTGACGTCGTAGGAGAAGATCCGGCCCGTGGCCGTCGTGAGGTCGTGGCCCGCGAAGAGGGGGACGACGGCCAGGCCCTGCATGGCCATGCCGAGGT
The DNA here is from genome assembly GCA_035688575.1 of Nocardioidaceae bacterium. Lineage (GTDB taxonomy): Bacteria > Actinomycetota > Actinomycetes > Propionibacteriales > Nocardioidaceae > Nocardioides_C. Next base: position 9,666 of record DASSMS010000198.1, read on the forward strand.
TGGAGCGGATCAGCGCCGCCAGCCGGTTCGCCTTTCCGTCCATCGACAGGGTCGTGCCCTCTATCTTCTCGTAGTGCTCGAGCTCGGTCTGGAACAGCCGCACCATCTCCACGGCCAGACCGGCGCTGCCGGCGATCCCCACGGCGGAGTACTCGTCGGCCGGGAAGACCTTCTCCATGTCGCGCTGTGCGATCACGTTTCCCATCGTGGCGCGCCGGTCACCGGCCATGACCACACCGCCGTTGAACGTGGTAGCCACGATGGTCGTGCCGTGGGGTGCGAGGTCCGCGGCACCCCCCGGCGGCATCGACCGGTTCCCCGGAAGCAGCTCGGGAGCCTGACGGGACAAGAACTCGGCGAACGACGAGGATCCGGGCGCCAGGTAGGCAGAGGGCAGGCGGGCGTCGACCTGTCGGGGGTCACTCATGTTCGGTTTACTCTCCACCCTTCTGGATGAACGACTTCACGAAGTCCTCGGCGTTCGACTCGAGCACGTCGTCGATCTCGTCGAGGATCGCGTCGATGTCCTCGTCGAGCTGCTCCTTGCGCTCTGCGACGTCCTCGCTGGGGGCGACCTCGGTGGCCTCCTCCGTCTCGGGAGACTTCTTGGGCTGCTTGCGCTCCTGTGCCATGACCGCATCCTCCTGTCGTCAGGGGAACCAGAACCCCTCGGCAATGACGACCCTACCGAGTCAGAGCGGCAAACAGGCTCTCTGCGGTCTCACAACGGTCGAGGAGTTCGCCCACGTGCCTCCGGGTGCCGCGCAGCGGATCGATCGTGGGGACCCGCTGGAGGGACTCGTGGCCGGGCAGGTCGAAGATCACGGAGTCCCACGAGGCGGCGGCGATCCGGTCGGCGTACTTCTCCAGGCAGCGCCCCCGGAAGTAGGCCCGCGTGTCCACCGGAGGCAGGTGCATCGCGTCCATGACGTCGGCGTCATCGAGCAGCCGGTCCATACGTCCCATTCGCACCAGACGGTGGTACAGCCCCTTGTCCGGCCGGATGTCGGAGTACTGCAGGTCGATCAGGTGCAACTTGGCGTCGTCCCACTCGAGCCCGTCACGGTCGCGGTAGGAGTTCAGCAGCTTGAGCTTCGCGACCCAGTCGAGCTCACGGGCGCACTGCACAGGGTCGGTCTCGAGCCGAGTGAGCACCGACTCCCACCGGTCGAGCACGTCCCGTGTCTGGGAGTCGGCGTCCGAGCCCAGCCTGTCCTCGACGTACTTCCGGGCGAGCTCGAGATACTCCATCTGGAGCTGGACGGCGGTCAGGGTGCGCCCGTCCGCCAGGGTAAGGAGGTGCTTCAGCGAGGGGTCGTGGGAGACCGCCCTGAGCGAACGGACGGGCTGGTCGACGGTCAGCTCCCGCGTGATGAACCTGTCCTCGATCATGGCGAGCACCAGGGCCGTCGTACCCACCTTGAGGTAGGTCGAGATCTCCGAGAGGTTCGCGTCGCCGATGATCACGTGCAGTCGGCGGTACTTCTCGGGGTCTGCATGCGGCTCGTCGCGGGTGTTGATGATCGGGCGCTTGAGCGTCGTCTCGAGCCCGACCTCGACCTCGAAGTAGTCCGCGCGCTGGCTGAGCTGGAACCCGTGGTCGCGACCGTCCTGCCCGATGCCTACGCGCCCTGCACCGGTGACGACCTGTCGGCTGACGAAGAACGGCGTGAGGTGGCGGACGATCTCCCCGAACGGTGTGGACCTGCGCATCAGGTAGTTCTCGTGGGCGCCGTAGGACGCGCCCTTGTTGTCCGTGTTGTTCTTGTAGAGCAGGATCGGCGAGGTCCCCGGGATCGTCGCGGCCAGTCGGGTCGCGTCGAGCATCACCAGCTCGCCCGCCTTGTCCCACAGCACAACGTCGCGCGGGTTGGTGCACTCGGGGGTGGAGTACTCCGGATGTGCGTGGTCGACGTAGAGCCTTGCCCCGTTGGTGAGGATCACGTTCGCCAGGCCGAGGTCCTCGTCGGTCAGCTGCGACGCGTCCGCGACCTCGCGTGACATGTCGAAGCCTCGCGCGTCACGCAGAGGCGACTCCTCCTCGAAGTCCCACCGTGCACGGCGTGCACGCAACGTCGCGCTCGCGTAGGCATTGACCACCTGCGACGAGGCCACCATGGGGTTGGCGGTGGGCTGGCCCGAGACCGAGATGCCGTACTCCGTCTCGGTCCCCATCACGCGACGAACGCTCATGGTCCGAGCGTACGCGGGGGCACCAGGGCGCGTTGACCAGGTTGCGGCATTGGTGACCGACCTGCGCGGCGGGAGGTGCCCGGCACCGAGGTAGCCTGGAATGACCGAGATGGTCGCAGGCAAAGTTCGCGACGTCTGACGTCGGAACCCTCGCAAAACCGTCCACCTGGGCACCCGGCCCCGCTTTACTATGAATGGCACGGTGCGCGCCTGCACCGCGTTCACAGGGGGAGCAGGAGCGGGATGTCTGACGACGACGTGGGCTCGTTCACGGCCGAGGAGATCCTGGGGTCCCAGGCCCAGGCCGTGATCGCCACTGACGTCGACGGCGTGGTCGTGTACTGGAACCGTGCCGCGGAGGAGCTCTACGGCTGGAGCGCCGAGGAGGCCGTGGGCCGGAAGGTCGAGGAGCTCACCGTGCCCGAGGTCAGCCGGGGCGTGGCCGGCGCGATCATGAACGCTCTCCGCGACGGCACGAGGTGGTCGGGGGGCTTCCCGCTCCGGCGCAAGGACGGCACCGTGTTCCCAGCCCTGGTGACCGACGCGGGTATCTACCGCAACGGCACCCTGGTCGGCATCGTGGGCGTGACCACGAACCTGGGCAGCGCCCTGCGGCCCCTGCTCGAGCGCTCCACGGACGCGGCGCTCGTGCTGCGTTCCGACGCCGTGGTGACCTACGCGAGTCCCGCGGTCAAGCAGCTGTTCGGCTGGGAGGACTCCATCGTGGGCACCAGCGTCGTGCCCTTGCTGCACCCTGACGAGCGTCCCGCGCTCGCACAGTTCATGGACGAGGTCGTCGCGCAGCCGGGGGCGCACCCTGCGCTCGAGATCCGGGTGCTCTCAGAGGGGGGCTGGGTGTGGGCCGAGGCCGCGCTGACGAACATGCTCGACGACCCCGACGTAAGGGGCGTGGTGTGCAACCTGCGCCGGAGCCTGAGGCGCGAGGCCCACGAGACTGCCGAGCTCCGGGTCGAGCAGCTGAACACCGCCTTGCAGTCGCGAGTCATCATCGAGCAGGCCAAGGGCTTCCTCGCCGCCCGCTACGACCTCGAGCCGGACCAGGCCTTCCAACGGCTGCGCTCCTACTCCCGCAACCATCACCTTGTCATCCGAGAGGTGGCCCGGCGGGTGGTGGCCAGAGAGCTCGACCTTCCGCAGTAGCCATGCCGGTGTAGTACTCCTGAGCCACGAGCCGAGAACGGACTGACCGGACATTGGTTGACCATCTACCCCAGGCCGGTACGGACCTCCCCCGACAGTTTTCCTAATCGCTTGCAAAGCCCGATTTCGCTGCCTACCTTTTTGGTCTGTCCCCTCTCGGGGAAGCCACCCCAGACTCCGGTGGCACAGGCTCGACCACCGGAGGTTCCTTGATGAGCACAGCTTCCGTGGCCTACCCGCGACCTCGTGTGAGGAACCGCGTGGACCACGCCTCGATCGCCCTGCTGCGCGCCGTGATGGCCGACGGCTGGCGCCCCGAGAAGGCCGCCAGGGACCTCGTGACGCGGGTGCGCGGTGACCGTCGGGTGCTCCGGCTGATGAGGGCGAAGCTCTCGCGGGCGATGTTGGATCGTCCGACGCGCATCACGGAGCGAGCCGTGCTCACGCTCGACCACGCACTGGCGGCACCTGCGACCCGCATCGCCGGCACGCCGGCCATTCCCAGGCAGGGAGGCGGAGATGCCTGAGCCGGCAGTCGTGGAGCAGGCGAAGGGGGTGCTCATGCTGCGCTACGGGATCGGCTCCTACGAGGCGCTCGCGGTCCTCGGGCGCTGGGCCCAGGAGAGCGGGTTCTCCATCCCAGACGTGGCGCGTGCGATCACGCACGGGGTCTGCCAGGGGCACAGCGGTCACGCGCCCCACGAGCGGGGCCTGGTCCGCTGGCTGGAGCAGAGACTCCGCGACGACGTCATCGGAGCCGGTGCGTCGAAGATGGTGACGCTGCATGGCTGAGAAGCATCCTGAACCCGGCTCCCGAGACAGGGACACCAAGACGAGGAACCCCGACGACATGAGTCGCCGACCCTCCCATGCCAGGGGGTCCCGCTGGCGATTCTCCTCCGCCGTGGACGCCGCCCGACACCTCGGCTCGCACGTCGGGTGAACTCGGGCGGGGGATGACAGCGAGCCGGGGCCACACGGACCCCGGCCCGACTCACGTCTCGAGCGTCAGAGGTACTGGCCGGTGTTGGACACCGTGTCGATCGAGCGGCCCGGCTCCGTGCCCTGCTTGCCGGTGATGAGCGTGCGGATGAACACGATCCGCTCGCCCTTCTTGCCCGAGATCCGCGCCCAGTCGTCGGGGTTGGTGGTGTTCGGCAGGTCCTCGTTCTCCTTGAACTCGTCCACGCAGGCCTGGAGCAGGTGCTGCACCCGCAGGCCCTTCTGGTCGCTGTCCAGGAGGTCCTTGATCGCCATCTTCTTCGCCCGGTCGACGATGTTCTGGATCATGGCGCCGGAGTTGAAGTCCTTGAAGTAGAGGACCTCCTTGTCGCCGTTGGCGTAGGTGACCTCGAGGAAGCGGTTCTCCTCGGTCTCGGTGTACATCCGCTCCACCGTCGCCCGGATCATGCCCGCGACGCACGCCTCCCGGTCTCCGCCGAACTCCGACAGGTCGTCCGAGTGGAGCGGAAGCTCGGGAGTGAGGTACTTCGAGAAGATGTCGCGCGCCGACTCGGCGTCCGGACGCTCGATCTTGATCTTCACGTCGAGCCGGCCGGGACGCAGGATCGCTGGGTCGATCATGTCCTCGCGGTTGGACGCACCGATCACGATGACGTTCTCGAGGCCCTCGACACCGTCGATCTCCGAGAGGAGCTGGGGAACGATCGTGTTCTCGACGTCGGAGGAGACGCCCGAGCCACGGGTGCGGAAGAGCGAGTCCATCTCGTCGAAGAACACGATCACCGGGGTGCCGCCCGAGGCCTTCTCCCGGGCTCGCTGGAACACGAGCCTGATGTGGCGCTCGGTCTCGCCGACGTACTTGTTCAGCAGCTCGGGGCCCTTGATGTTGAGGAAGAAGCTCTTCCCCTCCTGGCCGGTCTTGGCCGCCACCTTCTTCGCCAGCGAGTTCGCGACTGCCTTGGCGATGAGGGTCTTGCCACAGCCTGGCGGGCCGTAGAGGAGCACGCCCTTCGGCGGCTTGAGCTGGTGCTCCTTGAACAGGTCCGGGTAGAGGTAGGGCAGCTCGATCGCGTCGCGGATCGCGTCGATCTGCTTTATCAGGCCGCCGATGTTGTCGTAGTCGATGTCGGGGACCTCTTCGAGGACGAGCTCCTCGACCTCGGACTTCGGCACCCGCTCGTACACGTAGCCGGACCGGGCGTCGAGCAGCAGTGAGTCACCGGCCCGCAGGGTCAGGCCGCGCAGCGGCTCGGCGAGCCGGACGACCCGTTCCTCGTCGGCGTTGGCGATGACCAGGACCCGGTCGCCGTCGGCGAGGACCTCCTTGAGCATCACCACCTCGCCGACCTCCTCGTAGTCGAAGGCGGCGACGACGTTGAGGGCCTCGTTGAGCATGACCTCCTGGCCCCGCCGCAGCTCGTCGAGGTCCACGGACGGGCTGACGTTCACGCGCAGCTTGCGGCCGCCGGTGAAGACGTCGATGGTGTCGTCCTCGTTGCGGTTGAGGAAGGTCCCGAAGCCTGCAGGCGGCTGGGCGAGCCGGTCGACCTCCTCCTTGAGGGTCATGATCTGGTCGCGAGCCTCACGCAGGGTCTGCGCGAGCCGCTCGTTCTGCGCCGTCACGGCAGCCAGAGAACGCTGGGTGTCAACCAGCCGCTGCTCGAGAGCCCGGGAGTGTCCCGGCGTCTCGGCGAGCCGGCGACGCAGATCGGCGACCTCGTCCTCGAGGAAGCCCAGCTGCGCTCTCAGCTCTTCCGGGGATCGTGATCCCGACCGCCCCGGACCATTCTCTGATGCTGACAAGCCCATCACCTCCGCAGCATGGCCTCTGGATGTCGACCCTACTCGCGACGGCAAGTTTGTGAAGCAGTTGCCGCTCGAGTGTCGGTTGCAGATGCACAACGACTGCCGGGCAACGCGGTCGTCAGGCGTCGTAGGGCTCCTCGGCCACTGTCGGGGGCAGCCCGGAGGGGCGCGGTCCCTGGTAGTCGCTTCCGTAGGCGCCCGGAGCCGGCCGACGCTTCTTCGCCGGCGCCTTCTCGCCTGGAGCCATGCGTCGCGCGGTGACCAGGAAGCCGGTGTGGCCGATCATCTTGTGGCCCGGGCGGATGGCCAGGCCCTCGACGTGCCAGTCACGCACGAGCGTCTCCCACGGCTGCGGCTCGGTGAAGCCCCCGTGTGCCCTGATCGTCTCCACCGTGCGTCCGAGCTGCGTTGTCGTGGCGACGTACACGCACACGATGCCGCCCGGCGTGAGGGCCTCGGCCACGGCGTCGACGCACTCCCAAGGGGCCAGCATGTCCAAGATGACCCGGTCGACCGACCCAGACGCCTCGCCCGTCGGCAGGGCCTCCACGAGGTCGCCCACGGTGAGCTTCCAGGCCGGATGCACGCCGCCGAAGAACTGGGTGACGTTCTTGCGGGCGACCTCGGCGAACTCTTCGCGGCGCTCGTAGGACGACACGAGGCCGTGCGGGCCGACTGCTCGCAGCAGGGAGCAGGTCAGCGCCCCCGACCCCACACCGGCCTCGACCACCCGGGCCGCGGGGAAGATGTCGGCCATCGCGACGATCTGGGCGGCGTCCTTGGGGTAGACGACCGCTGCGCCTCGCGGCATCGAGACGACGAACTCGCTGAGCAGAGGGCGGAACACGAGGTACTCCCCGCCGGCCGACGAGGTCACGCTGATCCCCTCGGGCCGGCCGATCAGCGCGTCGTGGTCGATCGAGCCACGGTTGGTGAAGAACTTCTTGCCGACCTCGAGGCAGATGTTGTGGCGGCGTCCCTTGGTGTCGGTCAGCCGAACCCACTCCCCCGGTCGCAGGGGTCCACGGTGGACCCCGGCCCAGGTCTCGGGGGCGACGTCTCCGGCCTCGTCGACCGAGGCGGGTTCCGCGTTCGGGGCAGGCGTGACCGGGGTGGAGTCGTCGGAGGGCATGCGCAGGAGGATAACCGGCGCTACCCGGCCGCCGTGAAGGCGCGGTCGACGTCGTCGGCGACGAGGACGCCGTAGATGCTGCCGTCGGCCTCTATGAGGACGTACTCGGTTGCCGGGGTGCGCTGCATCGCGCGGACGAGGGGCTCGCCGCCGATGTCCGCGGAGAGCGTCAGCCCCGGCTCGATGGTCCGGGACACGGCTTCTACCGACAGCCACGGCCGGCGGTCCTCGGGGGTGGCGAGGACGGCGGCCTCGTTCACGATCCCGCTGGGCCGGCCGTGCTGGTCGAGGACCACGATGCCCCCGGCCTGCTGCTCCTGGGCCCGCCGGACGGCCTCGGAGAGCGGCACGTCGTGAGGCACCGCCAGGGTGCGCCGTGCCAGGGCTCGTGCCTGGATGGCCGGGAGCCGCTGGCGCATGCGCGCCGAGACCATCGCCGCTGACGCCCCTCCCCACAGGAACGTGGCGATGACGAAGGCGAGCAGGTAGTCCACGATGTCCGGAGGACGGTTCAGCACGACTGGCTGGAACATCGGCCAGAGCAACGCGAGCAGCGCTGTCACCCGGCCACCCCACCCCGCCACGATCGTCCCGCGGAAGGGGTTGCCCGTTGCCTTCCAGACCGCCGCACGCAGAACGCGACCGCCGTCGAGCGGCAGCCCGGGGATGAGGTTCAGCACGCCGATCACGAGGTTGGCGAAGGCCAGTCCCCCGACGGCGAGACCCAGGAGGTTCCCGGGGGTCACGAACCAGAGCCCGAGGCAGACGACCCCGACGGCGATGGAGGTGAGCGGGCCCACCACGGACACGCCGAACTCTCGGCGGGGGGTGTCGGGCTCGCCCTCGATCTCGGTGACCCCGCCGAGGAAGTGGAGGGTGATCGAACGGACCGGCAGCCCGTACCGCTTGGCCATGAGGGCGTGCGACAGCTCGTGCAGGAGCACCGACAGGTAGAGGAGCACGGCGAACGCCAGTCCGGCGAGGTACTTCCAGCCTCCGAGGCCGGGGCGGACCTCCTCGACCCGGGACGAGAGCATCACGGCGATGAGGGCGGCCACGAGCAACCACGACGAGCCGACCAGTACGTCGACCCCGCCGATCTGCCCGATCCGCCACGTGCCGGAGGGACGCTTCGCGGGCGCCCCGCCTGGTCGTCCTGTCGTCTGCTCCACGGCACCACGCTATCTCGCGCCCTGCCCGAAAAGTGTCGGCCCTCTCGCCTAGGGTTCTCGACATGACCCAGGACGTGGAAGGCAGGACCTCCGTCGACGGCGTCGAAGTGCTCGGCTCGCTCTCACCGAGCCGCGCGGGCGACTTCATGGCGTGTCCGCTGCTCTACCGCTTCCGCACCGTGGACCGGCTGCCCGAGCCGTTCTCGCCGGACGCCGTTCGCGGCACGGTGGTGCACAAGGTGCTCGAGGACCTCTTCGACCTGCCGGCCCCGCATCGGACTCCCGGCAAAGCGGCCGAGCTCCTCCAGCCCGCCTGGGAGGCGGTGCTCGAGGCCGACCCGGAGATCGCCGAGATGTTCGGCGAGGAGGGCCCTGAGGTCGGCGCCTGGCTGGCCTCGTGCCGAGACTCTCTCGAGCGATACTTCGCCCTCGAGGACCCCACGCGGCTCGAGCCGGCCGAGCGCGAGCTCTACGTCGAGACGCTGCTCGAGTCCAAGCTCCTTCTCAGGGGCTTCGTGGACCGCGTCGACGTCGCGCCCACCGGTGAGATCCGGGTGGTCGACTACAAGACCGGCAAGGCGCCGCATCCCGCTTTCGAGGCGAAAGCGCTGTTCCAGATGAAGTTCTACGCCCTCGTGATCTGGCGCACCCGTGGCGTGGTCCCCGCCATGCTCCAGCTGATCTACCTCGGCAGCGGCGAGCTCCTGCGCTACTCCCCCGACGAGGCCGACCTGCGCGCCACCGAGCGCAAGGTGGAGGCCCTGTGGAAGGCGATCTCGCTCGCGCAGCGCACCGGCGACTGGCGTCCCCGGCGCAGCGCACTCTGCGGCTGGTGCGCTCACCAGACCCTGTGCCCCGAGTTCGGCGGCACCCCGCCCGAGCTCCCCGTGCTCGAGATCGGCGCTACGACTACTGGACCTGCGGCTCGAAACTGAGCGCCGCGCCGGCGGCAGTGACCTCGCGAGCGGTGATCTTCCCCGCGTCGATCTCCTCGGCCCAGTGGCAGGCGACGCGGTGGCCCGGTCGAAGCTCCCGCAGCTCCGGCCGCTCGGTGTCGCACCGCGTCTCCTGCCGGAAGGGGCAGCGCGTGTGGAAGCGACACCCACTGGGCGGGTTGGCGGGTGAAGGCAGGTCACCAGCCAGGAGGATCCGCTCGCGCTTCTCCTCTACGACCGGGTCCGGCACCGGCACCGCAGACATCAACGCCTTGGTGTAGGGGTGCATCGGCTCGTTGTAGAGCTCGTCGGAGTCGGCGTGCTCCACGATCCCGCCGAGGTACATCACCGCCACCTCGTCCGACACGTGCCGGACGACTGCGAGGTCGTGGGCGATCACTAGATAGGTCAGACCGAGGTCGTCCTGGATCTCTTCGAGCAGGTTCAGCACCTGAGCCTGGATCGACACGTCGAGCGCCGAGACCGGCTCGTCGGCGATGACGAACGCGGGCTCCATCGCGATGGCCCGGGCGATGCCGATCCTCTGCCGCTGGCCGCCGGAGAACTCATGGGGGTACTTCCGGGCTGCGGACGCTGGGAGGCCCACCTTCTCGAGGAGCTCGCGGACCCTGGTCTCGCGGTTGTACTCGATGCCGTGCTCGCGCAGAGGCTCGGTGAGGATCGTCTCGATGCTCTGTCGCGGGTTGAGACTGGCCAACGGGTCCTGGAAGACCATCTGCATGTTCTGGCGCTCCTTGCGGAGATCCTCACCCTTCAGCGTGGCGACGTCGACTCCGTCGACCCACACGCTCCCCTCGGTGACCGGCACCAGTCTGAGGATCGCACGCCCCAACGTCGACTTCCCGCAGCCGGACTCCCCGACCAGGCCGAGCGTGGTGCCCCGCTTGATCTCCAGGTCAACACCGTCGACCGCGTACACGTAGCCGGTCGTCCGCGACAGGAAGGCTCCCCCACGAATCGGGAAGTGCACCTTCAGCCCCCGGACGGACACCAGGGCGTCGTCGGTCGTGGGGTCGGGGGTCTCAGGACCCTCAGCGGTCTCGGGACTCTGTGCGGTCACGGGGTCACCGCCTCCGTTCTCTGGTCTGCGGAGAGTGGGTTGTGGCAACGCAGCTCACGGTCACCGTCGGGGCGCAGCTCCGGCGGATCAGTGGCGCATCTCTCGACGGCGTTGCCGCAACGCGGCGCGAAAGCACACCCCCGCGTCCACGGGAGGACGTTCGTGGGGGAACCGGGGATCGGCTTCAGAGGCGCTCCGCGTGGCGAGTCGAGACGTGGCACGCTCGCGAGCAGCCCTCCGGTGTAGGGGTGGCGGGGGTTGCCGAAGAGCACCCGGCGCGTCGCCGACTCCACGATGCGACCGGAGTACATGACGTTGACCTTGTCGCACAGCCCGGCGACGACCCCGAGGTCGTGCGTGATCATCAACAACGCGGCACCGGTGTCCGCGACGAGCTCCTTGAGCAGCTCCAGGATCTGCGCCTGGATGGTGACGTCCAGGGCCGTGGTCGGCTCGTCGGCGATCAGGAGCCGCGGCTCGCAGGCCAACGCGATCGCGATCAGCATCCGCTGTCGCATGCCGCCGGAGAGCTGGTGGGGGTACTCGCCGAGCCGACGCTTGGGGTCGGGGATCCCGACCTTTACGAGGAGGTCACCCGCGCGGGTCGAGGCGTCCTTCTTGCTCAGCTCGAAGTGCTGGCGGAGGACCTCGGTGATCTGGATGCCGATCGGGACAACGGGGTTGAGGGAGGTCATCGGGTCCTGGAAGACCATCGCGATGTCGCGACCCCGGATGCCCGACATCTTCCGCGGCGGCCAGCCCAGGATGTTCTCGTCGTTGTAGCGGACCTCGCCCGAGGTGCGGACTCCCCGCTTGGGCAGCAGCCCCATGATCGCGAGCGAGGTGACGGACTTGCCGCTGCCGGACTCCCCCACCAGACCGATGTGCTCGCCGGGACGGATGTCGAAAGACACCTCGTCGACGGCACGGACCTCCTTCTGGCCCCGAACACCGAAGGTGACGGCGAGGTCACGCACGGAGAGGAGTGTCCCGTCGTCGTTGAGCGCTCCCCTGCGCGTCTTCTCGGTCGCCGGGGTGGAGGAGTCCACGAAGTCTGCGGTCACGGTCATCGCCTCGTTCGGGGGTCGAGGGCCTCACGCATGGCCTCACCGAGCAGCGTGAAGCCGAGCGCGGTGATGGCGATCGCGATGCCGGGGAAGAGAGCCAACTGCGGCGCGGCGTCGAAGCGGTCCTGCGCTGCCACGAGCATGCGCCCCCACTCGGCCACGGCCGGGTCAGCCTCACCGAGGCCCAGGAACGAGAGCGCCGCGACCTCGATGATCGCCGTCGCGAGGTTCAAGGTGGCCTGCACGATGGTTGGCCCCACTGAGTTGGGAAACACGTGGCCCATGATGATCTTGCGCTTCCGGATACCCAGGGCGTCGGCGGCCAGCACGTAGTCGCTCTTGTTCTGCGACAGCATGGAGCCACGCAGCAGCCGGGCGAAGATCGGCACCTGGGCGATGCCGATGGCGATCATGACGGAGTAGGCGTTCTGCCCCAACACGGCCGCGATGCTGACCGCGAGCAACAGACTGGGGATCGACAGCATGATGTCGACAACGCGCATGATGATCGTGTCGACCTTGCCCCCGAGCCCGCCGGCGAGGAGGCCGAGGAACGCTCCTACTGTCAGGCCGATGATGGTGGAGACGACGCCGTACACCAGGGACTGGCGCGCACCGTAGAGCATCTGGGTGTAGAGGTCCGAGCCGAAGCGGTCGAGGCCGAGGCGGTGCTCCTCGCTCGGCCCGGGGACATCTGTCGGCGTCACCTGCCCGGACCACTGGGTCGACGCCGGCTCGTACGGGGTCAGGAGTGGCGCGATGATCGCGATGACCACGAACGCCAGGACGATGAGCGCACCGGCGATCGCCGTGGGGTTACGGCGCAGCCGCTGCCAAGCGCCTCGCCACAGGCTCAGACCGCGGGTGTCCTCCTCGAGGGCGCCCGGCACCGGAGCCTCGGTCTGGCCCCCGACCGGACCGTGCGAGGGAGGAAGAGGGATCGTCATGAGACACGCACCCGGGGGTCGATGACGCCGTAGGAGACGTCGACGGCAAGGTTGATCAGCGCGTAGATGATGGCGATGAAGAGGATGTAGCCCTGCAGCACCGGGTAGTCACGGCTGCCGATGGCATCGAAGAGATACTGCCCCACCCCGTTGAACGCGAAGACCGTCTCTGTCAGCACCGCACCTGAGAAGAGCAGTCCGGCTTGAAGTCCGATGGTCGTCACCACGGGCAAGAGCGCGTTGCGAAGGATGTGCCGTCGGCTGATCACCGCCGAGGAGAGCCCCTTCGACTCAGCTGTGCGGACGTAGTCCTCGTTGACGACCTCCGCCACCGAGGCCCGCGTGATGCGGACGATGATGGCGAGCGGGATGGTTGCCAGCGCTAGCGCCGGCAGGACCAGGTGGAGAACGGCGTCCCAGGCGGCGTCCCACTCACGAGTCAGGATGCCGTCGAGGACGTAGAAGTCCGTGATGTGTGTCGCGTTGATGCGTGCATCCTGTCTCCCGGTCGTGGGGAGCCAGCCCAACCAGTCGGCGAAGACCAGCTTCAGCAGGATCGCGAGGAAGAAGACCGGCGTCACGACCCCGAGGAGCGAGGTGGAGACGACGGCGGTGTCGATAGGACTGCCCTGGTGCCGCGCCGCGAGGTATCCGAGGGGGACGCCGACCACGACGGCGATCATGAGGGCCGTAATACCGAGCTCGAGGGTCGCCGGGAAGCGGTCGAAGAAGCTCTCCACCACCGGCTGACCGGTCTTGATCGAGTCGCCGAAGTCGCCACTGAGCAGTGCCTTGACGTAGAGGAAGTACTGCGTCAGCAGCGGCTCGTCGAACCCGTAGAGCTCACGGACGCGCGCGATGCCCTCCGGCGTCGCCTTCTCGCCGAGCAGCGACCGGGCTGGGTCGCCCGGTAGCGCCCTCACCCAGGCAAACAGCAGGATCGAGAGGCCGACGAGCACTGGCACCATGAGGGCCAGCCGCCGGAGGACAAAGCGCAGCATCCTTGAGGCTCATCCGTTCTTTTCAGCAGTCGAGCAGGACCGGTCAGGAAAGGCTAGGTCACTCCTGGATCGTGACCGTGTTGAAGACCTCGTCGTTGACCGGGCTCTGCTGGAATCCCTCCACACCGGGCGCGAACGCGAGCGACGGCACGGGGTGGGCGATCGGGACACCCGGGAGGAACTCCATGATCTGGATGTTGAGGTCCTCGTAGAACGGGGTCTGCTCCTCCTGGGTCGGAATCCCGCGTGCCTCGGTGACCGCGGAGAAGATCTCCTCGTTCTTGAAGCCCCACTCCGGGTTCTCGGCCCCGAAGAAGACGCCGACGAAGTTGTCGGAGTCGTTGTAGTCACCGGTCCAGCCGAGCAGGTGGATGCCGTGGTCGGCCGATCCCGCGATCTTGTCGAGGTAGTCGGGGTCCCAGCGGTCCGCGACCGGCTTCACCTTGAGGCCCACGGCCTCGAGCTGAGAGCGGATCACGTTGAACGTGTCCTCGGGCGAGGGCATGTAGGGACGGCTCACGTCGGTCGGGTAGTTGAACTCGATCGTGGCACCCTCGGCACCCGCCTCGGCAAGCAGCTGCTTGGCCTTCTCCGGGTCGAAGTCGTAGGTCGGCACCTCGTCGGTCCAGCCGTTGACGAGCTCGGGCATGAACTGGGTCGCGACCTGGGTGCCCTCCGGCAGCGAGGCGCTCACCACCTCGTCCTTGTTGATGGCGTGCGCGATCGCCTGACGGACGCGGATGTCGTCGAGCGGCTTGGTCTTCTGGTTCATGCCGAGGTAGAGGATGTTGAAGGCATCGCGGTTGATGATCTGGAAGCCGGCGTCCTGGAGCGGCTGGATGTCCGCGGGACCGACCAGGTCGAACCCGTCGATCTCACCGTTCTCGAGGGCCGTGGCGCGAGCCTTCGGGTCGGCGATGGCGACGAAGGCGATCTCGTCGACCTTGGCCTTCTCGCCCCAGTAGTCGTCGTTGGCCGACAGCGTGATCTGCTTGCCACGCTCCCACGACTCGAAGACGAACGGACCGGTGCCGACCGGGTTGCCGGTGGAGTACTCCGTGGTCCGCGGGTCCGCCTTGGAGTCGTCCTGGAACTTCTCGAGCGCGGTCGGGCTCTGCATGGAGAAGGCCGGCAGCGACATCGCGGGGATGAACCCGGCGAACGGCTCCTTCAGCTTGATGGTGACCTTGTCCTCGCCCTCAGCGGTGCACGAGTCGTAGATCGCCGCGTCCGCCTTCTTGCCGGTGGCGAAGCCGCGGAAGAGCTTCTGGTAGTAGTAGGTCAGAGCGTCGCTCTGTGCCGACTCCGGCATGTTGTACCAGCGGTCGAAGTTGAAGCAGACCGCCTCCGCGTTGAAGTCCGTGCCGTCCTGGAACTTCACGCCCGTCTCGAGGGTGAAGTCGTAGGTCAGGCCGTCCTCGCTCGTCTCCCACGACTTCGCAAGGAGCGGGGCAGGGTCCGCGGTCCCGGGCTTGGTGCCTACGAGGCCCTCGAAGATCTGACGGTTGACGCGGAAGCTCTCGCCGTCCTGTGCGAAGAAGGGGTCGAGCGTCACCGGCTCCGCGGCGCCCGCGAAGACGAGGGTGCCACCCGTGGCCTCACCTTCGGCTCCGCCACCGCCCTCACGCTCGCTCTCTGCACAGCCGCTGAGCACGAGCGCGGCGCTGATCAGGGCCGCCGTGCCTAGCGCACGGCCTCGCTTGAATCTGGTGTTCACATTCCACCTCACTGTTGCGTGCCCCCACACGGATGTCAGGGCGGATCGGGTGGACCCTACTCTCCCGTCACATCGCCCGGAAACGACTTACACACCCCTTGAGGTCGCAATATCGCAACAATCAAGCAGGAAGCGGTGCCGGAAGTGTGGAATATGCCAGTCCGTCGAGGCTTGGAAGGAAGACCCGCCTCGGTCCTGGGAGTACGGGGACGTGGTTGGGGACGACCAGCACCGTGCAGCCGGCTGCCTCCGCGGACCGGGCGCCGGTGTTCGAGTCCTCGACGGCCAGTGTGCGCTCCGGATCGACCCCGAGGATCGCGGCGGCCTTCTGGTAGGGCTCAGGATCCGGCTTTCCCCTGGTGACGGCATCGCCGGTCACCACGACCTCGAAGGTCCCCTCCGGCAGCCCGGCCAGGATCGGAGCCACGAAGCGTCGGTAGGACATGGTGACGAGCGCGCATCGCACGCCGTTCGCACGGAGGTCGGCGAGGAGGTCCACTGCGCCCGGACGCCACGGCACCGCCCGTTCGACGTGCGCGACCACGAGGTCGAGCAGCTCCTCGACGATGTCCGCCGGCTCGCGGTCGATCCCTCCGTGCTCTCGGATGTACCGGCCCGACTCGATGAGGTCGTTGCCCACGAGGTTCAGCGCGTGCTCGGTGCTCCACTTTCCGCCGTACTTCTCGACGAGCTCGAACTCGGACTCGATCCAGTAGGGCTCGGTGTCGACGAGGGTGCCGTCCATGTCCCACAGGACGGCCTCGGGCCGCTCCCCCACGCTCAGTCCTCGGGTTCGTAACCGAGGTTCGGCGACAGCCAACGTTCGGCCTCGGCGAGGGTCCACCCCTTACGGCGGGCGTAGTCCTCCACCTGGTCGCGGGAGATCCGCCCGACGACGAAGTACTGCGACTGCGGGTGGGAGAAGTACCAGCCGCTGACGGCTGCACCCGGCCACATCGCCATGGACTCCGTGAGCGCGATGCCCGTGCTCGCCTCCACGTCGAGGAGGTCCCACAAGGCGGCCTTCTCGGTGTGGTCGGGGCAGGCCGGGTATCCGGGTGCGGGCCGGATCCCCTGGTAGCGCTCCTTGATCAACGCGTCGTTGTCGAGACTCTCGTCGGAGGCGTAACCCCAGAACTCCCGGCGGACTCGCTCGTGGAGCCGCTCGGCGAACGCCTCGGCCAGCCTGTCCGCGAGGGACTCCAGCAGGATCGCGCTGTAGTCGTCGAGACGCTCCTTGAACTCCGCGATCTTGGCGGCCGAGCCCAGGCCCGCGGTCACCGCGAACGCTCCGACGTAGTCGCGCAGGCCGGTGTCCTTGGGGGCCACGTAGTCGGCCAGGCAGCGGTTCGGCACGTTCTCGCGGTGCTCCCCCTGCTGCCGAAGGTGCTCGAGCCGCGTGCGGACCTCGGCCCGGGACTCGTCGGTGTAGACCTCGAGGCTGTCGTGATCCACGGCGTTCGCGGGGAAGAGCCCCACCACGGCGTTCGCGGTCAGCCACCCCTCCTCCACCACCCGGTCGAGCATGTGCTGGGCGTCCTCGAAGAGCTTGCGCGCGGCCTCACCCGACGAGGGGTTGTTCAAGATGTCGGGGAAGCTGCCCTTCATCTCCCACGCGTTGAAGAAGGGCTGCCAGTCGATGTAGTCGCGCAGCTCTGCGATCGGATAGCCCTCGAAGACGCGCACGAACGGCGCGTCGCCGTCCATGGCTGCGGGGCGCGGCGGCTGGTAGCCCTCCCACTCCACAGGCGTGCGGTTCTCCCGCGCCCTCTCCAGCGAGAGCGTCGGCCGGTCGTTCCTCTTCTGCGCGTGGCGGCGGCGGATCGAGTCGTAGTCGGCGCTGACCTCGGCGAGCAGCTGTGGCCGCTGGTCGTCCGAGAGCAGGGCGGCGGCGACCGGCACCGAGCGAGACGCGTCCTTCACCCACACCACGGGACCGTGGTACTTCGGGGAGACCTTCACGGCCGTGTGCGCACGGGAGGTGGTCGCGCCGCCGACCAGGAGCGGGATCTCGAAGCCCTGGCGCTCCATCTCCGAGGCGAAGCCCACCATCTCGTCGAGCGAGGGCGTGATGAGGCCGGAGAGGCCGACGATGTCGGCGCCGACCTCCTTGACCTTGTCGAGGATCTTCTGCGCCGGGACCATCACGCCGAGGTCGAACACCTCGTAGTTGTTGCACTGCAGCACGACTCCGACGATGTTCTTGCCGATGTCGTGGACGTCGCCCTGGACGGTCGCCATGACGATCTTGCCGTTGCTTCGCCCGGCGTCTTCTGGCCGCTTCTCCGCCTCGATGTGCGGGATCAGGTGCGCCACGGCCTTCTTCATCACGCGCGCGGACTTCACCACCTGGGGCAGGAACATCTTGCCGGATCCGAAGAGGTCGCCCACGACGTTCATCCCGGCCATCAGCGGACCTTCGATGACCTCGATCGGGCGGCCACCGCGCGCGGCGATCTCCAGCCGCAGCTCCTCGGTGTCCGCCTCCGCGAACTCGTCGATGCCCTTCACCAGGGCGTGGGTGATGCGCTCCTCGATCGGCAGGGAGCGCCAGGAGTCGTCCAGGCCCTGCGCCTGGCGCCCCTCGCCGTTGTACTCCTCGGCTATCGCGAGAAGCCGCTCGGTGCTGTCGGGGCGGCGGTTGAGTACGACGTCCTCCACACGTTCACGCAGCTCGGGGTCGATCTCGTCGTAGACCGCGAGCGCGCCCGCGTTGACGATGCCCATGTCCATCCCGGCCCGGATCGCGTGGTACAGGAAGACCGCATGGATCGCCTCTCTGACCGGGTTGTTGCCACGGAAGGAGAAGGAGACGTTCGACACCCCGCCGGAGACCAGCGCTCCCGGGAGGTTCTCCTTGATCCAGCGGGTGGCCTCGATGAAGTCGACGCCGTAGTTGGCGTGCTCGTCGAGGCCCGTCGCGATCGCGAAGATGTTCGGGTCGAAGATGATGTCGGTCGGCTCGAAGCCCACCTCCTGCGTGAGCAGGTCGTAGGCCCTGCGGCAGATCGCGGTCCGGCGCTCGAGGGTGTCCGCCTGGCCGTCCTCGTCGAAGGCCATGACGACCACGGCGGCGCCGTACTTGCGGCAGAGGCGGGCCTGCTGAAGGAACGCGTCCTCGCCCTCCTTCATCGAGATCGAGTTGACAACGGCCTTGCCCTGGATGCACTTGAGGCCGGCCTCGATGACCTCCCACTTGGAGGAGTCGACCATGACCGGCACCCGGGAGATGTCGGGCTCGGCGGCGATCAGCTTGGTGAAGCGGTCCATCGCCTCGACGCCGTCGATCATCCCCTCGTCCATGTTGACGTCGATGATCTGGGCGCCCGCCTCGACCTGCTGTCGCGCGACGGTCAGCGCGGCGTTGTAGTCGCCCTCCTTGATGAGGCGCCGGAAGCGCGCCGACCCGGTGATGTTCGTGCGCTCGCCGACGTTGACGAACAGCGAGTCCGGCGTGATGTTGAGCGGCTCGAGGCCCGACAACCTGCACGCGGGCTCGTGCTCCTTGGGCACGCGGGGGGCGCTTCCCCGGACGGCACGGGCAACGGCCGCGACGTGCTCCGGTGTGGTCCCGCAACAGCCGCCGACCAGGTTCACCAATCCGCTCTCGGCGAACTCGCCGACGACGGCAGCGGTCTCCTCGGCCGCCTCGTCGTACTCTCCGAAGGCGTTCGGCAGGCCCGCGTTGGGGTAGGCGGAGACGAAGCAGTCCGCGAGGCGGGCCAGCTCGGCGAGGTAGGGCCGCATCTCCTTGGCGCCCAGGGCGCAGTTCAGGCCCACGGCCAGCGGCCGGGCGTGCCGCACGGAGTTCCAGAACGCCTCGGTCACCTGCCCCGACAGCGTGCGACCTGAGGCGTCGGTGATGGTCCCCGACACGACCACGGGCCAGCGCCGCCCGCGTTCCTCGAAGAGTGTCTCGAGCGCGAAGATCGCCGCCTTGGCGTTGAGGGTGTCGAAGATCGTCTCCACGAGCAGCAGGTCTGCTCCCCCGTCGACGAGACCGCTGGCCTGCTCCAGGTAGGCCTCGACCAGCTCCTCGTAGGTGACGTTGCGCTTGCCGGGGTCGTTGACGTCCGGTGAGATCGACGCGGTCCGGTTGGTGGGCCCGAGCGCGCCCGCGACGTACCGCGGCCGGCCCGGGTCCTGCTCGGTGACGTCGTCGCAGGCGGCACGGGCCAGCTGCGCGGAGACGAGGTTCATCTCGTAGGCGAGTTCCTCCATGCCGTAGTCGGCGAGAGAGATCCGCTGCGCGTTGAAGGTGTTGGTCTCGACCACATCGGCGCCGACTCGGAGGTACTCCTCGTGGATCGCGCGCACCAGGTCCGGCCTCGTGAGGCTCAGGAGGTCGTTGTTGCCCTTGAGGTCCGAGGGCCAGTCGGTGAACCGGTCACCGCGGTAGTCGGCCTCCTCGAGCCGGTGGTGCTGGATCCTCGTCCCCATCGCGCCGTCGAGCACCAGGATGCGGTCCCGGAGGAGGGCGGTCAGCTCTTCCGTGACGTCAGGACGGATGCTTGGGGACAGGGTCACAGGGCTCCTCTTGTCGGCAGGGCAGGTGGGTGCACCTCCTCACCAGGCTAGGCGCCGCCTGTGAACCGCAACCCCACGTCCGGATGGTGACACCCCCCGGGTGACCCGAACGTGCTTCGCTTCGGTGGCCAGACACTACGCTGGGGAGGGTGATCGAGCTCGAAGAGGTACCCGACCTGGAGTCCCCCGTCCTCATCGCAGCGTTCGAGGGCTGGAACGACGCCGCGGACGCCGCCTCGGCCGTCGTGGACCACCTCCTCAAGGTCTGGGACGCACGGGTAGTGGCTGCCATCGACCCGGAGGACTTCTACGACTTCCAGATGAATCGTCCGGTGGTCGGCACCAACGACGCCGGCATGCGCAAGATCACGTGGCCGTCGACGCAGCTGTCCATCGCGCGGCCGCCGGGCGCGACCCGCGACGTGATCCTGCTGCGAGGCATCGAGCCCAACATGAGGTGGCGGCAGTTCTGCGCCGAGCTGCTCGCCGCGGCCGAGGAGCTCGGCACCGAGATGGTGGTGACCCTCGGCGCCCTGCTCGCGGACACGCCGCACACCCGTCCCATTCCGGTCAGCGGCACCGCCACCGAGCCCGAGCTCGCCGACCGGCTCAAGCTCGAGCAGTCGAACTACGAGGGTCCCACCGGGATCGTCGGGGTGTTCCAGGACGCCTGCGTGCAGCTCGACATCCCGGCGGTGTCGTTCTGGGCCGCGGTCCCCCACTACGTGGCCCAGCCGCCGTGCCCCAAGGCGACGATGGCGCTGATCGGCCAGATCGAGGAGCTGCTCGAGATCTCGATCCCGCTCGACGACCTCCCCGAGGAGGCCCGTGCCTGGGAGCGGGGTGTCGACGAGCTCGCCGAGGAGGACGAGGAGATCGCCGACTACGTGCGCGCGCTGGAGGAGACCCGTGACACCGCGGAGCTCCCGGAGGCAAGCGGCGAGGCCATCGCCCGGGAGTTCGAGCGTTACCTCAAGCGGCGCGAGACCGGGGACCAGTAGGCCTAGAGCCTGATCCCCAGGCGGGCGTCCAGCAGGTCGCACACGTCGCCGCAGCCCTCGCCGTCGCCCTGGGGGGTCGTGGCCCAGGCGTCGATGGCAGCGAGCGCGGCGGGGGCGTCCAGGTCGTTCGCCAGGTGCCGGCGTACCTCGGCCACGAGCCGCTCGGCGTCTGCCTCGCAGGCCCGCTCCGCACCGGCGCGCCACTCCGCGAGGCGCGACTCCGCCCGGGAGAGGTCCTCGTCGGTCCACTCCCAGTCGCTTCGGTAGTGGTGGCCGAGCAGGGCGAGCCGGATCGCCATCGGGTCGGTGCCTGACTCCCGCAGCCGCGAGACGAAGACCAGGTTCCCGCGCGACTTCGACATCTTCTCGCCCTCGTAGGCGACCATGCCGGCGTGCATGTAGGCGCGTGCGAACGGGGCGCCGGTCGCGGCGTGGCCTTCGGACGCGCTCATCTCGTGATGGGGGAAGACCAGGTCGCTGCCACCGCCCTGCACGTCGAAGGCCGCGCCGAGGTACTCCAGCGCGATCGAGGAGCACTCGACGTGCCAGCCCGGGCGCCCCCGGCCCAGCTCGCTGTCCCAGGCGGGCTCACCCGGTCGCTCTGCGCGCCAAAGCAGCCAGTCGAGCGGATACTTCTTGCCGGGGCGCTCGGGGTCACCACCACGGTCGGGGAAGATCTCGACCATCTGCTGCTCGCTGAGCCCGGACACGCGCCCGAAGCGAGGATCTGCCTGGGCCGAGAAGTAAAGGTCACCGTCGACCTCGTACACGTAGCCCCGCTCACGCAGCCGCTTGATGAGTCGCACGGCGAGCGGGATCGACTCCACGGCGCCGATGTAGGCGTCCGGTGTCAGTGAACGCAGCGCCTCCATGTCGGCGCGGAAGAGCTCGGTCTGCTCCTCGGCCAGGTCGCGCCAGTCGGCACCGGTGGCCGTGGCCCGCTCCAGCAAGGGGTCGTCGACGTCGGTGACGTTCTGGACGTAGCGCACGGCGTGGCCCGCGTCGCGCCAGGCGCGGTTGAGGAGGTCGAAGGCGACGTAGGTGGCCGCGTGCCCCATGTGGGTGGCGTCGTAGGGGGTGATGCCGCAGACGTAGAGGCGAGCGGTGCCCTCGGGCCTGGTCTCCTCGACCGCCCCGGTGGCGGTGTCGAAGATGGAGACCACGGGCCCTGGACCGAACTTCTCGAGTGAGGGGACGTCCGGGCTGTGCCATGCGCGCATGCTCGAAAGCCTAGCCAACCGTGGTCAGAACGCGGGCCACGGGATTGCCGGCCACTCCCCTGACGGGAGCGGCATCCGGTTGGCGGCGAGCAGCTCCTCGCACCGCTCCCGGAGCGCCCTGACCTCGTCAGGCGTCAGCCTCCGGTCGAGAGCCGACCTCAGCTCGCCGCCGGGCGCGTCGAGCTCCTCGGCGAGACGCGAGAGCGCCGCCTGCTCGTCCTCGCGCAGCGGCAGCGTCGCCCAGCCCCAAAGCACCGTGCGCAGCTTGGGGTGGACGTGGAAGCACACGCCGTGGTCGACGCCGTACCGGTGCCCGTCCGCCATGGCCAGCACGTGCCCACCCTTGCGGTCGGCGTTGTTCACCAGAACGTCGAAGACCGCCATCCGGTGCAGCGCCGGTGTGTTCTCGTGCACGAGGGACACCGGGCGCCCCTCGCCGTCGGCGGCGTCGAGGACGTGGAGGCAGCCCTCGGGTACCTCCCCCTCCGGCACGACGTCCACGGGACTCTGCCGCTCGTCCGGCTCCCGCCAGACCTGCACCATGCCCGGACCGAGCGGCCCCTCGCGCTCGATCGTGAGGGGGACGACATCCCAGCCCAAGGCCTCGGAGACGAGGTACGCCGCGACCTCGCGGCCGGCCAGAGTCCCCTCGGGGAAGTCCCACAGCGGCCGCTCGCCGGAGACCGGCTTGTAGACGCAACGGAGGCTGCGCCCGTCCGACGATGCGGTGGCGACGAGGGTGACGTTCGACGCGGGGAGGATCCGTCCGTGGATCTCGAGCTCGCCGTCGTGGAGGACGGCGAGCTCCTCGTCGCCGGTCACACGCTGGTGCGCCGGAAGCCGTTGGCGCGGGGGCACAGGTGGCCCTCCGGGTCGATCGGCCCACCGCAGAACGGGCAGGGCTGGCGCCCCGCGGCGACGACGGCCTGGGCGCGCTTGCTGAACGCGCGAGCGAGGCCGGCCGGCATGCGGACGACGAACAGCTCCTCGGGCTCTGGCTCCTCGATCTCCTCCTCCGGCTGGTCCGGTGCGACGACCGACTCCTCGGTGAAGGGGAACACCTCCACGACGATCCGCTGGTCGGCGGCGTCCCACGACAGCGTCATCGTGCCGGCCCGGAACTCCTCGACGATCGGCTGCTCGAGCGGTTCGTTGTCCTCGAGGTCGAGCGGAGCCAGCGCGGGCACGGCGCCCTCGCCACCGCGCGCGTCCATCACCTCGTCGAGCAGCTCGTCGATCCGGGTGGCGAGGACCGAGACCTGCTGCTTCTCCAGTGCGACGCTGGTGACCCTCGTGCCGGCACGTGCCTGGAGGAAGAACGTGCGCTGGCCTGGCTGACCGACCGTGCCGGCCACGAAGCGCTCCGGCGGGTCGTAGGAGTGGATGACGGGAGCCATGGTTCCGACCTTAGGGGGTCCGGCCACGTCGTCCGGCGCTCGCGTCCGCGCGGACGCTTCCCGCCCCGCCGCCGAGGGCCGCGTCGCTGTCGTGACGGCCGTGCCGCGTCCTCTTCCTGGGGGGCTCGAGGCCGCTCATGTCACCGGCTACCGAGTTCACCGAGAGCACGAAGGGGCGCAGTGGGGTGTAGCGCACCACCGACAGCGATGCGGGGTCGACCGCGATCCGCTGGAAGAGGTCGAGGTGCATGCCGAGCGCGTCGGCGAGCACGGCCTTGATCACGTCGCCGTGGGTCACCGCCAGCCACACCGCGTCGGGGCCGTGCTCGGCCTCCACACGAGCGTCCCACTCCCTTGCTGCGGCGACGCTGCGGGCCATCATCTGCGCCATCGACTCGCCGTCGGGGAAGGTCACCGCAGAAGGATGCGCCTGGACGGTGGCCCACAGCGGCTCCTTGGCGAGCACCCCGAGCTCCCTGCCGGTCCAGCTGCCGTAGTCGCACTCGAGGAGGCGACGCTCCGCGGTCACCTTCGTCGAGCCGTTCTGCAGCCGGCTGACCTCACGTGCGGTCTCACGGCATCGCTCGAGCGGGCTCGTGACGATGGCCGCGAGGGACAGCCCGGCGAGCCGGCCCCCTGCGTCCCTCGCCTGCTCGAGGCCGCGGTCGTCGAGACGCACCCCCTTGGTGCGCCCCGCGAGCACGCCCGTCGCGTTTGCCGTCGTACGTCCGTGTCTGGCCAGGATCACCGTTGCCATGAGAGTGACTCTAGAGGCCGTAACCTGACCCGCATGATCGTCGACTGCGCGTTGTACCGCGACGGTGTCCGTGTCCCCCTCGATGTGAGCACCCACGACCTGGGAGCCGTTCGCGACGCCAGGAGCGGCGACGGCGACTTCGTGTGGGTCGGCTTGCACGAGCCCGGCCAGGAGGAGATGAGCCAGGTCGCGGCGCTGTTCGGGCTGCACCCGCTGGCGGTGGAGGACGCACTGCACGCACACCAACGCCCGAAGCTCGAGCGGTACGACGAGACGCTCTTCCTGGTCCTGAAGACCCTCTGGTACGTCGACGAGCGCGACGCCGTGGAGACCGGCGAGATCGCGCTGTTCGTGGGCGGCGACTTCGTGGTCAGCGTACGGCACGGCGAGGGCACCGAGCTGCACACCGCCAGGCGCGACCTCGAGCAGCGAGCCCATCTGCTGGGCCACGGCCCAGCGGCTGTCATCTACGCGATCTGCGACCGGGTCGTCGACGGTTACGAGGACGTCGCCGCCGAGGTCGAGATCGACGTCGACGAGGTGGAGGCGTCCGTGTTCTCGACCACTCGCAGCGACGACTCCGAGCGCATCTACGTGCTCAAGCGCGAGCTCTCCGAGATGCGCCGAGCCGTCAACCCCCTCAAGGACCCGATGAAGCGGTTCGCGGCCGGCCAGGTGGCCGGGGTCTCGGAGCAGTCCGCCCCGTTCTTCCGCGACGTCGCCGACCACCTCGTCCGTGTCTCGGAAACCATCGAGTCCCTGGACGGGCTGCTCTCGACGGCGTTCGACGCCCTCCAGGCCCGCATCAGCGTGCAGCAGAACGACGACATGCGGAAGATCTCCGCCTGGGTGGCGATCGCCGCAGTCGGCACGCTCGTCGCCGGCGTCTACGGCATGAACTTCGAGTACATGCCCGAGCTGCAGTGGGACTACGGCTACTTCGTGGCCCTCGGTCTGATGCTTGTCGCCTCGGTGGCCCTCTACCGGCTGTTCAAGAAGTCAGGCTGGCTCTAGCCCGAGCCGGGGTCAGGCGGCGAGGACCCCGAGTCCCAGCATCGTGAGCGTGAAGGTGCCGAGCGCGATCCGGTAGATCACGAACGGCAGGTAGGACCTGGTGCTCACGTAACGCAGCAGCCACGCGATCGCGGCGTACCCGACCACGAACGCGACCACGGTGGCGACGAAGGTCGGCCAGGGTCCGTAGATGTTCTCCCCGTGCGGGATCTCTGGAAGCTCGAAGAGGCCCGCCCCGACCACCGCGGGGATGGCGAGCAGGAACGCGTAGCGCGTCGCGGCCTCTCGGTCGTAGCCGAGGAAGCGACCCATGCTGATCGTGGCTCCCGAGCGCGACACGCCGGGGATGAGGGCCATCGCCTGCGCGAGGCCGAGCAGCACCGAGTGCTTGATGTTCATCTGCCGGATCGTGCGGTCGGTCTTCCCGACCCGGTCGGCAACACCGAGGATGACACCGAGGACGATCAGCGTGGTGCCGATGATCCACAGGTTGCGGAAGTCGTTCTCGATGACGTCCTTGAGGGTGATGCCGAGCAACACGATCGGCAGCGAGCCCACGATGATGAACCAGCCCATCCGGGCGTCGAGGTTGCCCCGCCAGCGCGGGTCGAACAGCGACCGGACCCACGCAGAGGCGATCCGCCAGATGTCCTTGCGGAAGTAGATGAGCACCGCGAGCTCGGTCCCGATCTGAACGACAGCGGTGAACGCCGCCCCCGGGTCACCCCAACCGAACAGCTCCGGGAAGATCCGCAGGTGCGCGCTGCTCGAGATCGGCAGGAACTCGGTGAGGCCCTGGAGCACACCGAGAAGGGCAGCCTGGAGGAAGTCGAGCAAGGGGTTCTCCTGAACGAGCGGACGGACCCGCCAAAGCCTACGCACCTGTTCTCACGGCGAGGCGAGCACGTCCCGCCCCGCCGGTCTGGATACCGTGTCCCCCATGCAGCAGAGGTTCCTGGGTCGTACCGGTCTGCGTGTCTCCCGGCTCGGGCTCGGCACGCTGACCTGGGGTCGTGACACCGACGAGCACGAGGCCCGCGACCAGCTCATCGCCTTCACCGAGGCCGGCGGGACGCTTCTCGACACCGCCGCCGGCTACGGCGACGGGGCCTCCGAGGAGCTCATCGGGTCCCTCATCGGCGACGTGGTCGCTCGCGACGACATCGTGCTCGCGACGAAGGCGGGGATCAGCAGGGCCCGAGGGGTCCGTGAGACCAACGCCTCACGCGGCTACCTGATCTCCACCCTCGACGCCTCCCTCAAGCGACTTGGCGTCGAACACGTCGACCTGTGGCAGGTGCACACCTGGGTCGACGACACTCCCTTGGAGGAGACCCTCACGGCCCTGGACTTCGCCGTGACGAGCGGCCGCGCGTCGTACGTCGGGGTCTCGAACTACGCAGGCTGGCAGAGCGCCAAGGCCGCCACCTGGCAGGCCGCCGTGCCCGGCCGCGCGGTGCTCGCGTCGAACCAGGTGGAGTACTCCCTGGTCAACCGCTCCGCGGAGGCCGAGGTGATCCCGGCAGCCGAGCATCTCGGCCTCGGCGTCCTCCCGTGGTCCCCGCTGGGGCGTGGGGTCCTCACCGGCAAGTACCGCACCGGCACGCCGGCAGACTCCCGCGCGGCCTCACCGCACTTCTCGAACTTCGTCGGTACCTACCTCAACGACCGCAACGCCCGGATCGTCGAGGCGGTCGCCCGGGCCGCCGACGGCCTCAGCTGGTCCCCGCTCGAAGTGGCACTGAGCTGGGTCCGCGACCGGCCGGGGGTGACGGCCCCGATCGTCGGTGCCCGCACCGCTGCACAGCTCCGCGGCTCGCTGACCGTCGAGGAGTGCGAGCTCCCTGCCGAGATCGCCATCGCGCTCGAGGACGTCTCGGCACCCCCCATGTGAGGTAGACCGGTCGCACTCCTCACCGGGAGCGTGTCACGATGACCTCATGTCCCGTGCACCCATCGCCACGACGCCGAGGCGTCGCGCGCTCAACCCAGGCGTGGAGTACGAGTTCGAGCGGCTGACGATCTCCCGGGACCTCTCCCGCAGCGCCGTCACCCGGATGCTCACCGACCGCGCCGAGCACGGAGGCTGGGAGCTCGAGCGCGTGCGCCTCTCCCCCGACGGCACGCGCCGGGTGGTGCTCCGCCGCAAGATCATCCGCCAGCAGCGGGTGCCCTACCTGATGTTCTGACCGCCTCCAGCGCGTCCACGTCCGACCGATACCTCTTGCCGGGCTCCGTCGGAACTGCGTACCTTCTGTGACCCGAAGTTACAACTCCGGTTACGCAAAGCAGGACAAGCACACAGTCCGTCAGGAGACCGCCGCATGCCCAGGATCACTTCCGCACTGCCGCTGGCTGTCGCCACATCCCTGGCTCTAGGGGTCGCTGCGACAACCGGGGTCTCCGGCGCAGGTGCCGCCCCCGCTCCTACCGCCTCCGAGCGGCGACCCGGGTGCACCACGATGAGGTCTGCCGACGGAAACGAGCCGCCCTGCAACCCCGCCCTGGCTCAGTCCCCGTGGGCGGCGGCGCACCGTGGCAGCTACGCGCAGGCGTCCTCACCGCTTCCTGGCCCGCGGCCAGGGCAGGAGGTCGACGTCCAGTCGATCCGGCTGGCGCCGCACGGCACTGGTGTCCCGATCGTCCACGAGTTCTCCGAGCCCTACGCCGACGGTCGGCGGGTGGTCTGGGGGTCGGTGATCTCGACACCGGAGAACGAAGGCGTCTTCAAGGTCGACGAGCGCACCGGCGAGGTCATCGACTTCTACCAGGAGCCGACGGGCCGGCCGAGCTCGAGCTCGAGCGGCGCCTACAGCGTCCTCGACCGTGCCGGCCGTCTGATCGTCGCGCACAGACAGTCGCTCGACGTATACGCCGACCAGGTGCCAGGTAACCGGACCTCCCCCATCGAGAAGGTCCGCTCGCTCGAACTGACCGGGGTCATGTGCCGCGGCGACGACCGGATCGTAGGCATCACGATGCTCTACGACGGGATGGTCGCCTTCGCCACCGAGCTGGGGGTGGTCGGGGTCGTTCCGCGGCAGCCCGGTCGCATGAGGCGCGCGAACGTGCGCACGATCTCGCAGAACGGTGCCGACTGCGACAACCCGGCAGTCGAGCGCAACGACCTCGAACAGATCTCGAACAGCATCGCGGCAGACGAGAACGGCGGGATCTACGTCGTCACCAGCAAGGCCCAGTACAAGTACCGGTGGAACGGCCGTCGCCTGGGGCGGGCCTGGAGGGCGACGTACGAGACCGGCGGCGTGCAGGGCGGGGCCCGGCTGGGCGCGGGTTCGGGGTCGACGCCTTCGCTGATGGGAACCGGGCGGCGGGACGACAAGTTCGTCGTCATCACCGATGGTCGGCCCCTGATGCACCTCGTGCTCATGTGGCGCGACAAGATCCCGGCCGGCTGGAAACCGATCGCTCGGGGCAAGCACCGGCGGATCGCCTGCGAGGTCCCCGTTCGCTTCGGTGATCCGAAGCGGACGCAGACGGTCTCCGAGCAGTCGGTCCTGGTGCGGGGAGACGCGGCGGTGGTGGTGGACAACACACATCCCCTGGATCCGGCATACGCCGCCATGCCCGAGCAGGTGCGGCCGTTCTCCGTCGTCGCAGACCAGGCAGAGCCGAACGCACCTCACGGCATCGAGCGGATCGACTGGCGTCCGCGGAGCCGGACCTGCAAGGTGCGGTGGGCGAACCCTGATGTCAGCATGCCGAACGGGATCCCGACGATGAGCGTCCGGAGCGGGCTGGTCTACGACGTCGGGCTGCACGACGGCGTGTGGGGACTCAGCGGCGTGGACTTCCGTACCGGTGAGGAGCGCCTGTGGGTGCCGAGCTCGGCGGAGCCGTTCGAGAACTCCTTCTTCGCCGCCTCGCAGATCGGCCCGCGCGGTGCCGTGTGGACCGGGAACCTCCACGGCCTCACGGTCTTCCGTCCGCGCCGCGGTTAGAGCCGGGCTCAGGCCCGGTCGAGGAACCTGTCGAAGACGCGCGCCCCGAACTCGAGGGCGTCGACCGGTACGCGCTCGTCGACACCGTGGAACAGCGCCGTGAAGTCGAGGTCCGCCGGCAGCCGCAGCGGGGCGAACCCGAACGACCGGATCCCGAGCTTCCGCCAGTGCTTGGCGTCGGTGCCGCCCGACATCAGGTACGGCGCGACCTTCGCCTCCGGGTCCTCGTCGAGAAGCGACGCCGTGATGGCGTCGACGAGGTCGCCGTCGAAGGTGGTCTCCAGGGCGTGCTGCTTGCTCACCCAGTCGACGGAGACGTTCTCGCCCACGAGGTCGGCGAGCGTGTCGAAGAACTCGTCCTCGTAGCCGGGCAGGAACCGGCCGTCGACGTGGGCGGTCGCCTCCCCCGGCACGACGTTCACCTTGTAGCCGGCCTGGAGCATCGTCGGGTTGGTGGAGTGCCGGATCACCGCACCGAGCATCCGTGCGGCCGAGCCGAACTCGTCGACCAGCGACTCGGCGTTCTCCGGCGTCGCCTCCACACCCGCGATCTCACCCACAGCGGAGAGCAGGACCTGCATGGAAGGGGTCAGCCGCACCGGCCACTCGTGCCTCCCGATCCGGGCCACGGCAGCGGCGAGCTCGGTCACCGCGTTGTCGGGGTGCACCATCGACCCGTGTCCGGCGTTGCCCTTCGCGGTGAGCCGCATCCAGGCCATGCCCTTCTCGGCGGCCTCGATCAGGTAGACCCGCCGACCGCGGATCGTCGCGCTCCAGCCGCCGACCTCGCCGATCGCCTCGGTGCAGTCGGCGAGGAGGTCGGAGTGCTCCTTGACGAGGTACTCCGCACCCTTGTGCCCCCCGGCCTCCTCGTCGGCGGTGAAGCACAGCACCATCGGCCGCTCGGGCACGGCGCCCGCCCGCTGTCGGGCCCGCACGACCGAGAGCAGCATCGCGTCGAAGTCCTTCATGTCGACGGCGCCGCGACCCCAGACGTACCCGTCCTGGATCTCGCCCGAGAAGGGATGGACCTTCCAGTCGTCGGCGTCGGCGGGGACCACGTCGAGATGCCCGTGGAGCAGCAGGGGCTCCCCCGTCGTACCGCCCCAGCGTGCCAGGACGGAGGCCCGCCCGGGCTCGGACTCGTGGATCTCGGGCTCGATGCCGACCTCCGACAGCAGCGCCGCCACGTGCTCCGCCGCCTTCCGCTCGCCCGGTCCGGAACCGTCGCCGAAGTTGGTCGTGTCGATCCGGATGAGGTCGCGGCAGATGTCCACGACCTCGGCTGCCGGGTCGTACTCCCGGGTCGTGACAGGCGGGTCGGTCGTTTCCGTCATGGGGCCATCCTTACAGGCCGAGGAGGCCCGGGGTCGATGCGAGTTCTGGTCCAGTTCTTTGCTACAGTTACCGCCGCGCTCGCAACGAAACCTAGAGTTGTGGGTGCGGCACCTTGTCCGGGTGGCGGAATAGGTAGACGCGCTAGCTTGAGGTGCTAGTGCCCTTTATCGGGCGTGGGGGTTCAAGTCCCCCCTCGGACACTTGGCGCTCAGCCCATGGGGCCGGGCGGAAGGCGCGCGGCGACCAGCCGGGCGCCTTCTTTTGTCGGCGGAGGAAGTCGGCCCCACCGGGCTGCTGCATTGTTCGCGCCGAGCCCGCCGCGCCGACTCGAACGGAACGTCGCCAGGCCGTCTCAGCAGCCCGCTCGAAGCTCCGGCGATCCGCCCCCGAACCGGCGGGAACTCCCCGACCGCAGGACCTGTGTCGCCCACGCACGGGCGGTCCCCTGCGCTTCCCTCGACGAGAAGTCGAGGGAAGCGGCGGCGGCGCCTCTCCTCGGCGCCTCCGCCGGTGTCGCTGCCGGCTCGAGTGAGGCGTGAGGGCCTGTTATCTGTGGAGCAGGGCACAGTGGGTGGCTGCCCGGCGTGTCGGCCGGGCAGGGTCGTGGGGGCCTGTTATCTGTGAGTGGTGGACCATACCGGAGCCCCCCAGCAACTCCGCGAGTACCTGTCAGCAGCACAGGCAGAGCGAAGCCCCAGCAGGGTTCGGCAGCTGGCCTGGGTGGTGTCCGAAATGGTCGCCTTCGCGGCCACGCTGCCCGCTCCACAGCGCCCCTCCAACCCGTCTGCCTGGCTCGACGCCGGCTTCGTGTCGCGGTACCTGTCGGACGCGGACCGCGGGAGGCTGCGCCGTCGGGGCACGACCGAGCGCCCCTCCCCCGACTCGACCCGACGTGTGCGAAGAGCCTGCCTGCGGCTCCTCGCCGAGGCGGCCCGCCTGCCCGACCCTGTCCAGGACGAGGTCGGCCTGCCGGCTCCCCGACCCCGCGCGGAGGAACACGCGGCAACACTGGCCCTGCACCACTGGAGGTGGCGGGCGCTACCCGTCGACGCGACGCCTGCTGACGTCCGCACGGCCGCGATGGCCGTCCTGGTGCACGAGGCGGGGATGCGAAGCGGGGAACTCGCGGCGCTCACGCCCACCGACCTGGACCTGTCTGCCGGCACGGTGACCTACCAGCCACGGCCGCCCTCGACCCGCAGTCTTCCCCCTCCCCGGACCGTCACGCTCACCGACTCGGCCGTGACGGCGTTGAGGCACTGGCTGGACGTCAGGGCGACCCTCACCGAGAGGACGCCCCGCACCCGGTCGTTGTGGGTCTCGCTCGCCGCGAACCACGACGGCGCCGGGACACGTCGCCCGGCCGGGATGCCGCTGCAGCCGACTGGGTTGCGCAGGGCTCATGCACGTGCCGTTGCGGCGGTCAACTTCGACCTCGCGGCCACCCCCGGCTTCGAGCCACTCCCCCGGTCCGTCGGCCGCCTGAGACCGGAGGGTGTCTGAGGAGGTCACCCGATCCCCGATGGGTTGAACCAGCCGTCCGCGCCAGCCGTTCCAGTCTTCAGGGGGCCCGAGCCGACGAGGAGGGGCGACATGGTCAGGTGGACGACCGGAGGGAACCGTAGGGGTGGCGCGCTGGCGATGGGCGTGGCCCTCCTGGCCGGATCGGCGCTCACCGCGGGTGTCGCCCCCAGCGCCGCCGCCGGGGCACAGGCGGCGCCGACACGGCTGGAGGCGAGTCTGCAGGGCTCGAGCGCCGCGGATCCGGACGGACAGGGCGAGGCGGTCCTCCGACTCTTCAAAGGCAAGCGCAAGGTCTGTGCCACCGTCAGCTGGTCCAAGATCGCGACGCC
>DASSMS010000178.1:0-11771 GCA_035688575.1 Nocardioidaceae bacterium
GCAGCGCCTGGAACTCGGAGGTCCGGGCGAGCTTGGCAGTGCCGAGCGCCGAGTCACCCTCGACGATGAAGAGCTCGCTCTTCTCCATGTCGTTGGAGCGGCAGTCCGCGAGCTTCGCCGGTAGCGCGCTGGACTCGAGGGCGTTCTTGCGCCGCTGCGTCTCCTTGTGCTGCCGGGCCGCGATACGGGTCCGGGAGGCGCTGACCACCTTCTCCATGACCAGCTTGGCCTGGGCCTTCTCGGCCCGCTTGGTGGAGGTCAGGAACTTCCTCAGCTCTGCCGACACGACCTTGCGCACGATGGTCCTCGCGGCCGGGGTGCCGAGAACCTCCTTGGTCTGTCCCTCGAACTGGGGCTCCGCGAGGCGCACGGTGACCACGGCGGTCAGCCCCTCGAGCACGTCGTCCTTGATGACGTCGGGGTCGTTGACCTTGAGCTGCTTGGTGCTGCGCAGCACGTCGTTGAAGGTCTTGGTGAGCGCCTGCTCGAACCCGGAGACGTGGGTGCCGCCCTTCGGCGTCGCGATGACGTTCACGAACGACCGCATCTCGGTGTCGTAGCCGGTGCCCCAGCGCAACGCGACGTCCACGATCAGGTCCCGCTCGACGTCCTGGGGGGTCATGTGCCCCTTGTCGTCGAGCAGCGGCACGGT
Source organism: Nocardioidaceae bacterium (assembly GCA_035688575.1). Classification (GTDB taxonomy): domain Bacteria; phylum Actinomycetota; class Actinomycetes; order Propionibacteriales; family Nocardioidaceae; genus Nocardioides_C. Next base: position 653 of record DASSMS010000178.1, read on the forward strand.
CTCGGTGAACTTCTCGTGCCCCTCGAGCCGCAGGACCTCGCTGACCGGCTCGTCGGCGGCCAGGAAGTCGCAGAACTCCGTGATCCCGCCGTCGTGGCGGAAGCTCTCCTCGACCGGCGCGTCACCGCGGAGGTCGCGGATGACGAGCTCCAGACCCGGCACGATGAACGACGTCTGGCGGGCCCGGGTGACGAGCTCGTCGTAGGTGAACGTGGCGTCCTTGGTGAAGATCTGCCGGTCCGGCCAGAACCGGACGCGGGTGCCGGTCACGCCCTTCTTGACCCGCCCGCCCTTGTGGAGGCCCGACTGGGGGGTGAAGGACGCCGACGGACCCTCCGCGTCGAAGACACCTGGGGTGCCGCGCCGGAAGGACATCTTCTGGGTCGCCGGCGAGCGGTCGACCTCGACGTCGAGGCGGGCGGACAGAGCGTTGACCACCGAGGAGCCGACACCGTGCAGACCACCGGTCGCGACGTAGGAGCCGCCACCGAACTTGCCGCCGGCGTGCAGCTTGGTGAAGACCACCTCGACACCGGACAGGCCGGTCTTGGGCTCCTTGTCGACCGGGATGCCACGCCCGTTGTCGTGCACCTCCGCCGACCCGTCCGGGTGCAGCGTGACCTCGATCCCTGTGCAGAAGCCACCGAGGGCCTCGTCGACGGCGTTGTCGATGATCTCCCAGGCGCAGTGCATGAGCCCCCGGGTGTCGGTGGACCCGATGTACATGCCCGGGCGCTTGCGCACCGCCTCGAGCCCCTCGAGGACGAGGAGGTGATGGGCGTTGTACGAGTTGTCGATCTTCGTTCCTCCGGCGGTGCGGGCTGGCACGTCACTCCTCAACGCTGTTACCGATCCGACGAGCACCCACTCGTCCCGGGGCAAATCTACCCGCGACACGCCCAACGACTCGAACGCCACGCCTACCGCGACCAGGTGCCCGGAGAGGACACCATGTGCGTCAGGTCACGATTGCGGCAAGGGTAGGTTTCGGGTTTGCCCGAACAGGCAACCAGAAGGACCAAGCCGGGTCAGACTGAACACCGAAGCACCTGTGTCGAGGGTCACGGCGTCCAAAGGTCGGAGCCCCCCGAAGCGGGAAGTGTCCAGCGTGATTGGATGTTGATGTCAGGTGAGGACGCAGAGGATTGGCCCCGGGTAAAACCGGGAATGTTGGAGCCAGTCGCTACGTTGAGCAGGACACAATGGAAGGAAAGAGGCCTCAAGTGACCACTGCAGTTGCCCCCAGTACCCCACTGACGGCTGTGGACCGCTGCGACCGATGCGGTGCTCAGGCCTACCTGCGCGTCGAGCTCTCCGGTGGCGGCGAGCTTCTCTTCTGCGCGCACCACGCCCGCGAGCACGGTGACAAGCTCCGCGAGATCGCAGTGCACGTCCACGACGAGACCGACCGTCTCACCGACACCCAGTCCACGGCCACGGACAGCGAGCGCTGACCGGCCCCGACAACAGACGTCCGAGAGCCCCGCGCCGAAAGGTGCGGGGCTCTCGCGCACCTGTGGCAAGGTTCGCCCCGTGAACGAAGTCGAACTGCTCGTCGGCCTGGTCATCCTGGTGGGGCTGGTGGGCATCGTCGTGCCGGTGCTTCCCGGCTCGATCCTGATCCTCGGAGCCGTGCTGGTCTGGACCGTGAGCGATGGATCGGGCACCGCCTGGACGGTCTTCGCCGTGGCCACGACCGTGCTGGTGCTCGGCGCGATCGTGAAGTACGTCATCCCGGGTCGCGGCCTTCGCAGCGCGGGCGTCCCGAACCGCACCGTGATGTTCGGCGGGCTGCTCGGCATCGTCGGGTTCTTCGTGGTGCCTGTGATCGGGCTGGTGATCGGTTTCGTGCTCGGCGTCTACCTCTCGGAGGTACGTCGTGTGGGCCGGCACCTGGCGTGGCCGTCGACGGTGGCGGCGATGAAGGCCGTGGGGCTCTCGATCTTCGTCGAGCTCGTGGCCGGCTTCCTGGCCGCCGGCGTCTGGGCCGTCGGCGCGCTGAACACCTGATCGCATGGCGATCCTTCTCGCGCTCTTCTCGGCCTTCGCCTACGGGCTCTCCGACTTCGTCGGCGGGCTGGTCTCCCGGCGTGTCTCGGCCTGGCCGGTGGCAGTCGTGGGACAGCTCTCCTCCATGGCCTGCACCGCCGCCGTGGCCCTCATGGTCGGGGGGTCGCCGACCAAGGCGGACCTGGCGTGGGCGCTCCTGGCCGGCATCGGCACAGGCGTCGGCACGGGGTTCCTCTACCGCGGCTTCGCGGCAGGGCGGATGGGCGTGGTGGCACCGGTCTCGGCGGTCGGCGCGGCCGTCGTACCCGTGGTGGTCGGCGCCGTCGGAGGCGAGCGGCTCTCGCTGGTCGTCTGGACCGGGATCGTCGTAGCGCTGCCCGGCATCTGGCTCGTCTCCAGCACCACCGAGGAGCTGCCGGACGGTGCCGCCCGGCCCCGCGGCAGCCTGGCCGAGGGAGTGCTCGACGGCGTCCTGGCCGGTCTCGGCTTCGGTGTGTTGTTCGCGGCGCTCGGACAGGTCCCCGAGGAGGCGGGCCTTTGGCCGTTGGCGCTCGCCCAGGCCGTGTCGCTGCCTGCCGTGATCGTCCTGGCGGTCAGCCTGGGTGCCGCCTGGTTTCCCCGCCGGCGCCAGGCCTGGTGGGCCCTGCTCGCGGGGCCGCTCGGTGCGTCGGCCGCCGGCGCCTTCCTGCTCGCCACGCAGAGCGGCTACCTGACCGTGGCAGGCATCTTGGCCTCGCTCTACCCCGCCAGCACGGTGCTGCTGGCAGCGCTCGTGCTCCACGAGAAGGTGCACAGAGCCCAAGGCGTGGGCCTCGGGCTCTGTGCGCTGGCGATCGCCCTCGTGGCGGGCGGTGGCTGAGGTCAGCCTCGCTTCACCCACCGGGTGAAGTCACGGGGCTGCCCGAGCCAGTCCTTCTCCGTGGTCGCCGGCTCCTCGCCCTGGGGGCCGTGCTCGCCGCCGGTCTTGACCTCGACGCGGACCGCCTTGGGGTTGCCGAGCACCGCACGGTCGAAGCGGATCCGCGCGACGTCCTCGGCGTAGTCGAGCTTCATGATGTAGCTGCCGCCGTGCAGCGGGGCCGGCTGGTCCCCGGCGCGCTTCCAGCCCTTGGCCTTGAGCAGCTCGTAGTCCGAACCCTCGAAGGTGCCGCCGAGAAAGACGAACTCCGGGCCCTTGCGCTGGCGGTCGGTGTCGATGAAGACGGTGATGCTGCTGCCGCTCTTGTAGGACCGCCGCAGGTCGCGGTGCACGACATTGACACGCACCTGCTTGTCGTTGACGACGCGAACGCGGTGGATGTCCGCGCCGTGCGCGATGTCGCCCCGTTCGTCCTTGAAGACCCTCGTCTCGGCCGACGCGGCGCCCGCGAGAACGGTGGTGCTCACGGCGGAGACGACGGCTGCAGCGGCGATGCGGCGGAACATGGTGTTGCTCGAGTTCATGGTGGCTCCCCTACCAGCGCGACGGCCGGGTCCCGGTCCGTCGTACGCCTCACCGTGAGGCGTGTCTCCAAGACGCAGCCTGGGCCCTCCCGGTTGCATGAGTCCCGCCACTCGCGATGTGACGCCGCTCACAGGCCTGGATGGTGCGACCTGGGGCAAGACCAGCGCCCCCGGCCGAGGGGGCCGGGGGCGCTTGTGAGGCAGAGATCTCAGTCGAGGTAGTCGCGCAGCACCTGCGACCGCGAGGGGTGGCGCAGCTTCGACATCGTCTTCGACTCGATCTGCCGGATCCGCTCACGCGTGACGCCGTAGACCTTGCCGATCTCGTCGAGAGTCTTCGGCTGCCCGTCAGTCAGGCCGAAGCGCATCGAGACCACGCCGGCCTCGCGCTCTGAGAGCGTGTCGAGCACCGCGTGCAGCTGCTCCTGGAGCAGGGTGAACGAGACGGCGTCGGCCGGGACGATCGCCTCGGAGTCCTCGATCAGGTCACCGAACTCGGAGTCGCCGTCCTCACCGAGGGGCGTGTGCAGCGAGATCGGCTCACGGCCGTACTTCTGGACCTCGATGACCTTCTCCGGGGTCATGTCGAGCTCCTTGGCGAGCTCCTCCGGAGTTGGCTCGCGCCCGAGGTCCTGAAGCATCTGGCGCTGGACCCGGGCGAGCTTGTTGATGACCTCGACCATGTGCACCGGGATACGGATGGTGCGGGCCTGGTCGGCCATGGCGCGGGTGATCGCCTGGCGGATCCACCAGGTCGCGTAGGTCGAGAACTTGTAGCCCTTGGTGTAGTCGAACTTCTCGACCGCGCGGATCAGACCAAGGTTGCCCTCCTGGATGAGGTCCAGGAACAGCATGCCGCGGCCGGTGTAGCGCTTGGCGAGGGAGACGACGAGGCGGAGGTTCGCCTCGAGCAGGTGGTTCTTCGCACGGCGGCCGTCCTCGGCGATCCACTCGAGCTCTTCGCGGGCCTTCTCGGAGAGCTTGCCTCCGGCGGAGAGCTTCTCCTCGGAGAACAGGCCCGCCTCGATCCGCTTGGCGAGCTCGACCTCCATCTCGGCGTTGAGCAGCGGCACCTTGCCGATCTGCTTGAGGTAGTCCTTGACCGGGTCGGCGGTGGCACCGGCGACCATGACCTGCTGCAGAGGTTCGTCAGACTCGTCGGCCGCGGAGACGACGAAGCCCTTGCTCTCGTCCTCCTCCTCCTTGAGGGTCGGATCCGTGGCGAGATCCTTCTCGAAGACCTCGTCGGGGACGTCCGGGAGGACCTTCTTGCCGTCCGGGCCCACCACCGGAGCCGCTGTCGAGACCTCGACCTCAACGGTCTCCTCGGCCTGCTTCTTGCCGGTCGACTTGGCGGCCTTCTTCGCCGGAGACTTCGCCGCCCTCTTCGCGGCGGGCTCGGCGGGTTCGCTCGCCGACTGGGCGGACTTCGCGGTCTTGGCCGGCGCCTTCTTCGCGGCTGCCTTCTTGGCCGTGCTCGCCTTGACCGTGGAACGTCCACTGGAGGCGGCGGCGACCTTGCGAGAGCTCGACTCGTCGGCCGAGAGGACGACGGTGACGCCTTCCTCGCTGAGGAACCTCAGCAGGGCCTTGAGGTGCTTGCCGGAGATCGCTGCGGCCTCGCTCGTGTCACGCACCGCGTCGGAACTGACCTGTCCGTCTGCCTTGCCACGCTCGACCAGGGCCACGACCTCTGGATGAGCGAGGATTTCAGCGGGGAGCTTGCGGGACGTGCTCGTCGACACGAACTACCTCTCGTAAACGGTTCAGGGGCGCGGCAGAGCCCGTACACGTCAAGAGCCGCACAGCCATTGTGACACGGCAGAGCCATGATCCAAGGCGAGACCCCTTCCGGGCTAGCCTCGAGCGGCAGCCTTCTTCTCTTTCTTGAAGGCTCTGACCCTCTCCAGCGAGCTCCCGTCCACCACGTCGGCCACCGACCGGAACGACCCCGGCTCCGCATAGTCGCCGGCCACCTCCGCCCAGCCCTGCGGACGGACACCGAGCTGCTTGCCGAGAAGCGCGACGAAGATCTGCGACTTCTGCTTCCCGAAGCCCGGCAGCGCCTGGAGTCGCTTGAGGAGATCCTTGCCACTCTCCGCCTCCTCCCAGAGCCGCTCGGTGCTGCCGTCGTACTCGGCGACGACGTGCGCGGCGAGGGCCTGGATCCGCGCGGCCATGGAGCCGGGGAACCGGTGTACGGCGGGTGGGGTGCTGCAGAGGGCGGCGAACTGCTCCGGGTCGGCCGCCGCGATCTCGGCGGGGTCCAGCGTGCCCAGACGCTCGAGGATCTTGGCCGGTCCCGCGAACGCCCGCTCCATCGGGAACTGCTGGTCCAGCAGCATGCCGGAGAGCAGCGCGAACGGGTCCTCCGAGAGGACCCGGTCCGCCGCCTCGTCCTGCGCGATCCGGAGCTTCGCCACGGCTGTGTTACTCCGCGGCCTTCACCGCGAGAACCGGACAGGGCGCGTCGAGGAGGACACGCTGCGCGTTGCTGCCGAGGATGAGCTTGCCCACCGGCGAGCGGCGGCGAAGTCCGATGACGATGAGCTCCGCGTCGACCTCCGTGGCCACGTTCACCAGGTCCTCGGCGGGATCCATGCCGCGCACGAGCTGCCTGACGTCGTGCTCCACCCCGTGCGAGCCGAGCTCGGACTTGACCTCCGCCAGCTGCGCCTCGGACTCGATCGCGTCGTCACGGTCGAACTCACGCCCGCCTCGGTGGGAGTTCACGACGACGAGACGCGAGTCCCTGAGCTTCGCCTCCTCGGCCGCGCGTCGCAGCGCCGCCTTGCCCTCTGGCTTCGGCACGTATCCCACCACGATGGTCCCCATCGACCGTCCTCTCTTTCGCGTTGCTGTGTCCCACGGCACTCCGTCGGGCGTCATCGCGCACGCTACCGCAGGTCGAGGCGTCAGGCCCTGTGGACAGCGCGCCGCGTCGCCGCTCGATAAGGGGCAGTCTGACTACGTGACCGAAGAGACCACGAGAGCGCTGCTTCGCCTGGAGGTCGGCGAGCTGCGTCGACGCGAGCCGCGACAGCGCTTCGACACCGTCGTCCACCTCGGGCGCCTCGGCGGCCCTCGGAGCACCTGCACGGTTCCGCGCGCCGACATGCCGCTCCTCGACGCCGGGACCTGCACCGACGTCGTGTCGTGGCTGCTCGAGGAGGAACCCGTGTCGGGGGAAGCGGCCGGGGCCTGCGTATGGCTCACCCGCGCCGGTGATCCGCAGCTCCAGGACGAGGACCTGGCCTGGCTGTCCGCGGCCTGCCGTGCCTTCGGAGCGCTGGGCCGAGACCTGGCGGGCTTCTGGACCGTGACCCGTACCGGCTGGATCGACGTCCGCACCGGCGAGAGCCGTACCTGGAAGCGCCTCAGGCTCTGACTCTTGTCCTGGCCAGGCCGACGGCGACCACCGACGGACGCGAGTGCCCGGTCAGGGCCAGGTGTGCACGGGCTCGTTGGAGTGCATGTGGGCGCGGTACTCGTTCAGGGTCACCCGCAGCACCTCCATGGGGTCCGCGCAGTCCTGGCACCGCTCGTGGAAGGTGTCGATGAACCAGGAGGCGCCGTTGCGGCCCACGAGGCAGCGCTGCTCGATGATCCCGAGCAGCCGGTCACGCTCCTCCTCCGCCACACCCCAGGCGTCGAGGCCGGACCGGGCCATCGGGAGGAGCCGGCGCAGGACCAGCTCGGTGGCAGGGACCTGGCCGAGCCCCGGCCAGTAGAGGTTCGCCTCGATCCCCTGTCTCGCCGCGACGTGGAAGTTCTCCTCAGCGGCACTGAACGACATCTGCGACCACAGCGGCCTCTCGTGCTCGGCCAGCGTCCGGACCAGCCCGAAGTAGAAGGCTGCGTTGGCCATGATGTCGGCCACGGTCGGCCCCGCAGGCAGGACGCGGTTCTCGACCCGCAGGTGCGGGGTGCCGTTGACCACGTCGTAGACGGGGCGGTTCCAGCGGTAGACGGTGCCGTTGTGGAGCCGCAGCTCGCCCAGGGCTGGAGTCTCCCCCCGCTCGAGGACCTCGAGCGGGTCCTCGTCCTCGATGATGGGCAGCAGCGCCGGGAAGTAGCGGACGTTCTCCTCGAACAGGTCGAAGATCGAGTTGATCCAGCGCTCTCCGAACCACACACGTGGGCGCACCCCCTGCGCCTTCAGCTCCTCGCTGCGCGTGTCGGTGGCCTGCTCGAACAGCGCTATGCGGGTCTCGTGCCACAGCTCCTTGCCGAGTAGGAACGGTGAGTTCGCGCCGAGGGCGAGCTGGACGCCCGCGATCGCCTGGGAGGCGTTCCAGTAGGCCGGGAAGTCGTCGGGGCTCACCTGCACGTGGAACTGCGTGCTGGTGCAGGCGGCCTCGGGGACGATCGAGTCCGACGTCGTCCGGAGCCGGTCGTGGCCGGCGATGTCGATCAAGAGGTCCTCACCACGAGCGGCGAGGATCTGGTCGCTCAGGAGCTGGTAGCGCGGGTTGGGGCTCAGCGACGACGGGCTGAAGTGACCCTCGGCAAGGGTGGGCAGGATCCCGATCATGACGAGGTGGGCGCCGGCGCCGGCGGCCTTCTGCTCCGCCGCGTTGAGACACGCGCGGATGCCCTCCTCGAAGGCGGTGAACCCGTGCTCGCTGAGCTTCTTGGGAGCCACGTTGATCTCGAGGTTGAACTGCCCGAGCTCGGTGACGAATGACGGATCGCCGATAGCCTCCAGGGCCGCGATGTTCTTCAGCGCGGGGTTGCCGTCGTCGTCGACGAGGTTCAGCTCGATCTCGAGGCCGGTCATCGGATCGTCGGCGTCGAAGCGCGACTCGCGGAGCATGCGCGCGAACACGTCGAGGCACCGGCGGACCTTCTCGCGGTAGCGAGTGCGGTCCTCGCGCGAGAACTCCTGCTGTGCGACCTCTTCTCCCATGTGGGCAGCCTAGAGCCAACCCCGCAGTGCTTCCCATAGAAGTGCCACAGCCCGACAGACGTGTCTCGGCCCGACAGACGTGCGTCAGCCCGCGAAGAGTGGAAGGTCCTCCGGCGGGATCGGCTGCCAGGTCGAGGGGTGGACGGCACCGGCGAGAGCCTGGGAGACGAGCGCCGCCATGCTGTAGTCGGGATCGGCCTCCTGGCAGCGTTCGACCGCGCACCACGCCAATGCCCCCTCTCCGGCGAGCCAGGCCGCGAAGGCGAGCAGAGCGGCGGGTGCCGCCAGGAGCTCCGAGGGGGTGCGCCGGACGACGTCGCGCCACAGCTCGACGTGAGTCAGGGCCTCGGACCGGGTCATCTCCGCCCACGCCACGTCGCGGACGTCGATGCTCCTCAGAGCCGTGACCATCCGTCCCGCCTCGTTGTCGTCGAGCGGCTCGCCGGTCCGGACGAAGCGGCAGACCCGCTCCCGGACCCAGGAGCCCTCGGTCAGCAGGAAGGCTCGGACTCCCTCCGGTGCGCCCGGCCCGAGTGGGTGCCGGCCAGCGCCCCTGAAGCGCCGCGCCGCCTCCTCGGCTGCCTCGCCGACCGCCTCCAGGGCGTCGAGGTCTGTGCCGACGAGCGAGTCGGCCAGTGCCTGCCTGCTGCCGAAGGTGACCCGTCCATCGAGGACCGACTGTGCGGTGATCGGGTGCGAGGACACGTCGTAGGCCTCCCCCTCCGCCGAGAAGTAGGCCGGGTGGCAGTCGAGGGAGTACCAGCGCTCACCGTCCGCCCGGATCGCGCACGCCACCTCGACTCCGCAGGTCTCGAGGAGGTCGACGAGATGGTCGACGAGGTCCTCGGCCAGCACCTCGTCGTCGGAGTAGGCGACCAACGCGACCTCGCGTGCCCCCGACCGGGTGACGGCGGTCAGCAAGGTGTCGACGACCTCGGCCATCCCCGCGCCGTCGTCTCCGGGAAGGTCGATCCGTGCATGGAGCTGCCCCACCTTCCCTGCCGTGACGACGAGGACGAGGGAGTCCTCGGGGTGGAAGCCCAGGACGCTCGGCACGAGGGCCAGGAGGTCGGCTGGTGAGGTGACGGAGTACGGGAGCCGTGAGTTCATGTGTCCCACGCTCGCCGAGCCGGCCTGGGCACACCTCCGCCACTTCGTGCAGTGTGCACAGCCCTCCTCGACGATCGGCTGGGGACGGAATGCGGCGTGCTGCGGTACCACCTCGATCGTCCGCGCCGAGAGGCATGATGGGCGCGTGCGCGCCGAACCGACGATCCTCCACGTCGACCTCGACGCGTTCTTCGCTGCCGTCGAGCAGCGCGACAAGCCGTCGCTGCGCGGCAAGCCCGTGATCGTGGGTGGGGTCGGGGGCCGGGGCGTCGTCGCCACGGCGTCCTACGAGGCGCGGGCCTACGGCGTCCGGTCCGCCATGTCGACCGCGGAGGCCCGCTCGCGCTGTCCGCACGCAGCATTCCTCTCGGGACGGTTCGGCGCCTACCGCGAGAGCAGCGCGGCGGTGATGGCGGTGCTCCGCGATCTCTCGCCGCTCGTCGAGCCGCTCTCGCTCGACGAGGCGTACGTCGACCTCGCGGTCGCGGACCTCGACGACCACTCGGTCGCGGGGGTCACCGCCGTCGCCGGCCGGCTGAAGCAGCGGGTCCACGAGGTGACGGGCGGCCTCCACGGCTCGGTCGGGGTGGCCACCTCCAAGCTCGTGGCGAAGATCGCCAGCGATCTCGAGAAGCCCGATGGGCTCGTCGTCGTCCCTCCGGGCACCGAGCGCGACCTGTTGCGGCCCATGAAGGTCACGGTGATCCCCGGCGTCGGGCCGGCGACCACCGAGCGGCTCCGTCGCACCGGCGTGCACACGGTCGCCGACCTCGAGCAGCTCTCCCAGGAGGAGCTGGTGCGCATCCTCGGGCAGGCTCACGGCACCGGGCTCTACCGGCTGGCGCGGGCCGAGGACGACCGGCCGGTGGTGGCAGAGCGCGAGGCGAAGTCGGTGAGCGTCGAAGGCACCTACGACACCGACCTGGTCGACCGGCGGCTGCTCGTGGGCCTGCTCGAGCGTCAGGCGGGACAGGTGACCGAGCGGCTGCGCAAGTCCCGGCTGTCCGGTCGCACGGTCACGGTCAAGGTGCGCCTGCACGACTTCTCGACGCATACCCGCTCCACCACGCTGCCGGCTCCCACCGACGACCCACGGGTCGTGGCCAGGCTCGCCCGCACCCTGCTGGGCGAGTTCGACACGTCCGGTGGCGTGAGGCTTCTCGGCGTCGGCGTGTCCGGCCTGGCCGACTGGATCCAGGAGGACCTCTTCGCCGACTTGGAGGAGGAGCCGGCCCCCGACGACCCTGACCAGACACTGGCCCCGCTGCCCGAGGACGCGATCGAGCGAGTGACACGAGGCAGACGATGGGCACCGGGCATGGACGTCGTGCACGCCGAGCACGGCCCCGGCTGGGTGTGGGGCTCGGGCCGCGGCCGGGTGACCGTGCGGTTCGAGACGGCCGAGACGGCACCTGGGCCGGTCAAGACCTTCCGCGCGGACGACCCGGACCTCCTGCCACGTCCGCGCGGGCGCTACGAGGAGGGTCCTTCCGAGACGGAGCCGCTCCCCCAGCCGCCTGCCTGACCCATGCAGCCCGGTCCCTCCGGAGGGCTACCGCGACCCGGTCAGGCGGGGACGAACCGCAGCCGGCTGCCAGGACGCAGCTGTGCGCACATCCCGAGGTCCTCCGCCGCCACCACACCGAC
>DASSMS010000041.1:0-16446 GCA_035688575.1 Nocardioidaceae bacterium
GAGTTCCAGGCGCTGCTGCCGATCCGCGGCAAGATCCTGAACGTCCAGAAGGCCACCGTCGGCGACATGCTGAAGAACGCGGAGTGCGCCTCGATCATCCAGGTCGTGGGTGCCGGCTCGGGGCGGACCTTCGACATCGACGCCCGTCGCTACGGCCGCATCATCTTCATGGCCGACGCGGACTCCGACGGCGCGCACATCCGCTGCCTGCTGACCACGCTCTTCTTCAAGTACATGCCCGACCTGATCGCCGAGGGGCGGGTCTACTCCGCCGTACCCCCCTTGCACCGGATCGAGCTGTCCAACCCCAAGAAGGGCATGGACAAGTACGTCTACACCTACTCCGACCCGGAGCTGCAGCGAAAGCTCGCCGAGCTCACGAAGAAGGGGGTGCGCTGGAAGGAACCGATCCAGCGCTACAAGGGTCTGGGCGAGATGGACGCCGACCAGCTCGCGGAGACCACGATGGACCCCCGGCGCCGCACGTTGCGCCGGATCACCTTCGACGACGCCGACACCGCGGCCCAGGTCTTCGAGCTGCTGATGGGCTCCGAGGTGGCGCCGCGCAAGGAGTTCATCGTCCAGGGTGCCTATGAAGTCGACGCCGACGCCATCGACGCCTGACGCGTCATGTGCACGCCCTCGCGGCGTTGTCGTCGCTCGGCGTGGGCTCCGCCCACCCAGCCGTCGCTCCTCCGCCTTGCGAGCCCGCACACCTGACACGTCAGGTTGCGTCTGAGGACTGTCTGACCTGGGAACGTCCGGAGGCGCCGCTGCGGGTCAGGGGAGCGGCTGGAGCAGGCCCGTGTCGACGTCGTAGACGAAGCCGCCGACCTTGACCGAGTCGGGGATCAGCGGGTGCGCCTCGACCTTGTGGAGGTCGTCGCGAAGCGCCTCCTCCTGATCGGTCACGACGCCGAAGCTCTGCCACGAGGCGTCCTGGCCGGCGGACCGGCCGACGCGCTCCTGGAGCTCGTGCTCGCTCGCCGAGGCCATCGCGCAGCGTGTGTGCGGGACGACCAGGATGCGGCTGACGTTGAGCAGGTGGACCGCCAGGATCAGCGCCTCGAGGGCCTGGGGGGTGACCCGGCCACCGGGGTTCCTGAAGATCTTGGCGTCTCCAGGCTTCAGGCCGAGCATGCCGAGCGGGTCGATGCGCGAGTCCATGCAGGTCACGACGGCAACGCCGGCATGGGCCACGCCGTCGAACCCGGCGAGGTCGAAGGTCGCGGCGAAGCGTCGGTTCGCCTCGAGAAGATCGTCGAAGTCGTGCGTCACGCCCGCAGGCTACCGGGGACGACCGGGGCTGCGGCCTGAGGGGTGTCGAACTCGCGCGCACGCTCCTCGAGATGCATCGAGTCGAAGGCGCGTGCGAGCCCCATCCCGAGTATGGTGCCGAGCCCGATCGCGAGGATCAGCAAGGCGATCGAGCCCAGGACCAGAGCCTTCGGCGACCGGTAGTCCTGCTCGATGATGTGCCCCCGATACATACCCCAACGTTTACTCGCGCGGCGCCCGCTCCACACTCCCCAATTTGGGTGATCTCCGCGTGACACCCTCGGTCTCGGCGCGGGAGTTGGGCAGGCTTGCCTAGTGGTCTCCGGCCAGGCGGGAGGTCCACTGCGGCCGGGCTCCTGGCGAGCGGGGTCGGGGAAGGGGAGAGGCGGTGTGTGAGTCCACCGACGCGCAGGCGTTCGAGCTGCCTCACACGATCGAGGCGCCGGGCACCGCTCGGGAACTCGTCGCACAGCACGTGTGCCCCGACCACGGGCGTGACGCCCTCGCGGCGGCCCAGCTGCTCGTGACGGAGCTGGCCACCTGCGCGGTGCTGTACGGAAGCCCGCCGGTGACGCTCGTGCTCGAGTGCGGTGTGACCCAGATGTGCGTCTCGGTGACGCACCGGACGGACGCGGACACCGTCGCGGAGATCCCCATCGACGACGACGGAGGCCTGCGCTCGGCCCTGCTCGCCAAGCTCTCGCGGTCGTGGGGCGTGGAGGCGACACCGGGGGGCCGGACCCTCTGGAGCAGCATCGCCACCGGTGCACTGCCAGTGCGCTCTGCCGGCCTGTGGACGGCTAGGACCGGACCCGTTCTGTGACGTGGGTGAACCACGTCATCGGCTTGAGCGCCTTCCCGCACGACTCCGCCCTGAGCACCTCCGACTCCTCCGCCGTGACCCGGACGGTCCAGGACCGGCCGTCGCCGTGCCTGACCTGCGTCACCCACGAGCGCTCGCCGGTCGCCTCGTGAGCCGACACCTCGAGCGCGTCGAGCCCGAGCAGGCCGTGCGCCTCGCGGACCGCGAGCTCGGCGGCCTGGGCGGGAGGAGGCCAGGTCGAACGCCCCCGGCTGCCCTTGAGCACGGTCTCGCCCCGGTCTGCTGCGTGGAGGAGAGCCTCGGCAGCGGCCACGTCGAGGTGGCCGTGCAAGGTTCCGGCCGGAAGCAGGACCGCCGTGGGGGCGAACCGGTGTCCCGACGTGTGGGTCACCTCCCAGACAAGGTCGGGGTGCGCGGAAGCCGCTCCGAGCGCCACGGGGCGGCCCTTGACCGCGCAGCACACGTCGCGCCTGCCGTTGGTGCACACGAGCAGGTGCGGCCGCGTGGTCGGGAGCAGCGAGGGGAGCGACCGTCGTACCGCCTGCTGGTCCCCGGCCCGGAGCGCCGCCCAGTCGAGCCGGAGCACGGCGCCGACCTGTTCGGCGGTGCCCTCGAGGAGCCAGCTGCCGCTCGGGTGCGTGTAGGCGACGAGGACCCGCCGGGCTGCCTCGTGCCGCGCGTGCTCGTCGGCATGGCGTCCGGGGCGGCGGATGAGGCACGGGCGTACGTCGTGCCTGGTGGCAACCTCCTCGAAGGCCCGGCCGACCTCAAGGTCGAGATGGCTGTCGGTGAGGGCGCGTGGCCCCCAGGGACCGTTCTGCTCGAGCGCCACCCAGGCCGCTGCGTGCGGCGAGGTGCCGGCGAGAGGCTCGTTCACGGCCAGCGAACCGTCGCTGCAGCTCGGCCGGCTCATCCGGTTGCCCTCGACGTCCGGAACGTCACCAGGGCGAGGACGCCCGCGGCCGCCGCGCACACAGCGGCCCCCACGAAGACGGTTTGGAGCTGGGCCAGACCCGCCTCCTTGAGGAGGGTGGTGTACTCAGCGCAGCGTGTCGTGGCCCCGCAGACCTCGGACGGAGTGGGCAGGTCGACCTGCACGCTGTAGTAGCGGCGCAGGCCGATCGTGGTCAGGGCAGAGATGCCGACGAGCATGCCCACCATCCTCGCAACCACGAGCAACGCGCTGGCCACCCCGTGGACGGCGTCGGCCGTGGCGGCGAGAAGGCTGGCGTTGACGGGCGCGAGCGCGAGCCCGAAGCCGAGCCCGGCCATCACGAGCGGCACGGTTGCCACCGGGTCCTCGAGGCTCGTGAGACCCCAGCTGCTCATCCAGGCGAAGGCCACCGCTGCCAGAAGCATCCCCGCCGCGGTGATCACGCCGGTCGGCAGCAGCCGGACCAGGTAGCCACCGAGGAGGGCCCCCGCCGGAAGTGCGGCCAGCAGCCGGACGAGCACCAGCGCGGCCATGAGCTGCGAGTCCGGGAACACCGTGATGCGCGCGAAGATGGGGATGTCCACGAGGGCCGCGATCAGTGCGGCGCCGACGAAGAAGCTCACCAGCAGCGCGCCCCAGGCCGGCGTGGCGGCGAAGGCGCCGTGAGGGACGAGCGGCTCCTCCACGCGGCGGTTGCGCCACCAGAACAGTCCGCCGGCCACCGAGGCTGCGAGCAGGAACCACGGCCCGGCGGGGGAGAAGACCTGCACCTCGGGGTCCGCGGTCGCGAAGGCGAGGATCACCCCACCGAGGGAGACCGCGACGAGAGCCGCCCCCACCAGGTCGGCGCGACGGCCCACCGACACCCAGCCACGCAGGTCGAGGAGCGGGCGCGGTGCCAGGAGGCTCCACGCCACGAGCGCAGCGACCGTCGCGTAGAGGGCGAGGGCTAGAGGGCTGAGCCACCTCGACTCGCCCACGACCGGGAGGAAGGCCAGGCCGACGGTCACCCCCGTGGCGAGGGAGGGCGGTTCGAGGAGGACCAGCGTCGTGAGAATCAGGGCCAACACGGCCAGGACGGCGCCGATGACATCGGGGCCGGCCCGGCGGGCGTTCGGCGGGTCCCGGTCTGCTCGCGACCATGCCGCAGCGGCGGACGGATCGGCCAGGGGCGGGTGCGTCGCGGTGCTCGAGACCAGCGCGGCCGCGAGCACGAGGCCGACCGCCAGGTTGACCCAGAAGATCGCCTCCCAGTCGGCCAAGGCGAGGACGAGCGCGCCGTACAGGGGACCGACGACGCTGCCGACCTCCTGGACCGCACCGACGACCCCGAGCGGCACCCCGCGCCGCGAGGGTGGATACATGTCGGCGACCAGGGCGAGTGTGGCGGGCACGAGGCCTCCGCCGCCCACGCCTTGGAGGAAGCGGCCCACGACCATGCTGGTCAGGTCGTAGGAGGCCGCGGTCACCAGAGAGCCGACAGCGAACACCACCAGCGAGCCCACGAGCACCGGCACCCGTCCGCGGAGGTCTGCGATCCGGCCGATCAGGGGCAGCATGGCGACATAGCCGAGCAGGAAGCCCGAGACGATCGGAGCCGCTCGCTGGAGCTCGTCGACCGCGAGCCCGGCCCCCGCCATCATGTCCGGCAGCGCGAGGACGACCACGTAGGTGTCCGCGGCCGCGAACGCGACGGCTACCGCGGCGAGCCCGAGGAGGAGTCGCGGGCTCGCGCTCACGGAAGCGTGATGTCCGCGCTGGTGTCGTACTCCTCGAAGGTGATCGTGTAGGTGACGTCGTCGGCCTCGGGGTAGAACGGGCCGGTCAGCACAGCCTCGCGCAGCCGGTCCTCCTCGTCGACCGTGAACGTGGCCTCGAACGCCTGGTCCGCGGACGCGCTCGGGATGACGGACGCCACCGCGTCGCCGGGCACCGTGCCCCTGTAGCTGGCGAGCACGTCCTCACCGCTGCGCACCTGCCGGCCCTCCTCGACGTCCTCGGCCGCGGTCAGCAGCGAGGAGAGGCCGCCCTCCGGCTCCATGAGGCCCGCGGGGTCCGGCGCGGCGTAGGCGGCCGGGTCCACCTCGACGTAGCGCGTGGTGAACGGCAGCTTCGCGAACACCTTGCCCTGGGCGGCGATGACCGGGACGTCCGCGGTGACGCCGCCGCTGGCCACCTTGAGGTCGCCCTCGAAAGCGGGGTCGTGGGTTCCCACTCCCTCGGCCTCGAGGATGCCGTCGACCGTCGGGGGCAGCTTCTCCGTCGACAGGCTGACCCGCACCCCTGAGGTCTCGTCGAGCGTGGTCTTGGCCGCGGTGAGCACCTCCTCGGGGCTGTCGGAGTTCTCCCGGGCGTCGCTCGTGCAGCCGCTCAGGACGAGCGCCGCGGCGAGGACGCAACCGGTCAGGGCGCGCGTGAAGATCATGGTGCTCAGTTTTTCACGTGGCGTCGGAGTCGACGTCGCCGGATGCCGGGTGGAGGGCGGTGGCGGGGGAGGAGCAGGCAGCGATCGGCTGTGCGGCGGGCACGCCGGACCCGTCGCGGCGACCGATGGCCTCGGGCAGGTCTACTGCCGCGCCGCTCGCAGCCGCCGCGTGTGCCGGACCCGTGCCCGCCCAGGCGAGCACGAGCGTGTCCTCGCCCTTGAGGAACCGGTGGCACCGCACGCCACCCGTGGCGCGGCCCTTGGCGGGGTACTCAGCGAACGGCGTGACCTTCACCGAGCCGGCTTCGGTGCCGGGAAGGGCCGTGCTCGACCCGGAGACCGTCACCACGACCGTGCTGTCCTCGGGCGTGAACGCCGTGAACGACACGACTCGCTGGCCCGCGCCCAGCCGGATGCCGGCCACACCCCCGCCGCCGCGACCCTGAGGACGGACGCCTCCGGCCGAGAAGTGCAGCAGCTGGGCCTCGGAGCTGACGAAGCAGAGGTTCTCCTCGCCGGTGCGCAGCTCCACCGCGCCCACGACCTCGTCGCCGTCGGCGAGGCGGATCACCTCCCAGTCCTCGCGGTTGCTGAGGAACTCCGTGTTCACCCGCTTGACCACGCCCTGCGCCGTACCGAGCGCGAGGCCGGGGGAGTCGGGGTCGAAGGTCGTCAGGGTGAGGACCCGCTCGTCGACGTCGAGCGAGAGGAACTCGCTCACCGGGGCACCACCCTGGAGGTGCGGGGCGTTCGCGGTCGCGGGGAGGGTGGGCAGGTCGAGGACGTCGAGCTTGACCACGCGGCCCCGGCTCGTCACGGCGCCGACCTGGCCCCGAGCCGTGGCACGGACCGCGGCCATGATGACGTCGTGCTTGCTGCGCCCACCGCCGCTGCCGGGCTCGTCGAGACCGTTCGTGCGAGCGAGCAGCCCGGTCGAGGACAGGTAGACCACGCACGGGTCGTCGGCGACCTCGAGCGGCACCGAGGACGTGACGGCCTGCCCTGCGGACTCGAGCAGCACCGTGCGCCGCGGTGTGCCGTAGGTCTTGGCGACCTCGGCCAGCTCGTCGGAGACAACCTGCCGCAGCAGCTTCTCGTCGGCGAGGATCGCGTCGAGGTCGGCGATGGTCTGCTCCAGCTCGGTCTTGCGCTTCTCCAGCTCGAGCCTGGAGTACTTCGTGAGCCGGCGCAGCGCCATGTCGAGGATGTAGGTCGCCTGCACGTCGCTGAGGTCGAAGACCTGCATCAGGCGTTCCTTGGCCTCCGAGGCGTTCTCGCTGGACCGGATGAGCTGGATCACCTCGTCGATGTCGAGGATCGCGATCAGCAGGCCCTCGACGAGGTGCAGCTCGTCGGCGGCCTTGCCCCGGCGGTACGTCGAACGCCTCCGCACGACGTCGTACCGATGACCGAGGTAGACCTCGAGCATCTCCTTCAGGCCGAGTACGCGCGGCTGGCCGTCCACGAGCGCGACCGCGTTGATGCCGAAGCTGTCCTCCATCGGGGTCAGCTTGTAGAGCTGCTCGAGGAGCGCCTCGGGGTGGAAGCCGTTCTTGACCTCGATCACCAGGCGCAGGCCGTTGGTGTGGTCGGTGAGGTCCTTGACGTCGGAGATGCCCTGGAGCTTCTTGGCCTGGACGAGCGACTTGATCCGCTCGATGACCTTCTCCGGCCCGACGCCGTACGGGAGCTCGGTGACCACGAGGCCCTTCCGGCGGGGGGTCACGCTCTCCACGCGCGCGGTCGCACGCATCTTGAAGGAGCCCTTGCCGGTCTCGTAGGCGTCGCGGATGCCGTCGAGGCCGACGATCTTGCCACCGGTGGGCAGGTCCGGCCCCGGGATGAAGCGCATGAGCGCGTCGAGGTCCGCCTCAGGGTTGGAGATGAGGTGGCGCAGCGCCTGGACCACCTCGACCAGGTTGTGCGGGGCCATGTTCGTGGCCATGCCGACCGCGATGCCCGAGGCGCCGTTGACGACGAGGTTCGGGATCGCGGAGGGCAGCACGGTGGGCTCGAGCTCCCGGCTGTCGTAGTTGGGCTTGAAATCGACGGTCTCCTCGTCGATCGAGGCCGTCATCGGCATCGCCGCGGGGGCCATCCGGCACTCGGTGTAACGCATGGCGGCCGGGCCGTTGTCGGGGGAACCGAAGTTGCCGTGCCCGTCGACCAGCGGGACGCGCAGCGACCAGGGCTGGACCATCCGGACCAGCGCGTCGTAGATCGCGCCGTCGCCGTGCGGGTGCAGCCGACCCATGACCTCACCGACGACCCGCGCGCTCTTCACGTGCCCGCGGTCGGGGCGAAGGTTCATCTCACCCATCGTGTAGAGGATCCGTCGCTGCACCGGCTTCAGCCCGTCGCGGGCGTCGGGAAGGGCGCGGCTGTAGATCACCGAGTAGGCGTACTCGAGGAAGCTGCCGCGCATCTCGTCGCCGACGTCGATGTCGACGATGTGCTCCTCGAAGTCGTCAGAGGGCGGTGCAGGCTTTGTGCGCTTGGCCATTGCGCCATTCTCTCCTGAGGTGCTCCGCGAGCCGCGCAGGGGCACGCCGCTGTTCGTCCGGACCCGCTAGATTGCGTCTCGTGAGCTCCTCCGAAACGGCTCCGGCCAAGGTCCCGGGCTACCCGCGCCACTGGGAGGCCGACGTCCTCCTGCGCGATGGCCACACCGCGCATCTGCGACCCATCTCGGGCGACGACGCGGAGCTCCTCGTCGAGTTCTACGAACAGGTCTCGGCGGAGTCGAAGTACATGCGCTTCTTCGCGCCCATGCCGACCCTGTCCGACCGTGACGTCAAGCGCTTCACGCACGTCGACCACCACGACCGCGTGGCGTTCGTGCTCACCGTCGCGCACAAGATCATCGCCGTCGGCCGCTTCGACCGGATCACCGGACCCGACGGGCGCGGGGACGATGCCGAGGTGGCCTTCCTCGTGCAGGACGCGCACCAGGGTCGAGGCATCGCGCAGCTGCTGCTCGAGCACCTGGCCCAGGCCGGCCGCGAGCGGGGCATCAAGAAGTTCGTCGCCGAGGTCCTGCCCGAGAACCAGCGGATGATCCAGATCTTCCGCGAGGCCGGCTACCAGGTCGTGGGCGGCTTCGAGGACGGGGTGATGCGCTTCGAGTTCCCCATCGACTCCACGGACACCTCGATCGGCGTGATGCTCTCGCGTGAGCACCGCGCCGAGGCGGCGTCCATCCAGCGCTTCTTCGACGCCCGGAGCGTCGCGATCATCGGAGCGTCCCGCCGGCAGGACACCGTCGGGCAGACCCTGGTGCACAACCTCGTGCTCGGGGACTACACCGGTCGTGTCTACGTCGTGAACCCGGCTGCCGAGGCGGTCTCGGGGATGCCCGCCTACAAGAGCGTCGCCGACATCCCCGACCAGGTCGACGTGGCGATCGTGGCGGTCCCGGCCGAGGCGGTGCACGACGTGGTGCTCGACTGCGCCGCCAAGGGGGTGCACGGCCTGATCGTGATCTCCGCGGGGTTCGCGGAGACCGGTGAGGAGGGGCGTCAGCGGCAGCGCCGGCTGGTGGGCCTCGCCCGCAGCTACGGTCTGCGTCTCATCGGACCCAACGCACTCGGAATCATCAACACCTCCAGCGACGTCTCGCTCAACGCCTCCCTCTCGACCGTCATGCCGCCGAGGGGCAGGGCGGGGTTCTTCTGCCAGTCGGGCGCCCTCGGCGTGGCCATTCTCGAGAAGGTGGCGCGCCGCGGGCTGGGGCTCTCGACCTTCGTCAGCGCGGGCAACCGTGCGGACGTCTCCGGCAACGACCTGCTCCAGTACTGGGAGGAGGACGCTGCCACCGAGGTCGTGCTCCTTTACCTCGAGTCGATCGGCAACCCCCGCAAGTTCAGCCGGGTCGCACGCCGGGTCTCCAGGCGCAAGCCGGTGATCGCGGTCCGCTCTGGTCGCACGACGCAGGGTGTCCCCATGGGCCACGCGGTGCGCTCGATCGTCGCCCCTCCTGCCGCGGTCGACGCGATGTTCCGCCAGGCGGGAGTCATCCAGGTCGACAACCTCGACGAGATGTTCGACGTCGCGCAGCTCGTGGCGCATCAACCGCTGCCCAATGGGCGCAGGGTCGCGATCGTGGGCAACTCCGACGCGCTCGGCCTGCTGGCCGCAGACGCGGCTGCCGCGGAGGGGCTCGACGTCTGCAAGTCGGTCGCGCTGGGGCCGGAGGCCAGCGCGGAGGACTTCGAGGAGGCCCTCGACGGCGCCATCGACGACCCTGACGTCGACTCCGTGGTCGCGGTGTTCATTCCGCCGCTGAACACCACAGGGGTCGAAGTGGCCGATGTGCTCGCCGCAGTGGGGGAGCAGTCGGAGAAGCCCCTGGTCTCCACCTTCCTGGCGACCGAGGGTGTGCCCGAGCTCTTGCGGGTCCCCGACGTGGCCGGGAGCACGGCGGGCCGGGGGTCGGTCCCGTCGTACTCCGCCGTCGAGGCAGCGGTTCACGCTCTCGCCCGCGTGGTCGAGTACGCCGCGTGGCTGGCCAAGCCGGAGGGCGAGCTCGTTGCGCCGGACGAGGTCGACGTGAGTCGGGCTCGGCGGATGCTCAACAAGATCCTCATGGACTGCCCGGAGGGTCGCGACCTCACCTTCGAGGAGCTCCGGGACGTCCTCGACGCCTACGGTGTGGACCTCTGGCAGCGCATCGAGGTGAGCGCGGAGGAGGAGGCAGTCGCCGCCGGTGAGCGTCTCGGGTGGGACGTGGTGCTCAAGGCCACCGCCGAGCACCTGCGGCAGCGGCCCGACCTCGCCCACGTGTGGCGCAACATCGACAACCCTGAGGAGATGCGGGACGCCTGGCAGACCATGCACTCGATCATCGACGAGCCGGACAGGGCCGGGTTCATCGTCCAGCGGGTTGCCGCACCGGGCGTGCCTGTGGGGATCGGCGGCATGGAGGACCCGTTGTTCGGGCCGGTGGTGTCGTTCGGCATCTCCGGGGCGGCCACCGAGCTCCTCGGGGACCGTTCGTACCGGATCCCGCCCATGCACAGCGGCGAGGCCACCGAGATGGTCCGGGAGATCAAGGCGGCGCCGATGCTGTTCGGGTACCGAGGCGGCGAGAAGGTCGACGTCGAGGCTGTCGAGCACCTCCTGCTGAGGGTGGCGCAGCTGAAGAACGACCTTCCGCAGGTCCGTGCACTCGACCTGAACCTCGTGCTCGTCGGCGCCGGCGGCGCGACCGTGCTCGATGCTCGCGGGCGTGTGGAGCCGGTCGCCGACGCGCGCTCCGACTGGTACGTGCGGCGTCTCAGCGCCCAGGCGGGCGACACGCTCCACGACTGAGCCACGACTCTACGCACCGGGTGTCCGGCGTCACGGACCCACCTCCGTAATTCATTGGCGCGAAACTGTTCCTTACCGGAGAATTTCCGCCCGTGACCACCGCCCGCGACCTCGAGGATCCCGTCGACGACCTCGTCCCAGCCGGCCTCGACCCGATCGTGAAGCGGCTCTTCGTCGGGATTGCGTTCTCGTCTCTCGGGAGCGGGCTGACCATGCCGTTCCTGTACGTGTACCTGGCAGAGGTCCGGGGCATCTCGACCTCGACCGTCGGCCTGCTCTTCGCGTGGATGGGACTGCTGGGCTTCGTCGGCTCGCCTATCGGCGGGACGCTCATCGACCGGTTCGGGCCGCGCCCGGTGATGCTGGTCGGCCTCACCGCCGAGGCCGCGGGGGTCGCCTCGCTGGCTTTCGTCGACAGCACGCTGCACGCCTTCGGCGTCGCCTCGTTCATCACGCTCGGCACGGTCGGGCTCTACCCGGCCTCGACGGCGATGCTGACGCGTCTGGTGCCCGAGGGCTCCCGGGAGAGGGTCTACGGTTTCCAGTTCATGCTGCTCAACGCCGGCCTCGGCGTGGGCGGTGTCGTCAGCGCGATGCTGATCCACGTCGGCGACCCCTCGTCCTTCGAGCGGCTCTACTTCCTCGACGCGCTGTCCTACGTGGCCTACATCGCGGTCGTGCTGAGCCTTCCTCGCGGGACGGGCGCCGCTCCCGCGGGCGCTCAGGGCGTCGAGGTCGAGACCGGGTCGGCGCCAGGCTGGGGCGTTGTCCTGCGCGACCGGACGCTCCTGCGGGTCACCGCGATCTCGATCCTGGTCATCACCTTCGGGTACGCCCAGTTCGAGGCCGGGTTCGCCGCCTACGCGGTGGGGGTCGCCGAGATCCCGGCCAGGGCGCTCGGATGGGCGTTCGGAGCCAACACCGCGGCCATCGTCCTGGGGCAGCTGGTCACACTGCGGCTGATCAAGGGCCGTCGCCGTACGTCGATGCTCGCGCTGTGCGCCCTGGTCTGGTCGGTCTCGTGGGCCGTGATCGCCTCCTCCGACGCGGTGGACGGTTGGGTGGCCGTGATGCTCGTCGTCGTCGGCCTGGGCATCTTTGGCCTCGGAGAGACGCTGTGGGCTCCGCTCGCACCGGCAATCGTCAACGACCTCGCCGCCGAGGAGCTGCGCGGTCGCTACAACGCGCTGCAGGGCATGACCTGGACGATCGCGATGATCATCGGCCCGGCGCTCAGCGGCCTTCTGATCGGCAACGGGCTCGAGCGGCTGTGGGTGGTCTTCACGGTCGGGGGTACGTCGGTGGCAGCACTGCTCTTCCTCGACCTGCGATGCCACCTGACCCGCACCCAGGACGGGCTCGAGCCGGAGGTCGTCCTCGCGGCATGAGGCAGGCGGGCTGCATGAAAGACTGAGCAGCATGCCTGACCGCAATGCAGACCTCCGCGCCGCCATCGAGAAGTCGGGGTACTACCCGGACGTCGTGGCTGACTCGGTGAACGCCGCCGTGGCCGGTGAGCGTGTGATCTCCTACCTGGTGCACCACGAGCCGACCATCGACCGCGACGAGGTGCGCCGGCACATCACGGTGGTGGTGCTCACGCCCACGCGGCTGATCGTGGCGCACACCGACGAGCACGAGCCCGACGACCTCCTGCCGGCGCCGTACACCTCGACCTCCAGCGAGGCGGTCATGCTCTCCACCGTCCGCTCGGTGGTCGTGAACCGGATGGTCGCCAACCCGGCCTCCTACGTCGGGAAGCCCGTTCCGCCGCCGGGAGCCAACGAGGTCGTGCTGACCATCGGGTGGGGCGGCGTGGGCCGCGTCGACCTCGAGCCCGCCGCGTGCAGCGACCCGCAGTGCGACGCCGACCACGGGTACACCGGCGTCATCGCCTCCGACGACTTCTCGATCAGGGTCAGCGCCGCCGCCGACGGCAGCGACGCGGTGGCCCACGTCCTGGAGTTCGCCGAGGCGCTCTCCACGAGCACAGCCGGCACCGCTCAGCAGTGATGGGGGCCGACTTCGTAGCACCGGCCTACCATGACCGCTCCCTCGGGGACGTCCTCCCGGCCGTCGCCGTCGCCATGGGGGTCGACGCCGGACTCGGCGCGACCTCATTGGTGCTGCCGGAGGCGCAGCGCTACGTCGTCTTCCTGGTCGACGGGCTCGGCTACGAACTGCTGCGCGACCACCCCGAGGAGGCACCGTTCCTCCACTCCCTGCTCGGCGACCGCGCGCCGGCAACCGTCGGAGTTCCCTCGACCACCGCGACCAGCCTGACCTCGCTCGGCACCGCCCTGACCCCCGGCATGCACGGCATCGTCGGCTACACGTCGCGGATCCCCGGCAGCGACCGGCTGCTCAACGCGCTGCAGTGGGACACCGACGTCGAGCCGCGCGAGTGGCAGCCGCACACCACGGCCTTCGCGCGGCTGGCGGCCGCCGGCGTGCACACCACGGTCGTCAACAGGCGCGACTTCGCCGCCTCGGGACTCACGGTGGCGGGCTCCAGGGGAGCGGAGTTCGTCGGGGCGGACAAGGTCGGCGAACGGCTCGCCGCCGTGGTGCAGGCATCATCCGGCTCGCCGTCGGTGACCTACATGTACGACGGCGACCTCGACTGGACCGGGCACGCCTACGGGGTGCGGTCCCTGCAGTGGCAGCAGGAGCTGTCGATGATCGATGCCGCCGCCGAGCAGCTGCGTGAGTCGCTGCCCTCCGAGGTCCGCATCCTCGTGGTCGCCGATCACGGCATGGTCGACTCCCCGGCAGAGCGTCGCCTCGACGTGGACGACCACGCGGAGCTGCGCGAGGGCGTGGCGCTCGTCGGTGGGGAGGCGCGGTTCCGCCAGCTGTACTGCCGTGGTGGCGCGGTCGACGACGTCGCCGCCACCTGGCGGGAGGTGCTGGGGGACCGTGCCGAGGTGCTCACCCGCGACGAGGCGCTGCGCCTGGGCTGGTTCGGCGAGCTGTCCTTCGACGTACGCCCCCGGATCGGTGACGTGCTCGTCGCCTGCAGGGAGGACTACGCCGTGCTGGCTCGGTCGGCCTTCCCGCTCGAGACCAAGCTGGTGGGACTGCACGGCTCGCTGACGCCCGCGGAGATGCTGATCCCGATTCTGGTCTCCTGACGTGGCATGATGCTCGCCCGTGGCTGAACTCCAATTCTTCACCGGCACCATGGACTCCGGTAAGTCCACCCTCGCGCTCCAGACCAACCACAACCACGCCGCGCGCGGACGGTCGGGGAGGATCTTCACCACAAGGGACAGGGCGGGGGCGGCGACGCTCTCGAGCCGGCTCGGCCTCACCCACGAGGCACGCGAGGTAGAGGACGACTTCGACTTCTGGAACTACGTCGTGCACTCGCTCACCCACGGAGCACGGATCGACTACCTGATCTGCGACGAGGCGCAGTTCTACACGCGCGATCAGATCGAGCAGCTCGCGAGGATCGTCGACGAGCTCCAGATCGACGTGTTCGCCTTCGGCATCCTCACCGACTTCCGCTCCGAGATGTTCCCCGGGTCCGCGCGTCTGGTGGAGCTCGCGGACCGAATGCACGTGCTGCAGGTCGAGGCGCTGTGCTGGTGCGGCAAACGGGCCACGCACAACGCCCGGACGGAGAACGGCGTGATGGTGACCGAGGGTGAGGTGATCGTCGTGGGCGACACCAAGGGTGTGGACGAGGACCCGCCCGTCGACAGCCCGCTCGTCGGTTACGAGGTGCTCTGCCGTCAGCACCACCGTCGCAAGCTCACCGCCGCGAGGGCCAAGGCGGTCTCCATGGTGCCCGACCCGCTCCCGTTCGACTGACCGGCCGCTCGACCGACAGGACCCCCGTGCCCCACTCCCCGTTGATCACCCCGCGCCGGCTCGCTGCCCTGAACGCTCCCGTCGTCCTGCTCGACGTCCGCTGGCAGCTCGGTGGCCCACCCGGTCACGACGAGTTCGTCCGCGGTCACATCCCCGGAGCGTCGTACGTCGACCTCGAGACCGACCTCGCCGACCCGCCGGGCGCCCGCGGACGTCACCCGCTGCCCGAGGCCGGCCGATTCGAGGCCGCGATGCGCCGGTGCGGCGTGCGCTCAGGCACCCCGGTCGTCGTCTACGACGCGGTGGCGGGCACCTCGGCGGCGCGCTGCTGGTGGCTGCTGCGCTACCACGGGCACCGGGAGGTGAAGGTGCTCGACGGCGGCTGGCAGGCCTGGCTCGCCGACGTCGGGGCGGTCGAGGAAGGGCCGACCGAGCCCGCACCCGGGGACTTCACCGCTCGCCCGGGCGGCATGCCGGTGCTGGACGCCGAGGGCGCCGCCAGGGTCGCGCGTGAGGGCACCCTTCTCGACGCGCGGGCCCCCGAGCGCTTTCGTGGCGAGGTCGAGCCGGTCGACCCGGTTGCGGGGCACATCCCTGGAGCCGTCAACGTCCCGACCGTCGACAACCTCGAGGAGCCGGGCGGCAGGTTCAAGGACGCAGCATCTCTCACGCCGGTCTACGAGCACGCTGGGGTCCGCCCGGGGCGAGAGGTCGGCGTCTACTGCGGGTCCGGCATCACCGCCACCCACGACGTGCTCGCCCTGGAGGCGCTCGGTCTCGCCGCGGCGTTGTACCCGGGGTCGTGGAGCGAGTGGGTGCACACGCGCACCCGCCCGGTGGCCACCGGACCCTGAGCAGGGCCCGTCACACCGGAGTTCCGGAGTCAGCCCGAGCGCTCGCCCGGACGACATAACGTGCTGAGTGAGCGGACGAACGGAAGATCCTCGCGACACCATGTCGAGAACCGAGGAACGGTTCCGTCCCTGGAGCGAACGCGGCCACCATGGGCCGCACCGCATCGAGGAGAACTCATGGCCAAGTACCTGTTGCTCAAGCACTACCGCGGCGCCCCGACGCCGGTGAACGACGTACCGATGGACCGGTGGACCGAGGAGGAGATCGCCGCCCACATGCAGTACATGCACGACTTCGCTGCACGGCTCGAGGGCACCGGCGAGTTCGTCGACGGCCAGGCGCTCTCCCCGGAGGGCACCTTCGTCCGCTACGACGGGGAGGGTCGACCGCCGGTGACAGACGGCCCCTTCGCGGAGACCAAGGACCTGATCGCCGGCTGGATGGTGATCGACGTCGACAGCTACGACCGCGCAGTCGAGCTGGCCGGCGAGCTGTCGGCGGCTCCAGGCGCAGGCGGAAAGCCGATCCACGAGTGGCTCGAGGTGCGCCCCTTCCTGACCGCACCTCCGACCGTCACGGAGTGACGTCGATGGACGAGCGCCGACTCCGGGCTCTCACGCCCTCGGTGATCGGGGTCCTCGTCCGCCGCGGAGCCGACTTCGCGGCGGCCGAGGACGCCGTCCAGGACGCCCTGGTCGAAGCGGTGCGCCTGTGGGCGACCGAACCGCCGCGGGACCCGAAGGGCTGGCTGGTCACCGTGGCCTGGCGCAAGTTCCTCGACGCCGCCCGCGCCGATGCCTCCCGTCGCAGACGCGAGGAGCTCGTCAAGGAGCAGCCCGCACCCGGTCCCGGCGCGTCGGGGGACGACACCTTGCAGCTCTACTTCCTGTGCGCCCACCCGTCCCTCACGCCGGCGTCAGCGGTCGCACTCACCCTGCGGGCCGTCGGCGGCCTGACCACACGTCAGATCGCGCAGGCCTACCTCGTGCCGGAGGCGACCAT
>DASSMS010000134.1:0-13090 GCA_035688575.1 Nocardioidaceae bacterium
TTACTCCATAGAGTTTCGGCGGCCATAGCGAAAGGGAAACACCCGGTCCCATTCCGAACCCGGAAGTTAAGCCTTTCAGCGCCGATGGTACTGCACACGCGAGTGTGTGGGAGAGTAGGACGTCGCCGGACATACTTTCGCAAAGCCCCCGCGGGCTCGTCTCGCGGGGGCTTTCGCGTTCTCGGATAACCCAGAGGTGTCGGGTTGCTGTCCCGCCCCGGTGGCCCGGGTGGTCTAGCGACCGTTCGAGGTCCTCTGTGAGCGTCGTCTCATTCTCGAGGTGGTCTCTGGTCCTTGAGACCGCGGTCACATACTCTCGGTATCATGTCTGCGACGCCTGACCCCGCCCCCGAGTCCGGTTCGAGTCTGGGCACATCGGGCCCCTCCGACCCAGAGCACGATCTCACCGCGTCTTACGCGCTCGACCCCGCGTACGTCCGCGCCCTGACAGCGCGCATCGTCTCGACGAGCGGCGAGAGCGTCACCACTACGTGCCCCTTCAACGGGCAGCCGCTCGCCACGATCCCGCAGTCGAGCCTGCACGACGTCGCCGAGGCGTTCACGCGGGCCCGCCGTGCGCAGGAGCAGTGGGCGGCCATGCCGGTCAAGGAACGCGCCCAGAAGCTGCTGAACCTCCACGACCTGATCCTCCAGCGCCAGGACGAGATCACCGACCTGATCTGCTGGGAGTCTGGGAAGTCGCGCAAGCACGCCTTCGACGAGCCGCTGCACGTCGCGATGACGGCGAGGTACTACGCACGCACCTTCGAGCGTCACCTCGGGGCCTCCAAGCGGGTCGGCATCGTCCCGGTGCTCACCCAGGTCGAGGTCAACCGCGTGCCGAAGGGTGTCGTGGGGATCATCTCGCCGTGGAACTACCCGTTCACGATGGCCCTCTCGGACGGGCTGCCCGCGCTCATGGCCGGCAACGCCGTCGTACACAAGCCTGACGCCCAGACGATGCTGTCCGCCCTGCTCGGTGCGCAGCTCCTCGAGGAAGCGGGTTTCCCCAGGGACCTCTGGCAGATCGTCGCCGGTCCGGGTCGGGTGCTCGGCAGTGAGATCATCGGCCGATCCAACTACATCTGCTTCACCGGCTCGACGGCCACCGGCCGGGTGATCGCGGAGCAGGCGGGTCGCAACCTGATCGGCTGCTCCCTCGAGCTCGGCGGAAAGAACCCCATGCTCGTGCTGCGCGACGCCGACGTCGAGCGGGCGGCTGAGGGCGCGGTCCGGGCGTGCTTCTCCTCCGCGGGCCAGCTGTGCGTGTCGATGGAGCGGCTGTTCGTCGCAGACCAGGTCTACGACCGGTTCGTCGAGCGGTTCGTGGCCCGGACCAAGGCACAGAAGCTCGGGGCGGGTCTCGAGTGGGGCACCGACATCGGCTCGCTGATCTCGCGGCAGCAGCTCGACACGGTCACCGCGCACGTCGAGGACGCGGTCGCCAAGGGGGCACGCGTGCTGACCGGAGGCAGGGCCCGGCCGGACCTGGGTCCGTTCTTCTACGAGCCCACGATCCTCGAGGGCGTGGACCCGGACATGACGTGCTTCGGCGAGGAGACCTTCGGGCCGGTGGTCTCGCTCTATCGGTTCCACGACGAGGCGGACGCCATCGCGCGGGCCAACGAGGGGGACTACGGCCTCAACGCCTCGATCTACACCCGCGATGTCAAGCGGGGTCGCGCGATCGCGCACCAGGTCAAGTGCGGCACCGTGAACGTCAACGAGGCGTTTGCGGCGACGTTCGGCAGCCTCGACGCCCCGATGGGCGGCATGCGCGAGTCCGGCCTCGGCCGGCGCCAGGGCGCTGAGGGGATCCACCGCTACACCGACGCGCAGGCGGTTGCGGTACAGCGGCTGTTCCGGTTCTCACCGGTTCTCGGGATGAGCGACGAGACCTTTGCCAAAGTGATGACCGCGCAGCTTCGCCTGATGCGCAAGACCAAGCGTCCCTGAGGGAGAGACGACTGTGAGCAACGAGTTCGACTACGACGTGCTCGTCATCGGGTCCGGCTTCGGCGGCTCGGTGTCGGCGCTCCGGCTGACCGAGAAGGGGTACCGCGTCGGCGTGCTCGAGGCCGGTGCGCGGTTCGAGGACAAGGATTTCGCGGCCACGTCCTTCGACGTCCAGAAGTACCTGTTCCGCCCCGAGGTCGGCTGCTACGGCATCCAGCGCATCGACGCGCTCAAGGACGCCCTGATCCTTTCCGGCGCCGGCGTCGGCGGCGGCTCCCTGGTCTATGCGAACACCCTCTACGAGCCGCTGCCGGCGTTCTACCGTGACCCGCAGTGGCGGGACATCACCGACTGGAAGGACGAGCTCGCGCCGTTCTACGACCAGGCCAAGCGGATGCTGGGCGTGGTCGAGAACCCGCTGCGCACACCCTCGGACGACGTCATGGAGAAGGTCGCCAACGACATGGGCGTCGGGGAGACCTTCCACCCCACACCGGTCGGCGTCTTCTTCGGCGGTCCCGAACAGGCCAAGGGCGAGCAGGTGGCCGACCCCTACTTCGGAGGCGCCGGACCCGATCGCAACACCTGCCTCGGCTGCGGCGAGTGCATGACCGGGTGTCGCCACAATGCGAAGAACACCCTCGTGAAGAACTACCTCTACCTCGCGGAGCGGCTCGGAGCGCGGGTGCACGAGCTGACCACGGTGGAGCGCGTGCGCCCCCTCGACGGCGGCGGCTACGCGGTCGACGTCCGCTTCACCAAGGCGAAGGTACGCCGGAAGGCGGTGCGTCGTACGCTCACCGCCGAGCAGGTCGTCTTCTCGGCCTCCGCGCTCGGGACGCAGCGGCTGCTGTTCAAGATGCGCGACGAAGGACACCTGCCCAGGCTCTCCAAGCGCCTCGGCTACCTGTCACGGACGAACTCGGAGTCGATCCTGGGCGCGATCGCCCCGGACACGAAGGTCGACTACAGCCAGGGCGTGGCCATCACCTCCTCGTTCCACCCCGACGAGGACACCCACATCGAGCCGGTGCGCTACGGCAAGGGCAGCAACGTGATGTCGCTGCTCCAGACCGTGCTCACCGACCACCACGTCCCGCACTACCCGCGGTGGAAGATCTGGCTGAAGGAGATGTGGAAGGAGAAGCACAACGTCTTCGACCTCTACGACCTGCGCCACTGGTCCGAGCGGACGGTGATCGCGCTGGTCATGCAGTCGATCGACAACTCGATCACGACCTTCTCCAAGCGCAGTCGGCTCACTGGTCGCCGGCACCTGAGCTCCCGGCAGGGGCACGGGGCGCCGAACCCCACCTGGATCCCGATCGGGAACAAGGTCGTCCGAGAGATGGCCCAGATCCTCGGCGGCAAGCCCGGCGGGTCCATCGGGGAGCCGTTCAACAGACCGCTGACGGCGCACTTCATCGGCGGCTGCACGATCGGGGAGTCGCCCGAGACCGGGGTCATCGACCCGTTCCAGCGGGTCTTCGACCACCCGGGCCTCCACGTCGTGGACGGCTCGGCGATCTCCGCGAACCTCGGCGTGAACCCGTCCCTGACGATCACAGCCCAGGCCGAGCGGGCGATGGCGTACTGGCCCAACAAGGGCGAGGCCGACCCACGGCCTCCGCTCGGGGCGCCGTACGAGCGGATCGCCCCCGTCCGGCCGACCCGCCCAGCGGTACCGGCGGATGCTCCCGGTGCGCTGCGCCTGCCGATCGTGGGTGTCTCCTGACCCGGCGCTGACCTGGACGGACGAAAGGGCCGCCCTGCCGTTCTGACGGGGGGCGGCCCTTGTGCACTCGGGCGCCGTGCGCCTCGACCGGGCCGCCCCGTCCCGGGGGCGCTGAGGCCCCCGGAACGGACTCAGGGCCCGACCGGGGAGGGAGGGTTGGTCGGGCCCTGAACCGTCCACGCATCTGCTGGACAAATGCACGGACTGCGAGACCCGGCCTGGGAGGGAGCAAAGCCACCGGGTCTGTCCTGCTCAACGAGGTACGGACCGGGGGGGTTACGCCGGTTATGAATCTTTTTTTGGCATGCACAAGCAGGCTGTAAATCAGCGTGACGGACGGCCGGACTCAGGGGTTGCGTCCGACCGTCCGCCGTCACTGTGCCCGGCTCA
Source organism: Nocardioidaceae bacterium (assembly GCA_035688575.1). Lineage (GTDB taxonomy): Bacteria > Actinomycetota > Actinomycetes > Propionibacteriales > Nocardioidaceae > Nocardioides_C. The sequence continues at coordinate 4,082 of DASSMS010000134.1, forward strand.
GACCGCCGGTCTGCCGTCCTCGTAGAGCCGGGGGACCGGGCGGTTCGCGGCGAACACGCCTTGGGAGTCCACACTCGAGCGGGTCCCCGCGAGCGGCCCGACGGAGCCGAAGTACTGACGGGTCGACGCACGGTCGCGCGTCACTGTCACATGAGCCCTCCCCCAGCTCGATCCGCATGTGGGCAGGTGGCCGCACCGACCCCGGGGGCCCCGTGCAGTGGGGGGTTGAGATGCACGGGGAGGGGGCCGGTGCGACGATCGCGGCCCACTTCGCTCGGCAGGAGCTTGTGCGCATGGAGCGGGACTACTCCAGCCTGCTCCTGCTCGGCGGCACGGACAAGGGGGGTCTGGACGGGCACTTCCGCGTCACGCCCGCTCCGCCGGTCTTGAGGCGGCGCAGAACCGCGGTGGGGCGGCCGGATAGACTCGCAGGGCCGCCCCGGAGGGTGGCTGCCCGCTCTAGGCCACTTCGAAAGGTCCCCGGTGACCGATCACGACCTCGTCCTCGTCGTCGACTTCGGGGCGCAGTACGCCCAGCTCATCGCCCGTCGGGTGCGCGAGGCTCGCGTCTACTCGGAGATCGTCCCGCACACCATGCCGGTCGAGGACATGCTCGCGCGGAACCCCAAGGCGATCGTCCTCTCCGGGGGCCCCTCCTCGGTGTACGAGGCCGGCGCCCCGCAGGTGGGACCGGACATCTTCGAGGCGGGGGTTCCCGTCTTCGGCATGTGCTACGGCTTCCAGGCGATGGCCCTGGCGCTCGGTGGGGAGGTACGCCGGACGGGGACGTCGGAGTACGGGCGTACCCCTGTCACGGTCACCGCGCGCGGGACGTTGCTCTCGGAGGTTCCCGAGAGCCACCGCGTGTGGATGAGCCACGGCGACTCGGTCGTCGCGGCGCCCGAGGGCTTCACGGCGCTGGCCACGTCACCAGGGTCGCCGGTGGCGGCGTTCGAGGATCTCGAGCGCCGGCTCGCGGGTGTGCAGTGGCACCCCGAGGTCATGCACACCGAGCACGGCCAGGCCGTCCTCACCCACTTCCTGCACAACATCGCCGGCTGCCGGCCGACCTGGACGATGGTCAACATCGTCGACGAGCAGGTCGGGCGGATCCGAGAGCAGATCGGCGACAAGCAGGCGATCTGTGGTCTCTCCGGAGGGGTCGACTCCGCGGTCGCCGCCGCCCTGGTGCAGCGGGCTATCGGTGACCAGCTCACCTGCGTGTTCGTCGACCACGGTCTGCTCCGCAAGGGGGAGGCCGAGCAGGTCGAGCGGGACTTCGTCGCTGCGACTGGTGTCTCGCTGCACGTCGTGGACGCACAGCAGCGGTTCCTCGAGGCGCTGGCCGGCGTCACCGACCCGGAGGAGAAGCGCAAGATCATCGGCCGGGAGTTCATCCGGGTCTTCGAGGCAGCCGAGCTCGAGATCGTCGGCGAGGCCGCCGAGCACGGCGACAAGGTCTCCTTCCTCGTGCAGGGCACGCTCTACCCCGACGTCGTCGAGTCCGGTGGTGGGGCCGGCACCTCCAACATCAAGTCGCACCACAACGTGGGTGGTCTCCCCGAGGACCTAGAGTTCGAGCTCGTCGAGCCGCTGCGGACCCTGTTCAAAGACGAGGTCCGTCTCGTCGGCGAGCAGCTCGGGCTGCCCTCCGAGATCGTCTGGCGGCACCCGTTCCCCGGTCCCGGCCTCGGTATCCGGATCATCGGCGAGGTGACCCACGACCGGCTGGAGATCCTGCGTGAGGCCGACGCGATCGCACGCGAGGAGCTCACCCAGGCGGGTCTCGACCGCGAAATCTGGCAGTTCCCGGTCGTGCTGCTGGCCGACGTACGCTCCGTCGGCGTGCAGGGCGACTTCCGCACCTACGGTCACCCCGTGGTCCTACGTCCGGTCACCTCCGAGGACGCGATGACCGCGGACTGGGCACGGCTGCCGTACGACGTGCTCGAGAAGATCTCCACCCGGATCACCAACGAGGTGCGCGAGATCAACCGGGTCACCGTCGACATCACGAGCAAGCCGCCCGGCACCATCGAGTGGGAGTGACCCGCCGACTCGGGTAAGGACACTTCGGTGAGGAACTTCGAAGAGGTGCGCACCGAACGTCTGCTGCTGCGGCGCTGGCGGGACTCGGACCGGGCGCCTTTCGCGGACATGAACGCCGACCCCGAAGTCATGCGTTACTTCCCTGCCCCACTCGATCGCGCGGCAAGTGACCGATCCGTCGACCGCTTCGAGCAGCGCTTCGACAAGCGGGGCTACGGGCTGTGGGCGCTAGAGGTTCTTGCCAACGGCGAGTTCATCGGCTTCACGGGGCTGAACCCTATGCCGGACGGCATTCCCGACGCGGGAGGTCAGGAGGTGGGCTGGCGACTCGCTCGACACGCCTGGCACCAGGGTTACGCGATGGAAGCAGCCCGGGCGGCACTCGACGTAGGACTCATCGAGCTCGGGCTACCTGTGATCTGGTCGATGACGGCCGTTCTCAACAGGCCGTCAGAGGCTGTCATGCAACGGCTCGGCATGCTCCGCGACGGAACCTTCGACCATCCCGGGGTCGAGGTCGGGCACCCCCTCCGGCCGCACGTCCTCTACCGCATCGGCGCAGACGTGGGCCGGTCCGCGAGCGAGCGCTGACCTTACGAGGACCGCGGGCGACGCGTCACCATGGACGTCATGACCGCTACGCGAGTCACTCGCCACCTGAACGCCCCGCGTGAGCGGGTCTACCGAGCGCTTCTGGACCCGGAGGCGGTCGCGCGGTGGAAGGTGCCATCAGGCATGACCTGCGAGGTTCACGAGTTCGAGGGTCACGAAGGCGGCGCCTTCCGAATCTCCCTCACGTACCGCGGGGCCACCAGGGCGGGGAAGACCTCCGCGCACACGGACACCTACCACGGACGCTTCCTGAAGCTGGTGCCGAACGAGCTCGTGGTGGAGGCGGACGAGTTCGAGACGGAGGACCCGGCGATGCGTGGCGAGATGACCATCACGGTCACCCTCGCCGAGGCCGACGCCGGCACCGACCTCGTTGCGCTGCACGAAGGGTTGCCCAGCGGCGTGTCGACCGCCGACAACGAGGCCGGGTGGTCAGAGTCCCTCGCGAGACTCGCCGCGCTCGTCGAGGACGAAGAGGCGTGACGGCTCGTTGAGGCCCCCTCGACCCGGGCGGACTAGACGTGCGGACCGTACGCCGGCTCGGCCTCGAGGAGCTCGCTCGTGCTGACCACGGTGGCGAACTCGCCGTGGAGGTTCGTCGCCGTGGCGCGCGCGAGCTCGTCAGCGGTCATGGTGGTGCCGTCGGGCCCGGTGCGGTCGAAGGTGTGGGTCGCGTCGATGACGAACAGCACGTCGTGTCCGAGGTTGCCGCCCACGCGTGCGGTCGTCTCGCAGCAGTGGTTGGTCGTGATGCCGCACACCACGATCCCGGCGAGTCCCCGCTCGACCAGCCACGCGTGCAGGTCCGGCGAGCCGTGGAAGCTCGAGTTGACGCTCTTGGTGACAAGGAGGTCCGGCGAAGCGGCGAGGTAGTCCTTGAGCTCGTTTCCGGGGGAGCCCGCGTGCAGCGGTGAGGCTGGGTTCGTCGAGTCGTGGCGGACGTGTACGACGGGCCGCCCCGCCGCGTGCCACCGGTCGACCAAGGCGGCGATGTTCTCGTCGCAAGCTGGGTTGTTGCGGATGCCCCATGCCGGGTTCTCGAACCCCTTCTGGGCGTCGACGACGACCAGGGCGTACCGGGAAAGGTCTCGTTCCTCCATGAGGGTCGACCCTAGACCTGCGTCGGCGGCGATGAGGGGCGAACGGCCCTGTTCGCGGGTGAGCCCGCGGGCGCATGCTGCTCCTGTCGTGAGCGAAGGGCGGGTGAGTCATCGTGACGAGTGACGAGTTCGGGCCCATGCGCAACCGTCGGAGGTGGGAAGACGCAGACGAGATGTGGGACCGCATGCACGACGGGGTCGGCTGGGGCAGCTGGCTCTTCGCGCTCCTGCTGCTCCTGGTGGTCGCTGCGCTCGTGGTAGGCGCGGTCGTCTGGCTCGTGACGCGGTCGTCTGGCGCCGGTCACACAGGTGGAGCGCCGGCCGGTGGCAGGCCCGGTGCGAGTACGGCGGAGCAGGTGCTCGACGAGCGGTACGCACGCGGTGAGATCGAGGAGGAGGAGTACCTCCGCCGGAGGTCCGTGCTGCGGGGCGGCTAGCCGAGGCCGCGGCCCGGCGTACCTCTGGAAGCCCGGCGCGGATCAGCCGATGCCGTGCGCCGGCACCAGCTCGGTGCGCTCGAGCGCCAGCAGGAGGGCGCCCACCACGGAGGCCCGGTCACCCAGGGCGGCAGACGTGACGAGGGTCCCGGAGGAGACCGATGCGAGGGCATGGCGGCGCATGCCGATGTGGATCGCGTCGAGCAGCAGGTCGCCCGCGCGTGACATGTCGCCACCGACCACGATCGCGCTCGGGTTGATGAGGTTCGCGAGCATCGCGAGGCCCCAGCCGAGGTGCAGGCCGGCGTCCTCGAACATCCGGAGGGCCGAGACGTTGCCGCCCTTCGCGGCCACGACGATCTCGTCGATGCCGGCCCCGGGCAGCTGCGACTCCAGGGCAGCCTGCGCCATGCCGACCGAGGCATACGCCTCCAGGCACCCCCGGCTTCCGCAGCGACAGAAGGGCCCCTGCTCGTCGATGGTCAGGTGGCCGATCTCGCCCGCCGTCCCGTTGGCCCCGCGGAAGAGCTTGCCGCCGAGGATCATGCCTGCGCCCACACCGGAGGAGACCTTGACGTAGACCAGGTCGTCATGGCCGGCCCCGGCGCCGTGGAGGTGCTCGGCGAGCGCCCCGAGGTTCGCGTCGTTCTCGATGTGGGCCGGCCTCCCGAGCCGCTCCTCGACCGCCGTCTTTGCGTTGACACCTTCCCACCCGGGCAGGATCGCGGAGGAGAGCACGACGTTCTCGTTCGTGATGGGCGCAGGGAGCCCGAGCCCGATGTTCAGGACCTCCTCCGGTGCGGCGTCGACCTTCTCAAGGAGCGCGTCGAGCATCGCGGACGCGCGGTCGAGACCTTCGGCGTACCCGTGGTCGGCCGCGATGCTCTCACGCTGCCCGTCGAGGACCTGTCCGGTGAGGTCGCCCACCGCCACCCGCACGTGCCGGTGCCCGAAGTCGATGCCGACCACGAGGCCGGCCCGTCGGGAGATGCGTACCGCTGTGCCACGTCGGCCGCTGCCGACGAGAGTCTCGAGCATGCCTGCCGCGGTCAGGTCGCGGACGATGTTCGAGACGGTGGCGGGGGCCAGGTGGGTGCTCCTGGCGATCTCGGCCTGGGAGAGCGTGCCGCCGGCGGGCAGCTGCTGGAGGACGCGCACCACTCGCCGCTGGTTGGCAGCGCGCAGCGAGGCGGTGGAGCCGGGCGCGGGCCGGGCGGTCAACTCCTCGTCGCTGGCAGGTGGCATGCGTGAACTGTCTCCTAGAGCCTGAGAAGCGTCAAGAGGTGACGGCAAACGAGGCAGGTGGGTCAAATCGGAACATCTAGCATTCAAGTCTTGACGACAAGCGTGTGACAGACCACACTCGGTCAGCAACGAAGGAGTGCGGGCGTGGACCCGGACAGGAGGAGGACCAGTGATGCTTTCCATCCGGCGTGCCGGGGTCACCGCGGCCGCAGTCGTCATCGGTGTCGGCGGCCTCGCCGCCTGCGGCGCCAACGAGGCGCAGAACGGGGGAGAGGACGGCGCCAAGAAGATCGCGCTGCTGCTCCCGGAGTCGAAGACCACCCGTTACGAGGCCTTCGACAAGCCGCTGTTCGAGGAGAAGGTGGCCGCGGACTGTGGCGACTGCGAGGTCGTCTACTTCAACGCCGACCAGGACCCGGCCAAGCAGCAGCAGCAGGTCGAGACCGCGATCACCGACCAGGTCGACGTGATGGTCCTCGACCCGGTGGACAGCGAGTCGGCCTCGACCCTCGTCGCCGACGCACAGGCAGCCGACATCCCGGTGATCGCCTACGACCGCTTCATCGAGGGCGCCGACTACTACATGTCCTTCGACAACAACCGGGTAGGACAGATGCAGGGCGAGGCGCTCGTCGAGGCAGTGGGCAGCGGCGGCATCCTCATGCTGAACGGCGCGCCCACCGACCCGAACGCCGCGCAGTTCAAGGAGGGCGCGCACAGCGCCATCGACTCCAGCGAGCTGGAGATCCTGGCGGAGTACGACAACCCCGACTGGAGCCCGGACAACGCCCAGCAGTGGACCACCGACCAGCTCGGCAAGTTCGACCCGGCCGACATCAAGGGTGTCTACGCGGCCAACGACGGCCAGGCGGGCGGCGTCATCGCCGCGCTCACCGGGGCGGGCATCGACGCGGACCAGCTGCCTCCGATCACCGGTCAGGACGCCGAGCTCGCCGCCATCCAGCGGATCGTGGCCGGTCAGCAGTACATGACCATCTACAAGCCGATCAAGGTCGAGGCCGAGAAGGCCGGGGAGGTCGCCGTCCAGATCGCGAACGGAGAGGAGATCACCGGCACCGAGGACTTCCAGGGTGTCGCGTCGTTCATCTTCGACCCGGTCGTGGTGACCCAGGACAACGTGGCCGACACGGTCGTCGCCGACGAGTTCTACAGCGTCGACGACATCTGCACCGGCAACTACGCCGACGCCTGCGCCGAGGCCGGCCTCTCCTGACGCAGCAGAATCCAGGGGTGGCCTGCTGACAAAGCGGGCCACCCCCTGTCACGATCAACTCAGGTGGAAAACAGGAGGCGGCATGACCGCGACCACAACCGAGCGACCCCCGACGCCGACCGACTCACCCGTTCTGTCCCTCGAGGGCATCGACAAGAGGTTCGGCGCCGTCCAGGCCCTCAGCGACGTCAGTCTTCAGGTCTCCGAGGGCGAGGTCGTCGCTCTGGTCGGGGACAACGGTGCCGGCAAGTCCACGCTGGTCAAGATCATCGCCGGGGTCTACCAGCCCGACAGCGGCTCCATGACCTTCGGCGGCCGCAAGGTCCACGTGGGTGGCCCCAGCGAGGCCCAGGCCCTCGGCATCTCCACGGTCTTCCAGGACCTCGCCCTGTGCGACAACCTCGACGTCGTGGCCAACCTCTTCCTCGGTCAGGAGAGGGGGTCGGGCGGATGGCTCGACGAGGTCAGCATGGAGAAGGAGGCGTGGCGGCTGCTGCGCACCCTCTCGGCGAAGATCCCCTCGGTGCGGATCCCGATCGCAGCGCTCTCGGGTGGCCAACGGCAGACCGTGGCCATCGCCCGCAGCCTGGTGGGGGCGCCCAAGATCGTGATGCTCGACGAGCCCACCGCGGCCCTCGGCGTCGCGCAGACCGCCGAGGTGCTCAACCTGATCGAGCGTCTCCGTGAGACCGGCCTCGGCGTCATCCTGGTCAGCCACAACATGGCCGACGTCCAGGCCGTGTCGGACCGAATCGTCGTACTCCGGCTCGGGCGTAACGCCGCGGAGTTCAACGTCGACGAGACCACCACCGAGGAACTCGTGGCCGCGATCACGGGCGCGTCCGACAACGTGGTCGCCGACCGGATCCGCCGCAACCTGGACGCTCACCACACGGAGGCACACGATGCCTGAGACGACGACGCGAGTCCCGGAGGGGACCGGGCCCGCTGAGCAGGTCCCCACTGATCGCAGCGACGAGCGCCTGGTCCACGGTGGTGGGCTGCGCGGCGCTGTCGACAGGTTCGGCCGCCGGGTCCGGGGCGGTGACCTCGGGAGCCTGCCGGTCATCGTCGGCCTGGTCATCATCTCCCTGGTCTTCTACGCCCAGGAGCCGACCTTCCTGTCCTCACGGACCCTGGTCACGATCACCTTGTTCGCAGCGCCCATCGGGATCATCGCCCTCGGTGTGGTCCTGGTGCTGCTGCTCGGAGAGATCGACCTGTCCGTCGGCTCCGTCAGCGGCCTGGCGGCCGCGGTGCTGGCGGTCCTCGTCGTCTACAACGACCAGCCGCTGTGGCTCGGCCTCCTGGCCGGCGTGGGCACGGGTCTGGCGATCGGTCTGCTCTACGCACTGCTGTTCACGAAGGTCGGCGTCCCGAGCTTCGTGATCACGCTCGCCGGTCTGCTCGGGTTCCTCGGCCTCCAGCTCTGGGTGCTGGGTGACCAGGGCACGGTCAACCTCCCGCCCGACTCCGGCCTGATCGAGTTCACCCGGTTCTCCTTCGTGAGCGGGGTGGCCTCCTACGTCCTCGTGCTGCTCGCCGCGTTGGGCTACGGCGCTGCACTGCTGTGGGGTATCCGCAGGCGTACGGCGGCGGGCTTGTCTGCGCCGTCCTACACGAGTGTCGCGGTCAAGACCGGACTGCTGGCCGCGGGCCTGCTCTACCTCACCTACTACCTCAACATCGACCGCGGCCTCGGTTACCTCCCGCTCGCCTTCGTGGGGCTCGTCGTGGTCATGGACCTGCTGCTCCGCAAGTCCAGGTGGGGACGCCACGTCTTCGCGGTCGGCGGGAACGTCGAGGCGGCCCGCCGCTCGGGTATTCGCGTGACCCGCGTGTACTTCTCGGTCTTCGCGCTCACCGGCTTCTTCGCGGCGCTAGGTGGTCTGCTCGCCGCGGGGCAGCTGACCTCGGTCTCGCAGGCCAGCGGCGGCACCGACACGAACCTGACCGCGATCGCGGCTGCCGTCATCGGCGGCACCAGCCTGTTCGGTGGTCGCGGGTCGGCGTACGCCGCACTGCTCGGCATCATCGTGCTCCAGTCGATCCAGACCGGGCTCAACGTGGTGGGCGTCGACTCCTCGGTCCGCTACATGGTGACCGGCGCGGTGCTCCTGCTCGCGGTCTCGATCGACTCGGTCTCGCGCCGGGCACGGTCCAGCAGCGGGCGCGGCTAGCAGACCGGCGAAGCGCTTCGCCGGTCGGAAGTGGCCGATGGCGGCCGCGGTGGCGGTCGGGATGCGACCGCCATCGGCCACTTGACCCTGACCTCGCGTGCCCGTCGCGTGTCGCCAAGCAGCGACGGGCGCCCGCCGGTAGCGTCCTCCGG
>DASSMS010000018.1:0-3196 GCA_035688575.1 Nocardioidaceae bacterium
GACCGAGGTGGTGGAGCTCGAGCCCGCGGACGCGGAAGCCCACGAGGGCGAGGCCGAGGAGGAGCACGCCGCCCACGCCGGCTCGGACGTCGACCTGCACTTCTGGCTCGACCCGGAGCGGATGAGCACCCTTGCGGCCGAGGTCGCGCGTCAACTCTCCGAGGCCGACCCAGGGAACGCCGCGGCCTACGAGGCCAACCTCGCCGCGCTGGAGGGAGACCTGTCCGACCTCGACGCCGACTACCAGGAGGGGCTCTCCGCCTGTGAGGTCGACACCGTGGTGGTCAGCCACGACGCGTTCGGCTACCTCGAGAAGTACGGCCTGCACTTCGAGCCCATCGCGGGGCTGTCCCCGGACGCGGAGCCCTCGGCCGCGCGGATGACCGGGCTCGCCGACCTGGTCGAGCAGGAGGAGGTCACGGTCGTGTTCTCAGAGACCCTGGCCAGCCCCGCACTCGCAGAGACCCTCGCCCGTGACCTCGGTGTCGAGACCGGAGTGCTCGACCCCATCGAGGGACTGAGCGACGCCACCGCCGACGAGGACTACCTTTCCCTCATGCGCACCAACCTCGACGAGCTGAGGGCGGCGAACCGATGCCAGTGAACGACGGTCCCGTCGTCGCCGAGATCCACGACGGTAGCGTCGCCATCGGTGGTCGTCCCATCCTGCGCGGCATCGACCTCTCCGTTCGCAGGGGCGAGGTCGTCGCGCTGCTCGGCGCGAACGGGTCGGGCAAGTCCACCCTGGTGCGCTCGCTCATGGGGCTGGTCCCGCTCAGCCGCGGCGAGGTCGCGCTCTTCGGTACCCCGCTCTCGCAGTTCCGGGCGTGGCGACGGATCGGGTTCGTCCCGCAGCGGGTGAGCGCGACGTCCGGTGTCCCCGCCTCCGTGTGGGAGGTCGTCTCGTCCGGACGCCTCTCCCGCCGCCCGTTCCTGCGACCGCTGCGCAAGGCGGACAAGGCAGCGGTCCGCAATGCCATCGGGGCGGTCGGCCTCACCGAGCGTGCTCACGACGGCTGCTCGACCCTGTCCGGCGGGCAGCAGCAGCGAGCGCTCATCGCCCGGGCGCTGGCCGGCGAGCCCGAGCTGTTCGTCCTCGACGAGCCCACAGCGGGTGTGGACCTCCAGAGCCAGCAAGCCTTCGCCGACGCGCTCGCGGGGCTCGTCGAGCAGGGCGCCACGATCATCCTCGTCGCCCACGAGCTCGGCCCGATGGCTGCGCTGGTCGACCGGACGGTCGTCATGCGGGACGGCCGCATCGCCTACGACGGGCCTCCGCTCGCCTCGGTCGAGGAGCTCGAGCACGGCTGGGCCGACCACGGCCACCACCACCCCGAGCTGCAGGCCCGCTACTCCGACCACACGCCGACGGTTGCCTCACCGATCGACGCGCCCCCGAGGGAGCAACGACCATGAGCCTCCTCACCTACGACTTCGTCGTCCTCGCCCTCGTCGCGGCCCTCTTCACCGGCCTCGCGGCGCCGGCGGTCGGCACCTACCTGGTGCAGCGTCGCCTCGCCCTGATGGGCGACGGCATCGGCCACATCGCCGTCACGGGCATCGCGCTCGGACTGCTCACGGGCACCTCTCCCACGATCACCGCGGTCGTCGTCGCGACGCTGGGCGCGATCCTCATCGAGGTGATCCGGGAGAAGGGTCGAGCCAACGGCGACGTCGCACTGGCGCTGCTCTTCTACGGGGGCATCGCCGGCGGCGTGCTCCTCATCGGGCTCGGCGGTCAGAGCGCCAGCACGCTGAACTCCTACCTCTTCGGCTCCATCCTGTCCCTCTCCGCCGTGGACGTGTGGACCACGGTCGTGCTCGCGGTGGTCGTGGTGGTCGTCGCCGTGGGGCTCTCGCCCCAGCTGTTCGCGGTCGCGCAGGACCAGGAGTTCGCCAAGGTCGCCGGCCTGAACGTGCGTTTCTACAACATCCTGGTGGCAGTCATGGCGGCCGTGACGGTGACCATCGCGATGCGGACCGTCGGGCTCCTCCTCGTCAGCGCCCTGATGGTGGTCCCCGTGGCGACCTCCCAACAGCTGACGCGAGGCTTCCGGTCGACCCTCGTCACCGCGATGGGCCTCGGCACGCTGGCCTCCCTCGGCGGGGTGCTGGTCTCCGCGTACGTCGACGTCGCCCCCGGCGCGACCACCGTGCTCATCGCTCTAGCGGGCTTCGCCCTCGCCTGGCCGCTCGGGGTGATGGTGCGTCGTCGCCAGCGCATGCAGGCTCCGTTCGCGATCACCCCCGACGGGGCCTACGACGGCGAGCACACCGTCGTACCCGAGGAGCACGCCCACGAGCACGGCGAGGACTGCGGGCACCTCGCCGTCCCGCACGGTGACCACGTCGACTACGTGCACGACGGGCACCGGCACGCACCGCACGGGAGCCACTATGACGAGCACTAGCGACCAGGCGCCCCTGGCCGGAGCCCGCCCCACCCGTCAGCGACGGGCGGTGGCGGCCGCGCTCCAGGCCTGCGAGGACTTCCGCAGCGCCCAGGAGATCCATGACCTGCTGCGCCGCAAGGGTGAGAACGTCGGGCTCTCCACGGTCTACCGCACCCTGCAGGCGCTCGCCGACAACGGCGACGTCGACGTCCTGCGCACCCAGGAGGGAGAGGCGCTGTACCGCCGCTGCAGCGCCAGCCACCACCACCACCTCGTCTGCCGCAGCTGTGGGCGGACGGTCGAGGTGGAGGGCCCGACCGTCGAGCGCTGGTCCACCTCGGTGGCCGAGGAGCACGGCTTCACCGACGTCAGCCACACGCTCGAGATCTTCGGCACCTGCCCGTCGTGCGCGTGACCTGAGAGACTTCGGCCGCCGCGTCAACCTTCCGGTTCCTGGCGCTGGTACAGGGTCGTGACCGACGTGGCAGGGAGCACCTGGTCCTCGTGGACGCGGTCGCCCCCGGTCGGTGAGCCCGAGAGCCGCACGGCCGTCATGGCCGCGCTCGCGGGCCTTCCCCAACGCAAGCGCGAGGCGCTCGTCCTGCGTTACTGGCTCGACCTACCCCCCGCCAGCCCTGGCCGGGGCAGCTCCACATGCTCCCCGCGCCGTTCGACCGGGTCGAGCGCATCACCGTCCACCGGCGACCGGGCAGCAGCCCGGGTGTGCCGCAGGGCGAGGGCTTCGCCCCGAAGGACCTCCCCTTGTTCGGTCCCGACAAGCGCCGCTGACCTTGCGGGACGTC
>DASSMS010000012.1:0-22976 GCA_035688575.1 Nocardioidaceae bacterium
CGCGGCCAGCACGACACCGATGATGCGCCCCGCGCTCCAGGTCATGCCTCCACCGCCCGCGGATGCCGGCGGCGCCGGGGTCGCGGGCACGGCGACCCGCCCCGCAACCGGGTCCTGGCCGCCCATGTCGAGGCGGAACGGTGGGTACTCGTCGGTCATCAGCCCGGCGTACGCGGCCACGCGGAGGACCCAGCGGTTCAGGCCCAGCACGAGGTCGAAGATCTGCTGCGGGTAGCGGCCGGTGAAGAGCAGGGCGAAGGCCGCGATGATCACGAGCAGGCCGATGAGCCCGCTGCTCCACGTCCACTGGGTGCTGTCACCCTGGGTGGTGCCCGACGCGACGTACAGGCCGCTGCCGACGAGGAACGCCACGATCAGGTAGTGCGGGATGGCGAGCAGCCACCACTTGACCAGGACCAGTCCGCGGGAGAGGTGCTCGGGGTAGTCCACCGTGAGGTGGGCCGGGTAGTCCGGGACCTCGGCGAGGGTGAACGGCGGGTAGCGGTCGGTGCCCAGTGCGCCGTAGGTGTAGTAGGCCACGCGCCAGCTCCACCGCATCACGCCGACGTTGAAGTCGAAGATCGCGTGGGGGTACCTGCCCGTGAAGAGGATCGCGAAGAACGCGATGACGCTCAGCAGGAAGAACCCCACCCACAAGAAGGCCAGTAGGAAGTAGTGCGGGATCGCGAGCAGCCACTTCACCAGCCACAGCCATCGACTCAGGTGACCGGTGTCGAGCGTCGCGTCCACGTGCACGGGATAGCCAGGTGTACTCATGATCGCCTCCAAGGCACAAAGCTCCTGGTAACAGGCCAGCAGAAGCCCAGCGAGCGCTGGAAGGTGCGGAGGTCACCGAGGGCGGGACCTTGATCCCGATCCGGACACATCTCGCACGCCGTCGGCAATCGAGGGCCCTATACCCCCGGGGGTAGGGACCTTCGCCTCTGAGTCAGGCGCCTCCGACTGCCTAGCGTTGACGACGAGAGACCAGCCAAGGAGGACGTAGTGAGGAACCTGCTGATCCTGGGCGCCGGCACCGCCGGGACGATGATCGCGAACAAGCTGAGGAGGCGCCTGGACAGGGACGAGTGGCAGATCACCGTCGTCGACCAGGACGACCGGCCCCACTACCAGCCGGGCTACCTCTTCCTCCCCTTCGGCGCCTACACCGAGAAGCAGGTGGTCCGCTCGCGGCACACCTTCCTGCCCGACAGGGTGGACTTCGTCGTCGCCGAGGTCGACCGGATCGACCCGGAGGCGAGCACCGTCGCGCTGACCGACGGGCGAAGCCTGGCCTACGACTACCTCGTCATCGCCACGGGCACGACGCCGCGACCCGACCAGACGCCCGGGATGCTCGGGCCCGAGTGGCGCCGGAGCATCTTCGACTTCTACACCCTCGAGGGCTCCAAGGCACTGGCCGAGGCGCTCGCGGAGTTCGATCACGGCCGCCTCGTCGTCCACGTGACGGAGATGCCGATCAAGTGCCCGGTCGCCCCGCTCGAGTTCGTCTTCCTGGCCGAGTCCTACCTGCGTGAGCGCGGCATCCGCGACCGGGTCGAGCTGACCTACGTCACCCCGCTCCCGGGCGCCTTCACCAAGCCGGCGGCCTCCGAGCACCTCGGGTCGATGCTCGACGAGCGCAAGATCGCGCTCGAGTCGGACTTCATGGTCGAGAGCGTCGACAACGAGAAGAAGGCCCTGGTCTCCTACGACGAGCGTGAGGTCCCCTTCGACCTCCTGGTGACCGTCCCGCTCAACATGGGCGCCGACTTCGTCGCCCGCTCGGGCATGGGCGACGAGCTGAACTACGTGCCGGTCGACAAGCACACGATGCAGTCGAAGAAGTACGCCAACGTCTTCGCCGTCGGCGACGCGGGCGACATCCCCGCGTCGAAGGCCGGCTCGGTGGCCCACTTCGCCGTCGAGATCTTCGTCGACAACTTCCTCGAGCTCATCGAGGGACGCCCGATGACCGCGTCGTTCGACGGCCACGCCAACTGCTTCATCGAGTCCGGTGACGGCAAGGGCCTGCTGATCGACTTCAACTACGACACCGAGCCGCTCCCCGGGAAGTTCCCGCTGCCCAAGGTCGGGCCCCTGGACCTGCTCAAGGAGTCGCGCGCCAACCACGTCGGGAAGCTCGCCTTCCGGCACATCTACTGGAACGTGCTGCTCCCCGGACGCCCCCTGCCGCTCCCGACCCACATGTCGATGGCCGGGAAGGTCACCACCCCTACGAACCAGGAGAAGTAGTCATGCCCGTCACCACCATCGAAGGCCACGAGATCCACGTCGACGACGAAGGCTTCATGACCGTGTACGACGAGTGGAGCGAGGACCTCGGCAAGACCCTCGCCGCCCAGATCGGCATCGACATGACCGACGAGCACTGGCAGGCCATCCGGTTCCTCCGCTCCGACTTCACCGCCCAGGGCGAGACACCGACCCTGCGCCGGGTGAGCGTCACGGGCGGCATCCCCACCAAGAGGCTCTTCCAGCTGTTCCCCAAGAAGCCGGCCAAGAAGATGGCCTACATCGCCGGCCTGCCCAAGCCCCAAGGCTGCGTGTGAAGACCCGGCCGGACGAGGAGAGAGAACCTGACATGACCGACACCACCCAGGCCCCCCAGGCCGCCCCGATGGTCCCGTCGTTCGACGACGCCGAGACCGACCGCAAGCTCGCGATCATCTGCTCCAAGGGCAGCCTCGACATGGCCTACCCGGGCCTCATCCTCGCCAACGCCGCACTGGGCGAGGGAGTCGAGACTCACCTGTTCTTCACCTTCTGGGGCTTCGACATGATCAACAAGAAGACGATGGGCGACCTGAAGTTCACGCCCCTCGGCAACACCGCGACCCACATGCCCCAGGGTCTCGGCGGGCTCCCCGGCGTCACACACATGGCCACCTCGAGGCTGAAGAAGTCGATCGCCGAGCTCGACGTCCCCGAGGTCCCGGAGTTCCTCGACCAGATCGTCGCCTCCGGCGGCCACTTGTGGGCGTGCAAGATGTCTGCCGACATGAACCACCTCACCGAGGAGGACCTCTACGACGAGGTCGAGGGCATCATCAGCGCCTCCGACTTCATCGAGCTGACCGAGGGTGCACAGCTGCTGTTCATCTAGCGCGCGTGGAACCCTGGTCCCGCACTCCGGACCGGCCATCGCCTCCCGGACGGTGACCGGTCCGGATCTGCGCCCGCGCCTCTTGTTGCTTTGTCGACATCTGCCACGGGCGTGACCCGCGTCCTAGACGAGCTCCGGCACGTGCAGGTGCGCCAGGGCCAGCTCGAACTCGCCCACGTCGAGGAACTCCACGTTCGCCTCCTGGGTGGTCCTGGCCCGCAGGTAGTCGGCGTGGTCGCGGGTCGCCTCCATCGCCTCGCGGGTGTCGTAGGCCACCGAGGTGACCGCCCGTCCTTTCGCCCGATCGATGAGCAGGCTGGCGCTGGTGAACCCGTCGAGACCCTCGATATGGGGCAGCAGCACGTCCTTGTAGAAGCCGAGAGCACGCTCGACCTGGTCCGGCGGAACGCGCGACCACGCGGCCCGAACGCAGGTGCCGGGGTGTGTGGCACGGGTCCGGTGCATCGAGGCGATCTCCCACTCCTCGACGCTCGGGGGAGCAGCCGACATCAGCTCCGCGGCCCGCGCGCGCAGCGGCGTGACCAGGTCCCGGCTGGCACGCAGTGCCTCCTCCGAGTCCCAGGAGGTCGTAGCGATCCCCCGGCCGGCCTCCCGGTCCACGATCATGGACATGCCGAGACAGCCCTGCATTCCCTGGACGGCCGGCCAGACCTCGTCGCGGACGAAGGCGAGGCCGGTGTCGAGCATCGACGGGGCGGCGGTGATCGCAGTGGTTCGTGCGTACACGGTTCCCTCCCTCCGGGCGGCGCCCCGGCGGCACCACCGGACCTTTCACGCTCCTCCTGCCCGGCCGCCCGTGGCAACGCGGTCCAGACGTGCGCCCCGTGACAGGCGACGAGCGCCGACCCGGAGCAGGAACCGGGTCGGCGCTCGCTGGTTCGGCTCAGCTGACGCTGAGAGCGGTGTCGTCGATCACGAAGCTCGTCTGCAGGGACGAGTCCTCGGTGCCGGTGAAGCGCAGCGTCACGGTCTTGCCGCGGTAGCTGCTCAGGTTGAACGACTTCTGCGTGTAGCTCGTGTTCTGGTTCAGGTTCGAGTACGTCGCCAGCGTGGACGTGACCCCGTCGGCGACGACCTGGACCCGGAGGGTGTCGTAGGCGGCGGACGTCGTGGTCTCCGCGGTGTCGATCCGGATCCAGAACGACAGGTTCGCGCTGGTCGCGCTCGAGGGGATCGTCACCGACTGCGAGAGCGTGTCGGTGTGCGAGGACCCGTAACCGGTGAGCCAGGCCTTCCACGAGCCGGACCGGGCCGGACGCCCGGTGGAGCTGGTGATCACGCCGGAGGAGGCCGCCCACACGGTGTTGCCCGACTCGAAGCCAGGGTTGCCGAGGAGGTTCCCGCTCGGGGGCGGCGGCGTGCTGCCTCCGTCGAGGAGCGAGTAGAGCAGCTTGTTCGGTGATCCGGTGCCCACGTTGGTGAGCACGTTGCTGGTGGCGCCGTTGACGATCGCGCTGGACACCGTGGCGGGAGAGGCGCTCGGGGCGCCCTGCAGGTAGAGCGCCGCGACGCCCGCGACGTGGGGCGTCGCCATCGACGTACCACTGATCGTGTTGGTCGCGGTGTTGCTGGTGTACCAGGCCGAGGTGATGCTCGAGCCCGGCGCGAACAGGTCGAGGCACGAGCCGATGTTGGAGAAGCTCGACCGTGCGTCGGAGCTGGTCGAGGAGCCGACGGTCAGGGCGGGACCGACGCGGGAGGGCGAGCCGTTGCAGGCGTTGGCGCCGTTGTCGTTGCCGGCCGCGACGGCGTAGGTGACGCCGGCGTTGATCGAGCTCTGCACCGCGGAGTCGAGGGCGCTGGAGACGCCCCCGCCGAGGCTCATGTTGGCGACGGCCGGGCCGGTCTTGTTGCCGGTGACCCAGTCGACGCCCGCGATCACGCCGGAGTTGGTGCCGCTGCCGCCGCAGTCGAGGACACGCACCGGCTTGAGCGTGACGGACTTCGCGACGCCGTACGTGGCACCGCCCACGGTGCCGGCGACGTGCGTGCCGTGCCCGTTGCAGTCGTTGGTGCCCTGGCCGTCGGCGATCGCCGTGTAGCCGCCCGCCACCCGACCTCCGAAGTCGTTGTGGGAGGAGCGGATCCCCGTGTCGATGATGTACGCCGTCACGCCGCTGCCGGTGGCGTTGTAGGTGTAGCTGCTGCTCAACGGGAGGTTGCGCTGGTCGATCCGGTCGAGTCCCCAGGTCGGGTTGGACTGGGTAGCGCTCAGCGCGACCTCCTGGTCGGCCTCGATGTAGTCGACGTTCGGGTTGTTGCGCAGTGCCTCGAGCGCCCTCGCGGGCAGCCTCGCGGCGAAGCCCGAGATCGTCGAGTCGTAGGCGAAGCGGACCTTGCCGCCCTCGTTCCGTGCCTTCCGCTTGGCGTCGTCGACGGCCCCCTTGGGGGCGTTCTGCTTCATCACGACGATGTACTCGCCGGGGATCGCGTCGGCCTGCCCCGCGCCCCTGACCGGCGCGGGGTCGTCCGACGGAGCCGCCTGGGCCGCAGTGGCGGCGAACGGCAGCACGAGCGCGGCGACCGATGCGGCCGCCAGCCGTGCGATGTGGTTCTTCCTCATAGGGGTCTCCCGTTGTTCCCGGGTCACGCGACCTGCTGGCCGTGTGACCGTCGTGACGGCTGTGGCCGTACGACGATGGAGAGGAACGTAGGCCCGGGAGAGGCCCGGCTGCTATGGCCTGGTATATGCGTGTTTGAGCACTGCACTTTCGTGCAGAGTTGTCGGCACCCGTCTCGTCAGGCCCTGTCGTCGAGCCTGGCCCGCCACCGGGCAGCGCGGGCCCGGCGCAGTCTGGAGCTACGCCGGGAGGTGCGCCGCGACCGTCTCGCGGCCGACCGTGCCATCTCCGCGGCCCCGATGAACCCGGCGTCGGGGCCGAGCGCCGCGGCCTGGATGGGCGGCTCCGCGCGATACCCCCGCCCCACGAGCTGGCGCGAGAACGCCTCGCGGGTCGGTTCGAGCAGTAGCCCCCCTGCCTCCGAGACGCCTCCTCCGACGACGATGCAACCGGGGTCGAAGGCCGCTGTCATGTTCGCCAGCCCCACGCCGAGCCAGCGGCCCATGTCAGCGAGGAGCTCGCCGGCCAGCGGGTCGCCGTTGCGGGCAGCCTCGGTGATCAGGGGGCCGGTGAGGCCCGAGGCGTCGGCGCCGCCCAGCTCGCGGAGGTGGTGGGCGACCGGGGAGTCGTTCAGGACGAGCTCGCGTGCGTCGCGGACCAGGGCGTTGCCGGAGGCGTACTCCTCCCAGCAGCCGCGGTTGCCGCACTGGCAGCGGTGCCCGTCCGGGACGACCTGCATGTGGCCGAACTCCCCGGCCATGCCGTTCGCGCCACGGTAGACCCGGTTGTCCATGACCAGCGCGCCACCGATCCCGGTGCCCAGGGTCACGCACAGGACGAACCGGTGACCGGCCCCGGCGCCGTACTTGGACTCGGCGAGCGCGGCGGCGTTCGCGTCGTTGTCCACGACGACCGGCACCTTGAGCCGGCTCATCAGCGCGTCGCGCACCGGCTCGTCCCGCCAGGCGAGGTGGGGCGAGAAGAGGACCTTCGAGCGAGAGGCGTCGACGAAGCCCGCCGCTCCGATCCCGACGGCGTGGACCTCGTACTCCGTGGCGAACCGGCCGACGAGGTCGGCCACGACGTCCTCCACCGCGGCGGGGTCCCGACCAGGCGTGTCTCGCCGCGCCCGGACGAGCGCGCGACCGGATGAGTCGACGACACCACCGAGCACCTTGGTGCCTCCGATGTCGATCCCGACGGTCAGCGGGTCCCAGCGGCTGAGCCCGGGACGGCGGGTGGTCGGTTGGGACACCCCGTGAGGGTAGCGTGAGGACCTGCCCGAAACCCGCCTCGACCAGGAAGGACGAGCCTTGGCCGTTCGCAAGGCACTCCTGTTGGAGAACGTGCATCCCGTCGCCGAGGACCTGCTCGAGCACGCCGGGCTGTCGGTCGAGACCGCACCTGGTGCCATGGACGACCACGAGCTCGCAGCGGCGCTCGCCGACGTCGACGTGCTCGGCATCCGCTCCAAGACCCAGGTCAGCTCCGAGGTCCTCGAACGCTCCGGCCGGCTCGTCGCGGTGGGGGCCTTCTGCATCGGCACCAACCAGATCGACCTGGCGGCGGCCTCCCGGCGCGGCGTCGCGGTGTTCAACGCGCCGTTCTCCAACACCCGCAGCGTCGTGGAGCTCGCCGTCGCCGAGATCATCTCGCTTACCCGGCGGCTGACCGAGAAGAACGCCTCGCTCCAGTCGGGCGTCTGGGACAAGTCCGCGGCGGGCGCCCACGAGATCCGCGGTCGGCGGCTCGGGATCATCGGCTACGGCAACATCGGCAGCCAGCTGTCGGTCGTCGCGGAGTCGCTCGGCATGTCGGTGTCGTTCTACGACATCGCCGACAAGCTCGCGCTGGGCAACGCACGCAGGTGCTCGACGGTGGAGGAGCTGCTCGACGACGCGGACATCGTCTCCCTGCACGTCGACGGGCGCGCCGGCAACGCCGGCCTGTTCGGCGAGGCCGAGCTCCGGCGGATGAAGGAGGGCTCGATCTTCCTGAACCTCTCCCGTGGCTTCGTGGTCGACCACCAGGCGCTGCGTGAGCACATCCTCAGCGGGCACCTCGCGGGTGCCGCCGTGGACGTGTTCCTCGAGGAGCCGAAGAAGCAGGGCGACGCCTTCGAGTCGGTCCTGCGCGGGCTGCCGAACGTCATCTTGACCCCCCACATCGGCGGGTCCACCGAGGAGGCGCAGGAGGACATCGGCCGGTTCGTGGCCGGCAAGCTGGCCGACTTCCTCGCCACCGGGGCGACCCCGCTGAGCGTCAACCTCCCGAACCTCACCCTCGACCACGCCCCGGGCACCCACCGGCTCGCGCACCTGCACCACAACGTCCCGGGGGTCCTCGCCCGCGTGAACGGCGTCCTCGCCGACCGCGGGGTCAACGTGGAGAGCCAGGGGCTGACCACCCTCGGCGAGCTCGGCTACCTGCTGACCGACATCGGCCTGGACTACGCGCCGGACGTCGTCGAGGAGCTAACGGGGCTGCCGGAGACCGTGCGGCTGCGCGTCATCGACTGAGGCCCCTGGCTCAGGCGGCTCCGCTCTCGACGGGCACCCCGGCCAGGCGCCACTCCAGGACGCCGTCGCTCGCACGTCGCGCGAGGAGCCCCTCCGACGTCAGCAGGCGGACCGCCTCGTGGGCGAGCACGCAGTACTGGCCGCGGCAGTAGGCCACCACCTCCCTGTCCCGCGGGAGCTCCCCGAGGCGGTCGGCGAGCTCCTCGAGCGGGATGTGGACCGCCCCTGGCAGGTGGCCTGCGGCGTACTCGCTGCCGGGCCTGACGTCCAGGACGACCGCGTCTCCCGCCTCGAGCCGGCGGAGCAGCTCCTCGGTGCCGACCGCGGCCGTGTCCTCGGGACCCAGGTAGGCGCGTCGCGCCACCTCGGTGTGCGGGCGGTGGCGCTGGGCGACCCGTCTCAGGTGGTCCCACAGCCCCGCCACGTCGTCGCCGGCGAGGGAGTAGAAGATCCGCTTTCCCTCACGCCTGGTCTCCACCAGTCCTGCCTCGCGGAGCGTCTGCAGGTGCGCCGAGCAGGTGCTCATGCCGAGACCTGCGGCCGAGGCCAGGTCCTCCACGCTGCGAGCCCCCTGGGCGAGAAGGTCGAGCAGCTCGAGGCGCTTGGGGCTCCCCAGCACCTTGCCCACGGCGGCGAACTCGGTGAACAGCGCGTCCTTGGCCACCCGGTCACCCACGGCCCTCCCCCTCCTGTCCGACGCTCTCGCGGTGATGATGGGTCTCGTACATCCGCAGTGCAACCACGGCGCCGGACGCGGCCGTCAGCGCGGCCACCGTCCACACGGCGGCGCGGACCCCGAGCAGGTCGGCGACGAGGCCGGCGAGGAGCGCTCCCACGGCGAAGCCCCCGTCGCGCCAGAGCCGGTACACGCCTACGGAGCGGGCCCGCCACGCCGGGTGGGCAACGTCGCCGATCGCCGCGAGAAGCGTCGGGTAGACCATCGCGGTGCCGGCGCCGAGCAGCACCGCCGCGAGCGCCCACAGCGGGAAGGTGTCCGCCGACGCGATGACGGCCAGCGCCAACGCCTGGATCCACATCCCCGCGACGATCAGCCGCTTGCGGCCCCAGCGGTCGGACAGTGCCCCGGTGACGAGCTGTCCGACGCCCCACACCGCGGGGTAGAGGGCGGCCAGCACGCCGATCCTCCCGACCGAGAGCCCTGCCGCCGCGAACAGGACCGGGAAGAGCCCCCAGGCGAGCCCGTCGTTGAGGTTGTTCACCAGGCCCGCCTGGCTTGCCGACGACAGAGCAGGCTCCCGGAAGCTGGTCTGGGTGAAGACCTCACGGTCGGTCAGGTCCTCGTGGAGGTGGTCGTGGCGGCCATCCGCGCGGGCCACGTGACCCGCCGCCTCCAGCCGGGCGTGGTCCCGGGTCTCCCGGACCGCGAGGCTCGAGAGCCCCAGGCCGAGTGCCGCGAAGGCGAGGCCCAGCAGGAACGGAGCCGGGCGGAGCCCGTAGGCCTCGGCGAGGTAGCCGGTCGCGAGGGCGGTGACCGCGACGGCGGCGTACCCGGCGGCCTCGTTGAGACCCATGGCGAGTCCTCGGCGGGCAGGGCCGACCAGGTCGATCTTCATGACCACCGTGGTGGACCAGGTCATGCCCTGGCTGACTCCCAGCAGCACGTTGGCGACCACCACCCACGCCCACGAGGGCGCCCAGATCAGCACGAGTGGGACGGGGACGGCGACGAGCCACCCCACCACCAGCACGGGCTTGCGCCCGTACCTGTCGGACCAGGCACCGGCGAAGTAGTTCGTCGTCGCCTTGGCCAGGCCGAAGGCCACGATGAAGGTCAGACCCGCTGTGTAGGCGCGCAGGCCGAACTCCTGCTGCCCGAGCAACGGCAGCACGGTTCGCTCCTGGCCGAGCATGCCGCCGACCAGCGCGTTGACCACGACCAGCAGGGTGAACTGTGCGGCGTTCTGGCGAAGGCCCAGGGCGGGGGCACGCGGAGGTTCCAGAGTGGACGGCACGACCACAACGTTACTTCATTCCATGGAGTGATGGAATGTACGTGGACCAGCACCCCGACCACGGCACCGGCTGCGTCGCGTCTTCGACAGGCGGGGACGAGGTGAAGGGCCAGGCGTGGCCCGACGGTCTAGACGAGACCCCGAGCACCCGCCTGCCCGATGTCCGGGCTTGCCCACTCGTCCTCCCATTGGTCCTCGCAGATGCGATCGACGAGGTGTCAAGGGGCTTGGCTGCGCAGCCGTCGATGGCCCTAGGCTCGAAAGTCTGCTACGTCCCGAGGGGGTGCACCATGCGAAGGAAGCTGATGGCGGTCCCGGTCATCGCGCTTACGGTCAGTGCCGGGCTCATGACAGGAGCCGATGCCGCGGCTAAGGCGAAGACCACGGTGACCATCACGGCCGAAGGAACGGATCTCTCGGGGGTCGTGAGGAGCCCGAAGCCGAAGAAGTGCGCGAAGGACCGGAAGGTGATCGTCTTCAAGCAGGTCGGCGCCCGGGGTGGTGGCGACGACACCAAGTTCGCCAGCGACACCGCCGGGAAGCAGGGCGACGTCTACGCGTGGTCGACGGGGAACACCGGCACCGAGGGCAGGTTCTACGCACGGGTGCGTCCGACCGCCGCGTGCAAGGGCGACACCAGCCCGACCGTCTTGGCGCAGAGGAACGAATAGCCACCCGCTCCGGGTCAAACGCCCTAGCCAGTCGGGCGCCTGTGCGCCTCGCCGGCGTCCGGCGCGTCCGGCGCGTCCGGCGCGTCCGGCGGCACGATGAGATGATCGCCGCGTGCTCGCCCCGCCGCTGCCCGCCCACGAGGTCGTGAGGCTTCCCGCCAAGCGTGCACGTTGGCTGTGCCACATCGCCGCCGCGACGTTCGTCGCGGTCACGGTCGTCGTCGGCTACGGCGGCCGGGACCTGGCCCGGACGTCACGGCTCGGCGAGTGGCTCGAGGAAGGGCCGGCCAGTGACCTGCTCGAGGCGATGCCCATGACCCTGGTCGGAGTACTGCTGCTCCCAGCCTTCGGGCGGGTGAGCTTCCGGAAGCGGGACTGGCTGTTCTTCCTCCTCGTTCCGCTTTGGGGACTCGTCATCGCGTGGAAGGTCGGCTTCCGCCTGACCTCGCTGCCCTACCGGGACTGGCCTCCGCGCCCCGACGAGGACGACCGTGCTCGACGCATCCCGGGGACGATGTACCACGTGGTGCTGCCGGAGCCGTCAGCTCCATCGCACGGGGAGCCGCTTGACGCCCCGCTGGAAGGATGAGCGCAGCAGCACCGGGTCCCCCGCGGCCTCCAGCCACGTCGTACGACGCAGCAGCTCGGTGAACATCGCCCGCATCTGGACCCTCGCGAGGTGGGCCCCGAGGCACAGGTGCGGGCCGTGCCCGAACACGAGGTGCTCGCGGCTCCCCCGTGTCGGTCGGAACGACGCCGGGTCGTCGAAGACCCGGGGGTCGCGGTTGGCGGACAGGAAGCTGACGACCACCTTCTGCCCCCTGACGACCTCCTGGCCACCGATCCGGCAGTCCCGCGTGGCGGTCCGGCGGAAGACCATGACCGGGGTCCACCAGCGAAGCATCTCCTCGACCGCGGGCCCCACGAGCTCCGGCTCCGCGCGCAGCCTCCGCTGCGCCTCGGGATGGGCCAGCAGCGCGTGCATGCCGCCCGGCAGACCGTTGCGGAGCGTCTCGTTGCCGGCCACCGCGAAGAGCCAGAACATGTTCTCGAACTCCTCGACGCCGATGGCATCGTGCTGGGCCAGCAGGATCGACATGACGTCGTCGCCGGGGTGCTGCTGCTTGTGGTGTGCGAGGAGGTGAGCGTAGGTGTACAGGTCCGGCATCCCGGCACGGGAACGCGGGTCCGGCATCCGCCCCTCGTGGTCGGGTTCCGGCCGCACGGCGAGTGCGGCGCGAGCCATGTCGGTGCCCTGGGCAGGGTCGAACGCCGCGCTGGTCGCGTAGTCGGGGTCCTGGAACCCGATAACCCGGTTGGACCAGTCGAACATCAGCATCCGGTCCCGGGGAGGCACGCCGAGGACGTCGGCGAGGGTGAGCAGCGGGAGGTCTGCGGCGACGTCCTTGGCGAAGTCGACCACCTCCCCAGGCGTGGCAAGCGTCCGGTCGAGGATGTCGCGGACATGCCCGGCGATCTGCTCCTCGAGCCGAGCGACGGCACGAACCGTGAACGCGCGCTGGACCGGCTTCCGCAGCCGGGAGTGCTCCGGCGGGTCCATGTTGAGCATCATCCGGCGGACGTAGGCGAGGTCCTCCGGCGCGGCGGGATCTCGGACCTGGGTCGCGCCGGCGTACGACGAGAACGTCAGCGGGTCACGCAGCACAGCCTTCACGTCGGCGTGCCGGAGCACGAGCCAGTACCCCGGACCGCCCTCGAAGCCGGGCGAAGGCGGCTCGTCGACCCAGACCACTCCCTGCCCGGTCTCCCTGAGCCTGTCGACCACCTCGAGAGGGGCGCCCCGGACGTAGGTCTCCGGGTCGTGGATCAGCTCGGTCCCGGGAGCCGCCCTCACCTGTCCGCGAGGAACGCCTCGAGCTGGGTCGCCAGCCAGACCGGCGTCTCGTGCATCGGGTAGTGGCCGCATCCCTCGAGCTCGACCACCGAGACGTTCGGGTAGATCTCCATCCAGCTCTGCTTCATGACGTCGGCCGAGAGCGCCGGGTCGTGCTCCCCGACGATGCAGAGGATGGAGGTCTCGGGACTGCCGACCTCGGCGAGGTAGTCGTCGTTCACCCACGACTGCACGGCGCCGGTGAACGCCTCCTGCGTCGATGCGGTCCGGGAGAACGCGACCATGTCGTCCAGCCAGGCGCCGGAGTTCCGGCCGCCCGTCGTGAAGTCGATGATCGCCCGCCGGTTGCCGTCGTTCTCCGGAGCCCCGAAGAAGAGCCCGTGCCCGTCCTCGTCGAGGGGGACCGGTGCGGGCGCGACGGGCGCGATTCCCACCAGCGCGCGCACCCGGTCGGGGGCCAGGGCGAGCAGGGCGGCCGCGGCCTTCCCGCCCATCGAGTGGCCGACCACGGAGAACGTCTCGAGGCCGAGCTCGTCGGCAGCCGCGAGCGCGTCGGCGGCGTACTCCTTCATGGTGAAGTCACCGGACTCGTCCCGACGGGCGCCGTAGCCGCGCATCTCCGGGAACCAGTACGTGAACCGCTCACGGTCGACCACCTCGGGCAGGTAGCCCCACCCCTCTGCGGAGCCGAACCATCCGTGCAGGCAGATCACTGCGTGGTCGCCATTGCCGACGCTCTTCACCTTGCTCATCGCCACCCCTGTCCTCTGTCGCCCTTGCGGGCTGCTGACGTCGGGACCTGTCTACACCGGACGGCCCGGTTGTGTCAGGAATCCGGCCTTTGTGCCGTTCGTGGCGACGAGTCCAGTCGAGGGACCAGGTCAGTCGAGGGCTGCGCGCAGGTACTGCTTCGGCCAGTCGACCCCGTCGCCGACCGGCACGCCGAGGTCGTGGGCGGCCCGCAGCGCCCAGTGCGGATCGCGCAGCATCGCCCGGGCGAGCAGCACCACGTCCGCCGCTCCTCCGGCGACGATCTCCTCGGCCTGCTTGGGCTCCGTGACCAGGCCGACCGCGCCGGTGGCGATGCCGGCCTCGTCGCGGATCCGGCGCGCGAAGCCGACCTGGTAGCCCGGGCCGACCGGGATGTCCGCCACCGCGTTGCCTCCGGAGGAGACGTCGACCAGGTCGACCTCCGCCTCGCGCAACAGCCGGGCGAGGGCCACGGAGTCGTCGACGCTCCATCCGCCGTCCACCCAGTCGGTGGCGGAGATGCGGACCAGCAGCGGGGTGGAGGCCGGTACGGCGGAGCGGACCGCCTCGACGACGCGCAGCAGCAGGCGCACCCGGTTGTCGAAGGGGCCGCCGTACTCGTCCTCGCGCCGGTTCGACAGCGGCGAGAGGAACTCGTGGAGGAGGTAGCCGTGAGCGGCGTGGATCTCCAGCACGTCGAAGCCGACCTGCAGCGCACGCCGGGCAGCCTCGGCGAAGTCGCGGACCACCCCGTCGATCTCGGCGGGGGTGAGCTCACGCGGAGCCGGCAGGCCGGGGAACGCCACCGCGGAGGGACCGACGGTCTCCCAGCCACCGTCATCCACCGAGACCGGCCCGCGGCCCTCGAACGGGGGCCGGGTCGACGCCTTGCGGCCGGCGTGCGCGAGCTGCATGCCCGCGGTGGCGCCCTGTCCGTGAACGAAGTCGACGATGCGCGACCACGCCCGGGCCTGCTCGTCGTTCCAGATGCCCGTGTCCGCCGGTGAGATCCGCCCCTCCGGCGACACGGCCGTGGCCTCGGTCAGCACCAGCCCGGCCCCTCCGCGGGCGAAGGACCCGAGGTGCACGAGGTGCCAGTCGTTCGGGACCCCGTCGACGGCGGAGTACTGGCACATCGGTGCCACCCATACGCGGTTGCGGACGGTGGTGCTTCTGAGCCGCATCGGGGTGAAGAGGTACGTCATGCCAGGAGAACGCGGGGTCGACTCCGGACATTCCGGCCGCCGGGCACGTGGCTCGTCATCCGGCGGTAACGGGGGCCAGGACACCGGCCAGGCCGGAGAGCGCGTCGGTCACCACCCGGTAGTAGGTGAAGTTGCCGACCCGCCGCTCGGGCACGATCAGACCCGCCTTGGCGAGGGTCCTCAGGTGATGCGTGACGGTGGGCTGGGTGAGGCCGAGAGGGTCGGTCAGGTCGCAGGTGCAGGCCTCGAGGCCGGGGCTCGCGAGCATCATCGACAGCAGCCGCAGCCTGGTCGGGTCCGCGATCGCCTTGAGCCTGACTGCGAGCTCCTCCGCCTGCTCGGCGGACAGCGGGGCGTCGGTCAGCGGTGCGCAGCAGGCAGCGGCGCTCGGCAGGGGCTCGATCACGGGCAGCGGCTTCGGCATACCACCCATGGTGCCACGAGATAGGTGAGCGTCTATGCCTTCCCCGGTCGAGGTGCTGGAAGAAGTAAAGATTCAGATAGATGCTCATCAATGCTTGACGGGCTTCTGGGACCGCGGCATGCTTCTGGGTCAGATAGATATACATCTATCTGCCGGGTGAGGACCTTCACCTGGAGACCACGAAGGAGCTCGCCATGATGAACGACACCGTGATGGTCACCCTGGCTGCCGAGCACCGCGCCGACCTGTTGCGCGAGGCGGAGGAGCAGCGCCGTGTCGCGCCACTCCGCCGCGGCCGCGGGACCGCCGTACGTCGACTCTCCGACGGGCTCACGGAGCTCGCTGCGCGGCTGCGCCCACAGGAGGCGTCGCTCCCGACCGCCGCCTGCTGCGCCTGACCACACCACCTCACCGGCACCCGCCCGCACACCCAGGAGGAACCATGTCCCGACTTCAGCTCGCCCTCAACGTCGACGACCTCGACGCCGCCGTCGGCTTCTACTCGACCCTCTTCGACACCGAGCCGGCCAAGCGCCGCCCCGGCTACGCCAACTTCGCGATCGCCGACCCGCCGCTCAAGCTCGTGCTCTTCGAGAACCCCGGAGCCACCGGCACCCTCAACCACCTCGGCGTGGAGCGGGAGTCCATGGAGGAGGTGGAGGAGCAGGCGAACCGGCTCGAGGCCGCAGGCCTGTCCCTCGAGACCGAGGGCGACGTCGTCTGCTGCTACGCGCGCCAGGACAAGCACTGGGTCAGCGGACCCGACGGTCAGCGCTGGGAGAACTACGTCGTGCTCGCCGACGCCCACCCCGAGCTCGAGGGCCGGACGACCGCCGACCTCACCCTTGCCGAGAGCGAGCGGACGGCCTCGACGGGAGGTTGCTGCGGGGGTGCGGCCGATGCCGAGGAGCCGCAGACGGCGGGCGCCTGCTGCTCCTGACTCGCAGCGTCATCCCCCGGGCGCCGGCCGAGTCACCTGACCCGTGCCGCCACGACCGTGACGTCGTCGCGCAGCGACTTGTCGGCCAGGTCCGCGAGCGCGTCGACCAGGTCGCGGAGAGGTTTCCCCCGCAGCTCGGCGGCCCGTTCGCGCAGCCGCGCGATGCCCTGGTCGAGGTCGTGGGTGCGTGACTCGACGACTCCGTCGGTCACCAGGACCAGCAGTGCCCCCGGCTCCAGGTGCGCGGTGGCGACAGTACGGTCAAGGCTTCTGAGTACGCCGAGCGGCACACCAGACCCTTCGCCGAGTGCCTCGGTCCTGCCGTCCGCATGCACCACGACGACCGGCACGTGGCCGGCGTTGCAGAGGGTGAGCAACCCCGTGGAGGGAGACAGGAGCACCGCGGCAGCGGTGACGAACTGGTCGGGTGCGTCCCGGGTCATCATCTCGTCTGCCGCGGTCAGAACGGCCCGAGGATCGGGGTCGACGGTGAGCAGGCCACGGATCCCGGCGCGGACCCGGATCATCGTGGTCGCCGCACGCACGCCGCGGCCCATCACGTCGCCCACGACGAGGGCCAGCACTCCGTTCGAGGTGCTGACGGCGTCGTACCAGTCGCCGCCCACGTGCTCGAGCTCGTCGCCTCCCGGTGCGTAGTGCACCGCGAGCTCCAACCGCTCCAGGTCGGGCAACGGGCTGGCTGCCAGGCTGGACTGCAGCTGCTCGGCGATGTCGGTGGTTCGGGCGTGGAGCACGGCGCGCTCGGCGGCGATCGCACACTGCGAGGCGAGCGTGTCGAGCAGCTGGGTCTCCTCGCGGGAGAGCGGCCGCTGCGTACTCGCCACGAACGGGTCGCCGCAGGTCACCGTCGAGAGGTCGTCGGGGACCCGGAGCTCCACGCCCTCGCGGAAGATCTCCCTCACACGATCGAGGCTCGCGGCGAGGACCGCCTCGACCTGGTCGACCGTCCAGGCGCGGAAGAAGGCAGCGGTCACCTCCTGCAGCAGGAGGGCTCGCGCGGCCGCATCCGCCTCGCGCTCTTGGACCATCACCCGGTCGGTGATGTCGCGTACACAGCCGATCGTTCCGGTCGGGTTGCCCTGCTCGTCGGTGGTCACCTTGCCGTGCGCCTCGATCCACCGCAGCGTTCCGTCGGGCCAGAACATGCGGTTGCGCAGGACGTACGACGACCGCGCGGCGATCGCATCCTGGACGATGGCCAACACCTCGTCGCGGTCGTCGGGGTGCACCGTCGCCACCCAGGCCTCGAACGTGCCGTCGAACCCGCCGGGCGGCATCCCGTAGATGGCCTCGAGCTGCTCGTCCCAGACCGTGACGCCGGTGACCATGTCCCAGTGCCAGCTGCCGAGTTCGGCTGCCTCGTGAGCCAGCCGGAGGCGTTGCTCGCTGGCTGCCGCCTCGGCCTCGGCCCGACGGATCTCGGTCATGTCCTCGGCGACTACGACCGCACCCACTACGGTTCCGTCGCCGTCCCGGATCGGCGTCGCCGACACGGCGGCGAGGAACGTGTCGCCCCGCGGGCGTCGTACGTTCAGGTCACCGCTCCAGGTCTCGCCTGCCAGGACGGCGTCGAGGGCGAAGGATGATGCCGCGTCCGGCTCGGATGCCAGAAGCTGCGAGACGTCGCGCCCGAGCATTCCTTCGGCGTCCATGGCGTACACCTCGGTTGCCGCCTCGTTGACCAAGGTGATGACGCCGTCGGTGTCAGTCGCCACGACTGCGAGCCGGATGGCGTGCAGCAGATGGAGCTCATCGATGTAGCCCCGCACCTGGGCACCTCCCGACTCGGACTCCGCGGCGTGCCCCCGTGTTGGCTCATTGTGCACCCGGGGGTGCCGTGGCGCGGAAGATCCGAACGGTTCAGCTCCCGTGACTAGAGAGCTGGCTGGGCGGTGGATGCAGGCGAGATCCGAGCCCCCGAAGTGTCGCCAGCACACTCACCAGGAGCAGGGTGAGGCCGACCAGCGCGAGCAGCCCCGGCACGAGCCCGACATCGAGCGGTCCGCGTCCCCCGTACGTCTGCACCATGGTGGTGGCGATCACGACCGCGTAGCCCACCGTCGCCAGTGCGACGACACGTACCCGATGACGCTCCAGGGTGTCCGACGCCAGCAGGAGAAGGGCAAGCGCGGGAAGGATCTGGACGGCGTGCAAGGTGACCGCGTGGGGGAGCTTCAACGCACCGGCCGCACCGAAGGTGTTACCGCCCTCGACGATCATCTGTACGCCGACGACCTGGCTCACGAGCATGAGCACCAGGCCGGCCCGGACCGCGAGGGTGAGGCTCGGCGGCGCGTCGATGCGGACGAATGACCACACGGTGATGACGACGATCATCAGCCCGATCAACGACACCAGGCTCCCCATGAGGGAGAAGACCATGCCGTCGAACGGCGTCGCCTCGTTGAAGTGGGACTCGACACCGCGCCACTTCTGCATCGAGATCAGGGCCACCTCGCCGATCGAGGCCACCGAGAGCGTCCCCAGAACGACCCACCCGATCGCCCTTCTCGGGCGGAGCAGGCCCATGATCCAGCTCAGCGTGACGAGGGCGATCCCGAAGGAGAGACCGAACACCACTGGCTTCCGCCAGGAGATCGGGCCTCCCCATGGACCGCCGTCCACCAGGTACACCACAACGTGGAACACCCCGCTCAGGGCGAGCAGGGCTCCACAGACATATGCGAACCGTTGGTACGACGCCACCGGCGCGAACCTACCGACTCGGCCGAGATCCGTGGTCAGGCTTCTTACGAAGGTCATCTCGACCCCCTGATGTCGATCGCCCGCCTGGAGCGGGAGACAAGCGTGCCCGGGGAGATCTCCGGCCTGATCGACGCTACGCCGAGTGCGTGGGCGCGGCAACGGTGTCCAGGTCTCCAGCCGGACCGGACAGCCTGACTACCGCCCGCCTCCGACACTCGTCCTTGACCTTGAACCCCCGGCGTTCAAGGCTGTGTGCATGGCCAGCGACGCGGTCGGTGAGCGCTCCTCGCGCCCCCTGCTCACTCTCGGCCGGGTGGACCTGCTGCGGATCCAGGTCGGATACCGTGCCCAGCCGGACGGTCCCGCGTACCAGCAGTTCCTTCTCGACGTCGCTGTCCCGGAGCCGGTGAGCACTCCCGGACAAGGTGCCTTCGGCGAGGAGTGGGTCCTCGCCGCTTTGGAACCTGTCCTGTTCGGCGGCGCCGACGCACCGCGGCACTACTCCCTTCACGCACACCGGTGGCACACCAGCTGGGGAGCGGGCCCGGGAGCGTTGGAGATCGGCCTTCTCGTGACCGCCGGCACCATGAGAGCAGCCACCGCCGAGGCGTGGAAGGACGACGTGACCCGCGCGTTTCGCGCCCTGATGGAGGTGGTGGGTCAGCCGGAGCCGACGCCCACCTCGCGGGCCGCCGCGATCACGCGCGCCCGCCGCAGCGCGGCCACCGCGTTCGGCCTCGACCCGGACACGCTGACGCTCAGTGCGGAGGAGCACCACCGAGCCGCAAACTCCTGGACCGTGGGGCTGCGCACCACCGCTGGGGACGAGTACGACGTCGTGGTCGGCCTGGTCGACGGGTACGCCGGGTCGGTCCGGATCCGGCACGCAAAACGGACAGAGATCTTCGACTCCGTCGGCTCCGAGTGACCCTCCTCCTGTGGGGCTCGGTCGGGCCCGCCGCTGTCTCATGACGGCGCGCCGCGGCGGGAGACCTTGACGCAGCAGAACCCGGGCTGTGGCGCGAGAACGGCCGAGACCGCGGGGACACCGAGCCCGTCGATGACCCCGTCGACGAGGGCAGGTTCAGGCCGCACACCAGCTCGGTGTGCTCGGTCGCGAGCCGGTCGAACGGGCAGTTGCAAGGCAGATCTCGCGCTCAGTGGTCTGGGGCTCGTACCCGTGACGCGCGAGCACGTCCGCCGTACGCTCCAGTGCACTGTCGCCGCGTGGCTGCTCGGCATCATCGTCAACCTGGTCGGCTTGGGTGAGTACTACGACATCGCCCTCCGCGACTTCGGCCTCCTGGTCGCAGCACTCGCACTGGCGCGACTGGCCACGTCCTACGGTCGAGGCCGGACGGCATGACCTTGCACTGCGCGTTGGCGCAAGTGTCCATACCTGTCCCCTCTGGACCAGTTGTGGGGAATGACGTCGAGCGGTTGTAACGTGGCTTCTGGGTGCGCCGGAAAGTCTGGTCGGCAAGGGTATCCGTTGTCCTCTTCAGGAGCCGCGGCGATGACTGATCCGAACAATTCCAGCAGGTCCCGCGGTCGCGGCTCTGCTCGCTCGCTCAGGCAGATCGCGCAGGTTGTCCACGAGGCCGTTCCGTTCACTCGCCCGAAGGTGGTGCGACTCGACGGGAACGGCCATGGCGTCCGGATGCAAGTCGGGCCGCGTGAGTATCTGCTGCTGATGCATGCCGACGGGCAGTGGATCTGTGGAGACGTGTACGTCGATCCCGAAACCGGTAAGCCCGACACGAACCCGCTCGTCCAGCGCCTGATGCAAGAGAGCTACCGTCCTCTTCCCATCTCCGACCAGAGGAACCTGTCGGACGTCGTGAACGCATTCCTGAAGCGAGCGATCGCGGGGTGGAGCGTCACCGCGGCGCATGAACACGCGAAGGAGCACGAGCGGCAGTTCGCAGCCGACGCACTCGCCAAGAGCTCGCAGATTCTGACCCGCAGACCACCGACGAACCCGTAGCGACGCTTCACGTCCGCGCCAGGACCGACACGGCTCGCCGCCGACGCCGGGGGAACCACCCTGGCCTACTGTGCGTCTCAGGCTCATGCGCACCACCCTGACCATCCTCCTTCTGCTCCTGACCGCTGCATGCGGCCAGAGCGCGAGCGACCGCAGGGCACCGCGCGACCCAGCCTCGGAGAATCACGCAGCGACGGCAGTTGCCCCCGCGCTCGAGCAGGGTTCGTGGACTCGGCTCTACGATTCGCCGCTGTCCCCCCGTGAGGGATCGGCGGCGGCGTACGTCGGCGGCGAGGTGGTCTTCGTCGGGGGCTACAGCGGCCAACCGTGCCCGCCGAACGCCGACTGTGCTCGCCCCGAGGATGCAGTCGAGCGCGACGGCGCGGCGTACGACCTCGCCACCGGAACCTGGCGCCGGATCGCGGACGCTCCCGGGCCCGTGCCGGCGATGGCGCCGACCGCCGTGATCGGTGAGCACCTGTACGTTCTCGCCAACGAGACCCTGCTGGTCTGGGACAGCGCCGGCGATTCCTGGGACGAGGCGATCCCTCCTCGAGCATTACGTTGGGGTGCTCTGGTCTCGGACGGCACCCGGCTGGTCGTCGCGTCGGGCAGCGACGAGTACGGCGAACAGCCCGACCGCGTGCTCGACACCTCCACGGGCGAGTGGTCGACGCTTCCCGAGGATCCGCTGAAGCCGTCCTTCGACCGGATGATCACCGCGACTCCCGAGGGTCTGGTGCTGACCGCGAAGCCGATCCAGGCCGACGGCAGCCCCGCCAACCCCGCACCCGTCCATGCCGCTGTGCTTCCTCCCGGCGGGGAGACGTGGCAACCGCTCCCCGCGAGTGACCAGCTCGGGGGCTGGCGCTGGTCCTGGACCGGGCGCCGCCTGGTCGACCCCACGCTCGGCGGCGCCGATGGCGGCGAGACGAACAACTTCGGCCGGGTCATCCCCTACGGCGGGCGCCTGGACCCCGCGACCGGCGCTTGGTCGCGGCTACCCGACGCCCCAGGCGAGCAGACCGGGGGCTGGCCCGTCGAAGCGCCGGGCGGTCCGCTCGTGGCGGCCGAGGGCTGGCTCTACGACGACGCCGAAGGCGCCTGGACCCGGTTACCGCGACCGGAGGACTCGCCCGCCACCCCGGGCCCCGCCGTCTGGGCAGGGAACGTCCTGGTTGTCCTCGGTGGCGCCGACTGGGACCTGCCCGACGGGCCCGACGAGTGGACGCCGGAGAACGTCTGGTCGACCGGGGTCTGGGCGTACCTCGCCGGCCGATGACTCAGGTGCAGATACCTGGGGTGTTCCGGCCCACTTTCACATCCAAAGCACGCCGTTGTCCTCGTGCTCGCGAACGCGGAACTCGATCATGCGGCGCAGCAGATCGCCCGGCACAGGCTGGCCATAGGGGAGCTTGACCGTGCCCTTGCCGGTGGAGAAGTCGGTGAGATCGGCGTCGAAAGCCTCGCGGGTGCTGGGCGTGAACGTGATGCTCGCGTGCTTGGTGTGACCGCTGATCATGAACAGGATCGTCCCGGATGGATGCACCCACGCCGGATAACCCCACTTGATCGCCTCGCTCGCCGCTGGGACCGCCTCGTCGGACAGTGCGCGCAGCTGCTCGAGCACCTCGCGACCGGGCCCAGTGAAACCCTCGATGTACCCGTCGACCGTCTGCGGTCTGCTCACGGCGCCAGTGTGGCACGCCGCCGGCGGCCCCTCCCGATCAGGCTTCTCCCCCGGCTGACCAGTCGGGGTCGCGGCCGTTGCCCGCAATGACCTCGTCCAGCGCGGACGCTCCGACCGGTACCGGCAGTGCCGGACCGAACGCATCACCACGTGCCTCGTCCGAACCCGGCCCGGACATCATCGCGACGAACTCTCTGGACGGCGCGAGCACGGTGTCCTCGACGAAGAACTGTTGACCGCTTGCGCGGGCCACGTCCCAGCCGTGCACGACCAGCTCGTTCGCCGCCGTGATGCCGACCGCGGACGCAGGCGCCTCGAAACCCGCGATCCAGGTCGTGCCCTCCCAGGCCGCCGGGTCGGACCACGCATCGACCAGCCGACCGAGCCAGTCGGCGATCTCCCCGCGCCAGTCCTCAGGCAGCAAGGAAGCGTCCCCCTGCGGCGGAGGCTCCGAGCCGCCGGAGGGTTGCTCCTTGCGTCCAGCCAGTGTGAACGCCTCGGCCAGCCCGCGGACGTGTTGCAGCAG
>DASSMS010000021.1:0-3004 GCA_035688575.1 Nocardioidaceae bacterium
AACTGGATGCGCGCCCGCGAGAGCCAGCTGGCCTCCGACCTCATCCCGGGCGACCTCGGCCGGCTGTACCCGATCTGCACGCCGGAGGCCTCGGACTCCGCCTCCTTCGACGAGGTGCTCGAGCTGCTGCACCTCGGCGGCCGCTCCCTCCCGCACTCGGTGCTGATGATGATCCCCGAGGCGTGGGAGAACCACGAGGAGATGGACCCGGCCCGCCGGGCGTTCTACGAGTTCCACTCGACCTTCATGGAGCCCTGGGACGGCCCGGCCTGTGTGACCTTCACGGACGGCTCGCTCATCGGTGCGGTGCTCGACCGCAACGGCCTGCGGCCGGGCCGCTACTCGGTCACCGACGACGGCCTCGTCGTGCTGGCCTCCGAGGCCGGGGTGCTCGAGCTCGACTCCTCGCGCGTGGTGCGCAAGGGCCGCCTCCAGCCGGGCCGGATGTTCCTCGTCGACACCGAGCACGGCCGGATCGTCCCCGACGACGAGGTCAAGGCGAGCCTCGCCGCCCAGAACCCCTACGAGGAGTGGCTGCACGCCGGCCTCATCCACCTCGACGACCTGCCCGAGCGCGAGCACATCGTGCACACCGCCGCCTCTGTGGCGCGCCGCCAGCAGACCTTCGGCTACACGCAGGAGGAGCTGAAGATCCTGCTGACACCGATGGCCCGCACCGGGGGAGAGGCGCTCGGCTCCATGGGGACCGACACCCCCATCGCTGTCCTGTCGGAGCGCCCGCGGCTGGTCTTCGACTACTTCACCCAGCTCTTCGCGCAGGTCACCAACCCGCCGCTCGACGCGATCCGCGAGGAGCTCGTCACCTCGCTCGGCACGGTCATCGGCCCGGAGGGCAACGCGCTCGCGGCGACCCCCGCCCACGCGCGCCAGGTCGTGCTGCCGTTCCCGGTCATCGACAACGACGACCTCGCCAAGGTCGTGCACATCAACGCCGATGGCGACCTGCCCGGCTACGCCACCCACGTGGTCCGCGGCCTCTACGACGTCTCCGGCGGCGCGCCTGCGATGAAGGCCCGCCTCGAGGAGATCTTCGCCGAGGTCTCCGGGGCCATCGCCAAGGGTGCCCGCTTCGTGGTGCTGTCCGACCGCGACTCCGGGCGCGACCTCGCGCCGATCCCGTCGCTGCTGCTGACCTCCGCGGTCCACCACCACCTGATCCGCGAGAAGACCCGTACCCAGGTCGGGCTCCTCGTCGAGGCCGGCGACGTGCGCGAGGTCCACCACGTCGCCCTGCTGATCGGCTATGGCGCGGCCGCCGTCAACCCCTACCTCGCCATGGAGTCCGTCGAGGACCTCGTGCGCTCCGGCGCGATCGCGGGCGTGACCGCCGAGCAGGCCGTCAAGAACCTCATCAAGGCGCTCGGCAAGGGCGTGCTGAAGGTGATGTCGAAGATGGGCATCTCCACGGTGGCCTCCTACCGCGGTGCGCAGGTGTTCGAGGCGCTCGGCCTCTCGCAGGATCTCGTCGACACCTACTTCACCGGCACCGTCTCCCAGCTCGGCGGCGTCGGCCTTGACGTCCTCGCCGCCGAGACCGCCGCCCGGCACGCCGCGGCATACCCGCCGGACGGCGTGCGCCTGCCGCACCGCAAGCTCGAGGTGGGCGGCGAGTACCAGTGGCGCCGCGAGGGCGAGCCGCACCTGTTCGACCCCGACACGGTCTTCCGGCTGCAGCACTCCACCCGGGCGCGCCGCTACGACATCTTCAAGCAGTACACCCAGCGCGTCGACGAGCAGTCCGAGCGGCTGATGACGCTGCGCGGGCTGTTCGAGCTCGGTGGAGCGAACCCGCGCCCTCCCGTGCCGCTCGAGGAGGTCGAGCCGGCCACCGAGATCGTCAAGCGCTTCAACACCGGCGCGATGAGCTACGGATCGATCAGCCAGGAGGCGCACGAGACCCTCGCGATCGCGATGAACCGCCTCGGTGGGCGCTCGAACACCGGCGAGGGCGGTGAGGACGTCGAGCGCCTCATGGACGACGAGCGGCGCTCCACCATCAAGCAGGTCGCCTCAGGCCGCTTCGGCGTCACCTCGCTGTACCTGACGAAGTCGGGCGACATCCAGATCAAGATGGCCCAGGGCGCGAAGCCGGGCGAGGGCGGCCAGCTGCCCGGCCACAAGGTCTACCCGTGGGTGGCCAAGACGCGCCACTCGACGCCTGGTGTCGGGCTCATCAGCCCGCCCCCGCACCACGACATCTACTCGATCGAGGACCTCGCCCAGCTGATCCACGACCTCAAGAACGCCAACCCGGACGCGCGGATCCACGTCAAGCTGGTCTCCGAGATCGGCGTCGGCACTGTCGCCGCGGGCGTCTCGAAGGCGCACGCCGATGTCGTCCTCATCTCGGGGCACGACGGCGGCACCGGCGCCTCGCCGCTCACGTCGCTGAAGCACGCGGGCGGCCCGTGGGAGATCGGCCTGGCCGAGACGCAGCAGACGCTGGTGCTCAACAACCTGCGCGACCGGATCGTCGTGCAGGTCGACGGGCAGATCAAGACCGGCCGCGACGTGGTCGTCGCGGCACTCCTCGGCGCGGAGGAGTTCGGCTTCGCCACCGCCCCGCTCGTCGTCAGTGGCTGCATCATGATGCGGGTCTGCCACCTGGACACCTGCCCCGTGGGCATCGCGACGCAGAACCCCGAGCTCCGCGCCCGGTTCTCCGGCAAGCCCGAGTTCGTGCAGACCTTCTTCGAGTACGTCGCCGAGGAGGTGCGCGAGCACCTGGCCGCTCTCGGCTTCCGCTCGATCGAGGAGGCCATCGGCCAGGCATCCGCGCTCGACACCAGCAGGGCGGTCAACCACTGGAAGGCCTCCGGTCTCGACCTGTCGCCGATCTTCGCCGACGTGCAGAGCCCGGACGGCGCGCCCCGGCGCAACACCACGGGGCAGGACCACGGCCTCGAGAAGGCCTTGGACCACTCGCTCATCGCGATCGCCCGCGAGGCCATCACCGACGGCGCCCCGGTCACCGGTGAGGTCG
>DASSMS010000133.1:0-9306 GCA_035688575.1 Nocardioidaceae bacterium
GTCACCGAGGGCACCGTCACGCGCTGGCTGAAGCAGGTCGGTGACGACGTGGCCGTCGACGAGCCGCTGCTCGAGGTCTCCACCGACAAGGTCGACACCGAGATCCCCTCCCCCGTCGCGGGCAAGCTGCTCGAGATCAAGGTCGAGGAGGACGAGACCGTCGAGGTCGGCGCCGAGCTCGCCGTCATCGGCTCCGGCCAGCCCGCACCCGAGGAGGAGGCCCCGAAGACCCCGGAGCCGCCCTCGGAGCCGACCGCCGCGGAGGAGACCACCGCAAAGGTCGAGCAGAAGGCCGAGGAGACCGGCGAGTCCGCCCAGGCCGTGGCCCGCGACGAGGCCGCGGCAGAGGCGCAGGGCAAGATGGCCGAGCCGGAGAAGGCACCGGCCGAGGAGGCCGAGGCTCCGAAGGCAGAGGCTCCCAAGCACGAGGCCGAGCCGGCACCGTCGAAGGAGGCGGTGGAGGGCGCCTACGTCACCCCGCTGGTGCGCAAGATGGCCGCCGACCAGGGCGTCGACCTGTCGCAGGTCAAGGGCACCGGCGTCGGCGGCCGGATCCGCAAGCAGGACGTCCTCGAGGCAGCGAAGGCCCAGAAGGCACCAGCGGAGAAGCAGCCCGAGCCGGCTGCGGCTCCCGCCGCGTCCGCACCCCAGGCGGCGCCTACGGCGGCCCCGAGTCCGCTTCGCGGCAAGACCGAGCCGCTGAGCCGGCTGCGCAAGGTGATCGCCAAGCGCATGGTGGAGTCGCTGCAGACCTCGGCGCAGCTGACCACGGTCGTCGAGGTCGACGTCACCTCGATCGCCCGCCTGCGCGACTCGGTCAAGGCCGAGTTCGCCGAGCGTGAGGGCGTGAAGCTCTCGTTCATGCCGTTCCTGGCCAAGGCCGCGATCGACGCTCTGAAGGCTCACCCGTCACTGAACGCGGCGATCGACACCGAGAAGGGCGAGGTCACCTACTACGACCACGAGAACCTCTCGGTCGCGGTCGACACCGAGAAGGGTCTGCTGACC
This sequence comes from Nocardioidaceae bacterium, assembly GCA_035688575.1. Classification (GTDB taxonomy): domain Bacteria; phylum Actinomycetota; class Actinomycetes; order Propionibacteriales; family Nocardioidaceae; genus Nocardioides_C. The sequence continues at coordinate 1,009 of DASSMS010000133.1, forward strand.
CCGGTGATCAAGGACGCCGGCGACCTGTCGGTGGCCGGGCTCGCCCGCAAGATCGCCGACATCGCCGATCGGACCCGCAACAACAAGATCGGGCCCGACGAGCTCGCCGGCGGCACGTTCACGCTGACCAACACCGGTAGCCGTGGCGCGCTGTTCGACACCCCGATCATCAACCAGCCGCAGGTCGCGATCCTCGGCACGGGCGCGATCGTCAAGCGGCCCGTGGTGATCGATGACCCGAACCTCGGTGAGACGATCGCGGTGCGCCACATGATGTACCTCGCCCTCACCTACGACCACCGCCTGGTCGACGGTGCGGACGCCGCTCGCTTCCTCACCGACGTGAAGGAGCGCCTGGAGGCGGGGCAGTTCGAGGTCTGACCCGCAGCCGTACGACGAACGACGCCCGCCACCTGGGTCAGGTGGCGGGCGTCGTCGCGTCAGGGCATCAGACCTCGCCGAGGAACTCCTCCTGGTGGCCCGCGAGCTCGACGCCGTCCAGCGGAAGGGCTGTGAACCAGCAGCGGAAGAGCATGCCCTCGTCCACACCGGCGCCGCCGGCCTGCCAGGTCCAGGGCTCCTCGCGCCGATCACCGCGGCCGTCGTACCGCATCAGGACGTAGCTGGTGTGCTGTGGCGCCCCGGTCTCCACGTGCGGACGTAGCGAGACGCCGAGAAGTCGTACGACTGGCGCGCCGCTCACGCCGCACTCCTCGGCCACCTCTCGGACGGCCGCCTCCTCGACGCTCTCCGCGTGCTCGATCCCTCCGGCAGGCACCTGGGTCCCTGCCTCGGGGACACCGACGTGGTCGAACACGAGCAGCTCGCGCCCGTCCCCGGTCTCCCGGACGACGTAGCAGGCGACCCGTCGCCGAGCCGTGGGGTGGCCGGAACCTCGCGTCGCCGGGGCGGGGGGTTGGGCGGACATGTCAGAGTTCTTCCCATGCGCATCGTGATCGCCGGGGCGTCCGGCTTCCTGGGTCAGTCGCTTCGGGAGCATCTTGCCCTGAACGGCCATGACGTGGTTCGCCTCGTGCGCGGAGAGCCCGTGTCCGACCACCAGTCGCGGTGGTACCCCGACCGAGGGATCATCGACCAGGCCGTGATCGACGGAGCCGACGTGGTCGTGAACCTCGCAGGCGCCCCGATCGCACACTGGCCGTGGACCGACTCCTACAAGAAGACGCTGCGCGACAGCCGGGTGAGGACGACGCGAACCCTGGCCGACGCGATCGCTGCCTCCTCCAGCAGGCCCGCCTTCCTGGCGCAGAACGGGATCGCCGGCTACGGCGACCGTGGAGACGAGATCCTCACCGAGGAGTCGTCGACCCCCGGCGACACCACGCTCGGACGGATCAGCCTCGAGTGGCAGGAGGCGACGACGCCCGCGGTCGAGGCGGGGGCGAGGGTCTGCGTGATGCGCACGGCGGTCGTCCTGCACAAGAGGGGCGGCGCGCTCAAGCCGTTGTACCTGCTCTTCCGCTCGGGCCTCGGTGGACCGATCGGCGACGGACGCCAGTACTTCCCCACCATCTCGCTCAACGACTGGCTCCGAGCCGTGACCTTCCTCGCCACGAACGAGAAGTGCAGCGGGGTCTACAACCTCAGCGGCCCCGGGCCGACGACGAACGAGGAGTTCACGAAGGAGCTCGGCCGCATGCTGAACCGGCCAACCCTCGTGCGGGCACCCGCGTGGCCGATGCGCAAGGTCCTCGGCCAGCTCTCGAACGAGCTGCTCGGCTCGGCCAGGGTCGAGCCTGCCCACCTGCTCGCGGACGGGTTCGAGTTCGAGCAGTCGACCCTCAACGAGCGGCTGGCCTCGGCGCTGAGCTGACCCCCGCCACCTGCCAGGCACCACCGCCCGCGGGGCGCCGGAGCTCGACGACCCGAGTCGACGCCTGGTCCGCCGGCAGGCGTACGCGGGTCCGAGGGCCCACCGCCACCGAACCCGTGAGACGGTCGGTCACCAGCAGGCGCAGGCGAGTGGGCTCCTCGTGCAGGACCTCGAGAGAGAGCAGCTGCATCCGCATGCCCTCCACCCGCAGCCCACGACGCAAGTAGGCCCTCAGCAGCCGCACGTCCGACGTACCCGCGGCCGACCTCGCGGCGTAGAGGCTCCGCAGCGCATCCACATCCCCCTCCGCGAACGCGCGACCCCTGGCGCGGTCCCACCTCCGGAGTACGTCGGAGGCCGGGAAGCTCGCGGCCGGAGCCACCATCACCTGCCCGCCGGCGTCGCTGCGTCCCTCCCCGCCGTCCTCGACGAGGCAGCCGGAGAGCAGGGGCATGGCGAGAAGCGCCGACGTCAGGGCGACGAGCGATCTCGGAAGGGCACAGGTCGAGGCGGGCGGACGCACGCCCCCACTGTGGCCTAGGCGCGGTGCCTCCCGCTCCGGCTGTCCACAGGTCTCTGGCCGGCCCCCACCGACGCTTCGCCGTCCTCCTCGAAGCCCTTGACCCCGTCCGCCTGCCCGAGGTGCAGCATCTCGGCGGTGACGCGGTCTGCGTGGTCCGGTGTGTGCCAGAGCCTGCTCGGCCACCAGACCGCGGGGCCGATGTCGTACGAGAGCGCCGGGACGAGCAGCGAGCGGACCACGATCGTGTCGAGGAGCACGCCGAAGGCGACGATGAAGCCGATCTGCGCGATGAACAGGATCGGCAGGACCCCGAGCGCGGCGAAGGTCGCCGCGAGCACCACTCCCGCCGACGTGATCACGCCGCCGGTGACCGACAGACCCTTCAGGATGCCCGGATGCGTGCCCTGCTTCATCGACTCCTCACGCACCCTGGTCATCAGGAAGATCGAGTAGTCGATGCCGAGCGCCACCAGGAACACGAACCCGATCAGCGGGGTCGAAGGGTCCGAGGCCGGGAAGTCGAAGACGTTGTTGAACAGCATCGCACTCACTCCCAGGGTCGCGCCGAAGGAGAGCACGTTGGCGACGATCAGCAGGAACGGCGAGAGCAGCGACCGCAGCAACATCGCGAGGACGAGGAAGACCACGATCAGGATCGCCGGGATCACGATCAGCCGGTCGCGGTCCACCGTGTCGCGGGTGTCGAGGAGGGTGGCCGTCTGGCCGCCGATCACGATGTCCTCGCTGATCTGGTCCATGTCGGTCCGGAGCTGTTGGACGGTCTCGGTGGCTCCGGCCGAGTCGGCGTTCTCGTCGAGGGTCACGAGCACGATTGCCTCGCCGTCGACGATCTTGGGCTGTGGTGCCTCGCCCTCCGCCGGCGGGCCCTGCTGCTCCCCCTCGGGCAGGACGGAGACCCCGTCCTGCGCAACACCCTGGTGGCCCGCAGCCAGCTCGACAGCCTCCTGGATGTTCTCCTCGGGCACGACGAGGATCGCGGGGCTGCTCTGGTCGGCCTGGAAGTGCTCGTCGAGGATGTCCTGCGCCTTGACCGAGTCGACCTCGGTCAAGAACAGCTCGGTCTGAGGCACCGGGTCCTCGTTGAGCGTCGGCACGAGGGCTGCGCACGCCGCGAGCACCACGAACGTGGTCACCCAGACCGCACGGGCGCGACGCCCGACCAGTCGCGAGACCGCGCCCCAGATGCCCTTGGTGTCCCTGTGCTCGGAGCCGAAGTGGGGGACGACCGGCCAGAACACCCCGCGTCCGATCAGCACGAGAGCCGCGGGCAGGAAGGTCAGCGCAGCGAGCATCGCGCCGGCGATGCCCAGGGCACCGACCGGTCCGAGACCCTGCAGGCTGGAGAGGTCGGAGAGCAGGAGGCAGAGCAGGCCGAGGATGACGGTCGCGCCGGAGGCCAGCACGGGCTCGAGCGTGGCCTTCCATGCCCTCCGCATGGCGTCGTACTTCGACACGTGGTCGCGAAGCTCCTCCCGGAACCGCGCCACGATCAGCAGCGAGTAGTCGGTCGCCGCCCCAACGGCGAGGATGAAGAGGATGCCCTGGCTCTGGCCGTTGAGATCGAGGATGTCGTTCTTGGCGAGGAAGTAGATCGCCGCGGATGCCACGCCCAGGGCGAGCACCGAGGAGAAGAGCACCACCAGAGGCAGCACCGGCGACCGGTACACGATCAGCAGGATCACCAGGACGACGCTCAGCGCGACCAGGAGCAGGAGTCCGTCGATGGCGCCGAACGCCTCGATGAAGTCGCCGAGGATGCCGCCCGGACCACCGACCAGGGCGGTCAGCCCGTCCGGCGCCTCGGTGTCGAGGATCTCGCGGATGTCGACGACCGCCTTCTCCAGCTCCTCCCCGTCCGAGGTCGCCAGCGGCACGACCGCCTGGGCCGCCGTACCGTCCTCGGACGGGATCGGGCCGAACACCGCCTCGGCGTCGACGTTCTCGACCCCCCGGATGTCCTCCAGGAGCCCCTGGATCGCGGTTTGATCGGACGGGGTGAGCCCGTCACCGCGCTCGAAGACCACGATCGTGGGCACGCTCTCGCTGCCGATGAACTTGGCGTACTCCTCGGCCGCCAGCGTCGACTCGGCCGTCTCGGGGAGGAAGGCCGCGTTGTCGTTCTCCTGCACGCTGGCCAGCTGGCCCGCGAACGACCCGAGCGGGCCGCCGACGAAGATCCAGAGCAGTACGGCGACCGTCGGCAGGATCCAACGCCTCGAATGGCCTCGGGAGTGGGTAGCGGAACGCGCCATCAGCGGGGTGCCTTTCGGACGTGTGCGGCCAGGGTGCGTGGGCGACGGCACGGCGTGAAGCGACCCGAGGATTTCGACACCGTCCAGTCCACATGATCTTGCACGATCGCTCCAAGCGCCAACCGCCATTTTCGACCGGTCCCGCTAAAAGTCGCCGGTCCCGACCCTGGGTTCGCCGACGAGCGGCCCCCGGACGGGTCGGGTTAGGCTCGGCTGCGTGAGGGACCTCAGATTCAAGACCGTCGGCTTCGGTGACGCTGCGGTCGAGTACGTCGCCGCGTGGGACCTCCAGCGGGAGGTCCACGGCGAGGTGGCCGCAGGCGGCCCCGACACGGTGCTGCTCCTCGAGCACCCGCCTGTGTTCACCGCCGGCAAGCGCACCGAGCCGCACGAACGGCCTGTCGCCGGTGGCGCACCGGTCGTGGACGTCGACCGCGGCGGCAAGATCACCTTCCACGGCCCGGGGCAGCTCGTCGGCTACCCCATCGTCCGGCTCCCCGACCACGTCAAGGTCGTCGACTACGTCAGGCGGCTGGAGGAGGCGCTGATCCACACCTGCACCGACCTCGGTGTGACGACGGCGCGCGTGCCGGGTCGCAGCGGCGTGTGGCTGCAGGCGGGCGGCGGCCGCCCCGAGCGCAAGATCGCCGCGATCGGCATCAGGGTCGCACGCGGGGTGACCATGCACGGCTTCGCGATCAACTGCGACGTCGACCTCGCGTGGTACGACCAGTTCGTGCCCTGCGGCATCGACGACGCCGGCGTGACCTCCCTCTCCGAGGAGCTCGGGCGCGACGTGACCGTCGAGGAGGTCGCCCCGATCGCCGAGCGGCACCTGCGCGAGCTGCTCGCCTGGGCGCCGTACACCCCGACCCCGGACTACGAGCCTCGACCGGACCCGGCGAAGGCCCGGAGAGCCGACACGCTGCGTGTCCCGGTGGTCAATCCACTGCGCTGACCTGGCCGGTCCGCCATGCTGTCCCCGACAGAAACGGGGACAACATGAGCGAGACGGTCATCGAGACCGAAGGGCTGCGCAAGGAGTTCCGCACCCGCAAGGGCCGCCACATCGTCGCTGTGCAGGACCTCGACCTCGCCGTCCCGGCAGGTGGGGTGCACGGCTTCCTCGGCCCCAACGGGTCGGGCAAGACCACGACGATCCGGATGCTTCTGGGGCTGGCCCGCGCGAGCAAGGGTGAGATGAGGCTCTTCGGGAAGCCGGTCCCTCGTCACCTGCCCGAGGTGATGAACCGGATCGGCGCCGTCGTCGAGCAGCCGAAGTTCGTGCCGACCTTCTCCGGCCGCAAGAACCTCTCCCTGCTCGCACGGTCCATCGGCGTGCCGTCCGCGGGTGTCGACGCCGCCCTCGACCGGGTCGGCCTGACCGGGCGCGACAGGGAGCGCTACAAGGGCTACTCGCTCGGCATGAAGCAGCGGCTCGCCATCGCCGCGACCCTGCTGAAGGACCCCGACCTGCTGATCCTCGACGAGCCCACCAACGGGCTCGACCCGGCCGGGATCCGCGACATCCGCGACATGATCCGCCACCTCGGCGAGAGCGGCGTGACGGTCCTGCTCAGCTCACACATCCTCGCCGAGGTGCAGCAGGTCTGCGACTCGGTGTCGATCATCGGCAACGGCCGGCTGCTGGCCGCGGGGAAGGTGGACGACCTCGTCGGTGCGCACGGCGCGGCCACGATGCGCGTCGGCGTCGCCGACCCCGCGGCCGCCGCGGACCACCTCCAGGCGAACGGCTACGTGGTCACCCGCGAGAACGGCCACCTGCTCGTCGACGGTCCGGGGCGCGCGGACCAGATCACCCGCATCCTCGCTGCGAAGGAGCTGTACGTGCACGAGCTGACCCCTGTCAGGGCAGACCTCGAGTCGGTCTTCCTCCAGCTCACCAAGGACGCGACGATCTCGGCAGGTGCGGAATGAGACTCCTCCTCGTCGAGCTGAACCGGTTCCGCTCCCGCCGGGCGATCGCTCTCATGCTCCTCGCCGCCATGCTGCTCGCTGCCCTGTTCGCGTTCACCACGATCTGGGACACCCGGCCGGTGAGCGCGGCGGACGTCGCCCGCGCCGAGGCTCAGGTGGAGCGCGACAAGTCCTCGCGCTGGTTCAAGCAGGAGCTGGCGCGCTGCGAGAGCAACCCGGAGGAGTACAACGGCGACGGTGCCACGGCCGCGGACTGCGCCGAGTCGATGACGCCGCGTCCCGAGTGGTACCTCGAGCGTCGTCAGCTCGTGCTCGACGAGGTGCGCCACGGGTCGGGCATCGGGCTCGTGGTCCTGCTCGCCGGGATCATGGTGATCATCGGCACCACGTTCGCCGGCGCCGACTGGGCGTCGGGGTCGATGAGCAACCAGCTGCTGTTCGAGCCGCGCCGTGCGAAGGTCTGGCTCGCGAAGGCCGCTGCCGTCTTCGTCGGCGCAGCCGTCGCGTCCGCGGTGATCCTGACCGTCTTCTGGGCCGCCCTGTTCGTCACCGCGGAGGTCCGCGGCATCAGCACGGGAGCCACGGTCCAGGAGGCCATCCGCGCGGAGGCCTTCCGCGGCGTGCTGCTCGCCGGCTTCGGAGCACTCGGCGCCTACGCACTCACGATGCTGCTTCGCCACACCGTGGGCACGGTGGCGGTGCTCTTCGCCTACGCGATCGCAGGTACGGCGGTCATCGCGGCCCTGCCGATCTCCGGGGTAGGCCGGTGGAGCGTGGGCAACAACGTGACGGCCTGGCTCCAGGACGGCTACGAGTTCTACGACGGGACGATCGCCTGCAGCCCCGGAGCGGGCGGGTGCGAGCAGATGGTCAAGATGACTCTTGAACAGGGAGCCACCTATCTGGGCGTGACCCTCGCCGTCGTCGCGGTGGCCTCGCTGCTCCTGTTCCGCCGCCGCGACATCCCCTGACCCCCCACGACCGGGCGGCTCGCTCGATTGGGGCGGCAACGAGCCCCGGCGTAGAGTGGCCGGCGTGACTCACGCGCCCACAGCCGACCAGACTCAGGCCGACAGCACGCCGGGAGCCGCCCCGAAGGGTTCGATCAACCCCGACGGCCGCAAGCTCCTCCGTCTCGAGGTCCGCAACGCCCAGACGCCGATCGAGAAGAAGCCCGAGTGGATCAAGACCCGGGCCAAGATGGGGCCGCAGTACACCGAGCTCCAGAGCCTCGTGAAGTCCGAGGGCCTGCACACCGTGTGCCAGGAAGCCGGCTGCCCCAACATCTTCGAGTGCTGGGAGGACCGCGAGGCGACCTTCCTCATCGGCGGGGACCAGTGCACCCGGCGCTGCGACTTCTGCCAGATCGACACCGGCAAGCCCGAACCCCTCGACCGCGACGAGCCGCGCCGGGTCGCCGAGTCCGTGCGCACGATGGGCCTGCGCTACGCCACGATCACCGGCGTCGCCCGCGACGACCTGCCCGACGGTGGGGCCTGGCTGTACGCCGAGACGGTGCGGGCCATCCACGAGCTCAACCCCGACACAGGCGTCGAGAACCTCATCCCGGACTTCAACGGCAAGCCGGACCTCCTGGCCGAGGTGTTCGAGTCCCGTCCGGAGGTGCTCGCGCACAACGTCGAGACCGTGCCGCGGATCTTCAAGCGGATCCGGCCGGCGTTCCGCTACGACCGCTCCCTCGACGTGGTCACGCAGGCTCGCGACTTCGG
>DASSMS010000129.1:0-15247 GCA_035688575.1 Nocardioidaceae bacterium
CGTGCCCGGCCCGGCCCCGCACTTGGTCGAACACCGTCCATCCAACCGCATGGCGCAAAGACCTGTCACCGACTTCGACCGAAGCGGCGGGACATCCGTGACCACATCGTGACGAGTCGGGCGGCCCGAGGGTGGTTTGGCACACCCGACCACCCTCCCCGGCACGGATCGCTCCACCGCCCCCCCACCAACCGCTCCACTTCGCCCCACCGGTCGCTCCACTTCGCCCCACGACCCCTGTGAGCGGTGCTCGAAAGGCGGCGTGCGTCGGCCGTGTCCGGTCGGGATCGGGACTCTCACCACCGCGCTGACCTGCGGCTTTGCATTCTCGGAGCCCCTCGAGGCAGTCCCGGGGAGCTGGTGCCGGGGTGTGGCGAGACCCACGCCGGTAAAACCTGCGCGTTTTTCTGCGTTTCTGGTTGATGGTGGTGGGTAGTGGAGTAACGTGGAGCGCAGTGGAGGACAGTGAAGCCTCTGGGGGCGGCCGGGGAGACCGGCCGATCCGGGGGGCGGAGAGTCGGGAGGTGCCGAGATGTTCTTCGGCACCTATACGCCCCGGCTCGACGACAAAGGTCGGCTGTTCCTCCCGGCGAAGTTCAGGGACGAGCTGTCGGAGGGTCTAGTGGTCACGCGAGGTCAGGAGCGCTGCCTCTACGTGTGGTCCATGGACGAGTTCGGCAAGCTCACGGAGCGGTTGAGGGAGGCACCAGTGACCAACAAGGCCGCCCGTGACTATGTCCGCATGTTCTTCGCCGGCGCCTCCGACGAGAAGCCGGACAAGCAGGGGCGGGTCACCATCCCGCCGATGCTGCGTGAGTACGCCTCACTGTCGAAGGACTGCATCGTCATCGGCGCGATGAACCGGATCGAGATCTGGGACGCCGCCTCGTGGCAGGCCTACTCGGACGCGCAGGAGCAGGCCTTCGCGGATCTGTCGGAGGAGGTGTTCCCCGGCGTGATCTGACACCTCAGAGCACGCAGCAGCTGCGTGACAAGTCCACCACCCGCGCCGAGAGGCGCCGGTCGAAAGAGTCGCGGGGCCCGGCCCACGCCCGCTCACCTAGCTCTCTGACACACCTTCCCCGGTGCCAGAGGGCGACTTCCCAGGGATGAGCGGACGGGGACCAGGCCATGCGAATCCCGCAAGCAGCACCGCCGACCCGAGGTCGGCGCATCCATTGGGTTCGAAGCAGGGGGTCGAAGCATGAGTCTCACGTTCTCCGGACAGCTGTCCGGCCAGCCGGCCAGACGGGTCCGTCACGAGGTCAGGGACGGGATGGCCGTCATCGCCTTCTCGGCGGCGGCCTCGACCGGCCTGGCAGCGGCCCTGATCCTCTTCCTCTCCCTGGTCGGTTAGGCGACGAGCATGACGACTCCCCGCCACGTCCCGGTCCTGCTGGACCGGGTCGTCGCTCTGGTTGCCCCTGCGCTCACCGTCCCCGACCGTGAGCACACGGTCTTCGTGGACGCGACGCTCGGCCTCGCAGGGCACAGCGAAGCCGTCCTCCAGGCCTGCCCCCAGGCCCGCCTCGTCGGCGTCGACCGTGACACCCACGCGCTCGACCGCGCACGGCAGCGGCTCGAACCGTTCGCCGGCCGCGTCGACCTCGCCCACGCGGTGTACGACGAGATCCCGGAGGTGCTCGCCGACCTCGGGATCGAGCACGCGGACGCGATCCTGTTCGATCTCGGCGTCTCCTCCATGCAGCTCGACGTGCGTGAGCGTGGCTTCGCCTACGCCGAGGACGCGCCCCTCGACATGCGCATGAACGACACCGCGGGCCAGACCGCTGCGGACGTCCTCAACACCTACCCGGTCGAGGAGCTCTCGCGGATCCTGAAGATCTACGGCGAGGAGCGGTTCGCGCGACGGATCGCCGAGGCCGTGGTCCGCGAAAGGGAGCGGGAGCCGTTCACGCGGTCGGCCCGGCTCGTCGAGCTGGTCCGCGAGTCGATCCCGGCCCCCGCCCGTCGTACGGGCGGCCACCCGGCCAAGCGCACATTCCAGGCCCTGCGCATCGAGGTCAACGACGAGCTGTCGGTGCTCCGAAGGGCGATCCCGGCGGCCATCGAGTCGATCGGCGTCGGCGGACGCGTGGTCGCCATGTCCTACCACTCGCTCGAGGACCGCATCGTCAAGCAGGCCTTCACCGAGTACACCCGCAGTGACGTCCCGCCGGACATGCCCTTCGTCCCCGAGGGCCACGAACCGGCCCTTCGGCTCCTGACCCGGGGCGCCGAGAAGGCGTCCGAGGCAGAGATCGCCGAGAACCCCCGAGCAGCGTCGGTGCGACTGCGCGCCGTCGAACGTGTCCGTCCGAGCACCGGAGCCGCAGCATGAGCACTCCCTTGTCGCAGGCCCTGAGCCGCGCCCCACGCCCCGCCTGGTCCGCGGTCGAGCGGGCCCGCCTCACCGTGGTGCCCCGCCGCACCCAGAAGGCGCCTCGGGTCCCGTTCATCAGCCTGGTCTCGCTCCTGCTCGTCGGCGGCGTCGTGGGACTCCTGCTCTTCAACACCAACATGCAGCAGGCCTCGTTCGTGGCCACCTCGATGGAGGAGCAGGCTGCGGTGCTCGCCGGCAAGGAGGAGTCGCTGCGGCTGCAGCTCGACCGCCTGCGTGATCCCCAGCAGGTCGCGGCGCGAGCCAAGCGGCTCGGGATGGTGCCCGCGGCGAACCCCGCGTTCATCCGGCTCTCCGACGGCGAAGTCCTCGGGCGGCCCACCGTGGCCGAGCCGACCGAAGGTTTCCGCATCGCGCCGCTCCCGCCGGCCAAGCCCCAGTCGCTGCGACCCGAGCTGGTGATCGTCGACGCGCCGAAGGCTCGCCACGACCGACGAGACCGCGCGTCCCAGAACCGCCGGCCCGGCGAGGGCCGCAGGGCAGCACGGGGCCGGGGCCGCGACACGGCTCCCCAGTCCGCTCGCGCGTCCGCGGACCAGGCATCTTCGTCGCGTACAAATGGGGAGAGCGCGGCGGCCGGCACGCGTCAGTCCGGGGGGAGGACGCATTGACCCAGCGCGGACGCAACCGCAGGGGGGCTTCGCTCCTCCGGCTGCGTGTGGGCTTCATCCTCATCGCCATGGTGGTGTCGATCTTCGCCGCGCGGCTGTTCCAGCTCCAGGGCATCGACGCCAAGGCGTATGCGGCCCGTGCCGAGGCGGCGGGCCTGCAGACCGTGGCGCTCCCCGCGACGCGCGGCGCGATCCGCGACCGCAACGGCGAGCCGCTCGCAGAGTCCGCGGACGGGCTCATGCTCGTCGCGGACCCCTCCATGACCGCCGATGACGCCCAGCCGATCGCGAAGATCATCGCCGAGCGGCTCGACGTCGACTACTTCGAGGTCCTGGAGCGGCTGCGCAAGCCGGACACGCAGTTCCAGTACCTCGCGCGTAGAGTGCCCGCCAACGACGCCCGAGCCGTGGTCGAGGAGATCGACGACCGGGGCTACCAGGGGGTCGACACCCGCCGCGACCCGGTCCGCAGCTACCCGGCCGAGGACGTCGCCGCCAACCTCCTCGGCTTCATGGGCGCCGAGGGTGAACCCCTCCAGGGCTTCGAGCTGCTCTTCGACGACCTGCTCTCGGGCAAGGACGGCTCGGCCACCTACGAGACCGGAGGTGGGCAGCGGCTGCCTCTCGGCGAGAACAGCGTCGTGGAGCCGGTCGACGGCACGGACCTCACGCTCACCATCGACCGCGACGTGCAGTGGTACACCCAGCGCGTGCTCCGCCAGGCCGTGCAGGGCTCGGGAGGGGAGTCGGGAGCGGCGGTCGTGCTCGACAGCCGCACCGGCGAGGTGCTCGCGCTCGCCGACCACCCGACCTTCGACGCCAACGAGCCACTGCTCTCTCCGAAGCGGGACCTCGGCATGCGCTCGCTCTTCGACGTCTACGAGCCCGGGTCGGTCCAGAAGGTCCTGACCGCGGCCTCCCTGGTCGATGCGAGGAAGGTCTCGCCGGACACCCGGATCACCGTGCCGCCCCGGCTCCAGCGGCAGGACCGCGTGATCGGCGACTACTGGGACCACGGCCGGCTGCGGCTCACGCTGACCGGTGTGATCGCCAAGTCGTCCAACATCGGCACCGTGCTCGCTGCCGACGAGTTCTCGCGCAAGGAGCTCTACGACTACCTGTCCCGGTTCGGGCTGGGGGAGAAGACGGGTGTCGGCGTTCCTGGCGAGTCCCGCGGGCTCCTGCCGTTCTGGGAGAGCTGGTCCCAGATCAACCAGGACACGATCTCCTTCGGCCAGGGCGTCTCGGTCAACGCGCTCCAGATGGCGGCCGCCGTGAACGCGATCGCCAACGGGGGAGTGCTCGTGGAGCCGAGCCTGGTCAAGGGCGAGGCGACCACCTCACAGGGCGTGCAGGTCGGCAGCGACACCCGCACCTCACGCCGGGTGGTCAGCGAGCGTGCCGCACGCCTCACCGCGGAGATGATGGAGGCCGTCACCGACCCGGAGGAGGGCACCGCACCCGCCGCCGCGATCGAGGGGTACCGCGTCGCCGGCAAGACCGGCACGGCACAGCGGGTCGGCGAGGACTGCCGCTGCTACGACGGGACCTTCACGGTCTCCTTCGCCGGGTTCGCCCCCGCAGACGACCCGAGGTTCCTGGTGTACGTGGTGGTGCAGGATCCCAAGAACGGTGGTGGCGGCGGCTCGATCGGCGGTCCGGCCTTCCACAGGATCATGAGCTACCTCCTGCGCAAGTACGCCGTGCCCCCGACTGGAGCACCCGCACCCGACAACCCGGTGGAGTGGTGAGCGCGGGTACCCTGCCGACGTGCCAGACCTGCCCCACGTCCCGGCTGTGACCGCCACGCGACCCCGTAGGCCGTTGCGGACCCCGCTCCCCACGCTGGCCGGCTGGCTCGGCGGTCATGTGGTGGACCGCGTCGGCCACTGGGACCCGCAGGACGAGACCGCGCCGGTCGTCACGGGACTCAGCCTGAGCTCCGCGCGGGTGGCCCCCGGCGACCTGTACGCGGCGCTGCCCGGTTCCCGGGCCCACGGTGCGTCCTTCGCGGCGAAGGCGGTGGAGGCAGGGGCCGTCGCCGTCCTGACCGACCCGACCGGTGTCGAGCTCTGCAGGGGGCTCGAGGTGCCCGTGATCGTGGTCGACGAGCCCCGGCGCCTCCTGGGTGGTCTCGCGGCGCACGTGTACGGCGACCCCGCCGAGCACCTCCGCCTCGTCGCCGTGACCGGCACGCAAGGCAAGACCACCACCACGCGCCTCGCCGAGGCAGGACTCCAGGCTTCCGGGACGCCGGCGGCGGTCGTCGGCACGGTCGGGACCCGCATCGACGGGGAGGACGTCAAGACCACGCTGACCACGCCCGAGGCGCCCGACCTGCATGCGCTGTTCGCCGTCATGCGCGAGCGGGGGGTGCAGGGCTGCGCGATGGAGGTTTCGAGCCACGCCCTGGTCATGGGTCGGGTCGACGGTGTGGTCTTCGACGTCGCGGTGTTCACGAACCTCGGGCGCGACCACCTCGACTTCCATGCCGACGTCGAGGACTACTTCTCCGCGAAGGCGAGCCTCTTCACCTCCGAGCGTGCCCGGCTGGGTCTCGTGAACGTCGACGACGAGCACGGCCGGCGGCTGCTGGCGGAGGCCACCATCCCGATGCGGACCTTCTCTGCCGCCGGGAGGGAGGCCGACTGGACGGCGTGTGACATAGAGCTCAGCCAGGGCGGGTCCACCTTCACGGTGCACACGCCCGCGGGAGACAGCTTCCCGGCGGAGGTCCCGCTGGCCGGAGACTTCAACGTCGCCAACGCACTCGCCGCGATCGCGGGGTTCGGGGAGGCGGGCTTCGACCCCAGGGCAGTGGCCGACGGCATCGCCGCCGGGGGCGGGGTCCCTGGGCGCCTCGAGCGCGTTGACGCCGGCCAGGACTTCCTCGCCGTGGTCGACTACGCCCACAAGCCGGACGCCGTCACCGCGGCCCTGAGCACCCTGCGGCCGCTGACCAAGGGGCGGCTCGTCGTCGTCCTCGGCGCCGGCGGTGACCGCGACCAGGGCAAGCGCCCCGTGATGGGCGAGATCGCGGCCCGGCTCGCCGACGTGCTGGTCGTGACCGACGACAACCCCCGCACCGAGGACCCGGCGGTCATCCGCGCGGCGATGCTCGAGGGCGCCAGGTCCGTGCCCGAGGCCGAGCGGGCCGAGGTGCACGAGTGCGGCGACCGCCGCGAGGCCATCCGGCTCGCCGTCTCCGACGCCCACGCAGGCGACACCGTCATCGTGGCCGGCAAGGGTCACGAGACCGGCCAGGAGGTCGATGGCACCGTGCACCCCTTCGACGACCGTGACGTCCTTCTCGAGGAGCTGACCCGTCGATGATCCCCATGACCCTGCCGGAGATCGCTGCCGTCGTCGGTGGCGAGGTCCATGACGACACCGGCGTGACGGTCACCGGACCGGCCTTCGTCGACAGCAGGTCACCGGAGCACGGTGGTCTCTTCGTGGCCTCTCGAGGAGCCAACGTCGACGGGCACGACTTCGTCGACGCCGCGATGGCGGGAGGAGCGACGGCGGTCCTGTGCAGCCGCCCGGTGGGAGCACCCTGCGTCGTCGTGCCCGACCCGCTCGCCGCGGTAGCGACGCTCGCCCACCACGTGCTGGCTCGGCTGCCCCAGGTCAAGGTGGTGGCCCTCACCGGCTCGCAGGGCAAGACCAGCACCAAGGACCTCCTGGCGCAGGTCCTCTCGGCTGCCGGTACGACGGTCGCCACCGCCGGTTCGTTCAACAACGAGCTCGGCCTCCCGCTGACCGTGCTGCGCGCCGGCGCCGAGACCGAGTTCCTCGTGCTCGAGATGGGCGCGCGTGGGATCGGTCACCTCGCCCCGCTGTGCGAGATCGCGCCGCCCTCGGTGTCCCTGGTGCTCAACGTCGGCAAGGCCCATATCGGCGAGTTCGGGACGCAGGAGGACATCGCGCTGGCCAAGGGCGAGATCGTCGAGGCGCTTCCCGAGGACGGGATCGCGGTGCTCAACGCCGACGACCCCCTGGTTGCTGCGATGGCCTCGCGCACGAGCGCCCGCACCCAGACCTACGGCGAGTCGGCAGGCTCCGACGTACGCCTGTCCGGTCTCGAGCTCGACGACCTCGGCCGGCCACGCTTCGACCTGGTCACCGACCAGCACTCCGCGCACGTGGAGCTGACGCTGGTGGGGGAGCACCAGGCGCACAACGCCGCCGCTGCCGCCGCGGTCGCGCTCGCCCTCGGCATGTCGCTCGACGAGGTGGCCTCGGCGCTGGCAGCCGCCCGGCCGGCCTCGCGGTGGCGGATGGAGGTGCAGGAGCGCGCCGACGGCGTGGTCGTCATCAACGACGCCTACAACGCCAACCCGGACTCGATGCGCGCCGCACTCAAGGCGCTCGCCGCCGTGGGCCGGGGCCGGGGCGTCGGCACGCGCACCATCGCCGTGCTCGGTGAGATGCGGGAGCTGGGGGATTCGAGCCGTGACGAGCACGACGCGATCGGCCGGCTGGCCGTGCGGCTGGACATCAGCCAGCTCCTGGTCGTCGGGGAACCGGCCCGGCCGATGCACCTCGGAGCATGTCTGGAAGGCTCATGGGCCGAGGAGTCGGTGTTCGTGGAGGGCAACGACCAGGCGCTTGCCTGGCTGCGTGAGCACGTGAGGCCGGGCGACGTCGTGCTGTTCAAGGCGTCGCGCGCCGCCGCGCTGGAGACCGTCGCCGAGGCACTGCTCGCTGACGAGAACGAGAAGGAGATCATTGGATGAGGGCGATCCTGCTGGCAGGAGGCCTGTCACTCCTCTTCACCCTCCTCGGCACCCGCCTGGCGATCCGGGCGCTGGTCGCCAAGGGCTACGGCCAGCTGATCCGCGACGACGGCCCGACCACCCACCACACCAAGCGCGGCACCCCCACCATGGGCGGCCTCGTGATGATCGTCTCGGTCGTCTTCGCCTACTTCGCCGCGAAGCTGATCACCCAGGACGTCCCCTCGGCCTCGGCGATGCTGCTGCTGTTCCTGTTCGTGGGGCTGGGCACCGTCGGCTTCCTCGACGACTACATCAAGATCGCCAAGCAGCGCTCGCTCGGCTTGCGGAGCAAGGCGAAGATGACCGGGCAGGTGCTCGTCGCGATCGTCTTCGGCTACTTCGCGCTCTGGGACGGGTTCGCCGACGACCGCGGCCAGACGCCCGCCTCCCACTCGATCTCGTTCATCCGCGAGTTCCCCTCGCTGACGATGCCGACCCTGCTGGTGATCGTGTTCATCATGTTGATGATCGCGGGGGCCAGCAACGGCGTGAACCTCACCGACGGCCTCGACGGACTGGCCACCGGCGCCTCGACGATGGTCTTCGGCGCCTACACCCTGGTGAACATCTGGCAGTACAACCAGAGCTGCGCGATCGTCCCCGGCCCGGCCTGCTACGAGGTGCGCGACCCGCTCGACCTCGCCGTGGTGGCGGCCGCGCTCACCGGCGCCTGCTTCGGCTTCCTGTGGTGGAACGCCGCCCCGGCCAAGATCTTCATGGGCGACACCGGCTCGCTCTCCCTCGGCGGTGCCCTGGCCGGCCTGGCCATCCTCACCCGCACCGAGCTCCTCCTGCTGATCGTGGGCGGCCTCTTCGTGCTGATCACGCTCTCGGTGATCCTCCAGGTCGGCTACTTCAAGGCGACCAAGGGCAAGCGGCTGTTCCGCATGGCGCCGCTGCAGCACCACTTCGAGCTCAAGGGCTGGGCCGAAGTGACGATCGTGATCCGGTTCTGGATCATCGCGGGCCTGTGCGTGGCGACCGGCCTCGGTGTCTTCTACGCCGAGTGGGTGGCGGGCGTATGAGCGTCCCGGACCTCGACTCCCTGGGCCGCCACAGCTCCTGGGCGGGCGTCCGCGCCGTCGTCGCGGGGATGGGTGTCTCCGGCTTCGCGGCCGCCGACAACCTGACCCACCAGGGTGCGCACGTCATCGCGCTCGACGAGTCCGAGGCCGGCGACCGGGGGGAGAAGGGCACGCTCCTCGAGATCCTCGGCGCCGACGTCCGGCTCGGCCCCGGCTCGACCGCGGTGCTTCCCGAAGACGTCGATGTGGTGGTGACCTCGCCCGGCTGGCGGCCCTCGGCACCGCTCCTCGCGCAGGCCAAGGAGCGCGGCATCCCGGTCTGGGGTGAGGTCGAGCTCGCGTGGCGGCTGCGCGACCCGAACCACGCGGCGCCGTGGGTCGCCGTGACGGGCACCAACGGCAAGACCACGACGGTGCAGATGCTCGACTACATCCTCCGCGCGCACGGACTGCGCAGCGTCGCGGCCGGCAACGTCGGGCTTCCCCTCGTGGAGGCGGTGATGGATCCGACCCCGTACGACGTCCTCGCCGTCGAGCTCTCGAGCTTCCAGCTGCACTACACCCACTCGATGGCCGCCGAGTCCGCCGCGGTGCTCAACGTCGCGGAGGACCACCTCGACTGGTACTCCTCCTTCGACGACTACGTCGCGGACAAGGGACGCATCTACGAGAACGTCGAGCGAGCCTGTGTCTACAACGTCGCGGACCCCGTCACCCAGCAGCTGGTGCGCGACGCCGACGTCCGGGAGGGTGCCCGTGCGATCGGGTTCACCCTCGGCACACCCGACGTCGGCATGGTGGGTGTGGTCGACGGGATCCTCGCCGACCGAGCCTTCGTCGAGGAGCGCCGCACGAGCGCCGCCGAGCTGTGCACGGTGGCCGACCTCGCCTCCGACGCGCCGCACTTCGTCGCCAACGCCCTCGCGGCTGCTGCGCTGGCCCGGGCCCACGGGGTCCCGCCGTCCGCCGTACGCGACGGTCTTCGGGCGTTCGCGCCCGACGGCCACCGCATCGCCGAGGTCGCCGTGGTGGACGAGGTCCGTTACGTCGACGACTCCAAGGCGACGAACCCGCACGCCGCACAGTCCTCGCTGGCCGCCTACGACCCCGTGGTGTGGGTCGCCGGGGGGCTGGCGAAGGGAGCCCGTTTCGAAGAGCTCGTGACCGCCGTGCGGGGCCGGCTGCGCGGTGTCGTGCTCCTCGGCCAGGACCGTGATGTGATCGCCGACGCGCTTTCGCGACACGCGCCCGATGTCCCCGTCATCGTCGTCGAGGGCGGGGACACTTCTGTCATGGACCGCGTGGTCGGGGCCGCAGCCGACCTGGCTCAGCCGGGGGACACCGTGCTGCTGGCGCCGGGGTGCGCATCCATGGACATGTTCGCGAACTACGGCGCTCGCGGCGATGCCTTCGCCGAGGCCGTGCTGAGACTCCGCGAACGCTAGGGAGGACGGTCCTCCCCGGCCCCGCGACGCGGGATGTGGCACGACGGGTGGAAGGGCTGGATGTGACGACCGCGGCAGGGCAGCCACGTCGGCAGAGCGCTGTGGCGGGGTGGGTCATCGCCACCCGTCACTCGGTCCGCCACACCATGGACCGGCCGCTGACGTCGTACTACCTGCTCCTCGGCGCCTCGACGCTGCTGCTGACCATCGGCCTGTTGATGGTGCTGAGCTCCTCGAGCGTCGAGTCCTACAAGAAGTACGACACCAGCTACCACTACTTCTTCAAGCAGCTGATGTGGGTGGGGCTCGCGCTGCCCGCGGCGTTCATCGCCTCGAGGCTTCCGCACCGGGCACTGCGAAAGCTCGCCTGGCTCGGCCTCGGCGTCTCCACGGCCCTTCTCGTCCTGACCCAGGTGCCGGGCATGGGCGTGACGGTCAGCGGCAACACGAACTGGCTGGCGCTCGGCCCCGTGGTCGTCCAGCCCGCAGAGTTCGCGAAGCTGGCCCTGATCCTGTGGTGCGCGCACGTCTACGCCCGCAAGGAGAAGCTGCTCGGCGACTGGAAGCACACGATGGTCCCGGTGGTGCCGGTGGCGATGACGATCATCCTGCTGGTCATCAAGGGCGGTGACCTCGGCACCGCGCTGGTGCTGTTCGCGATCATGCTCGGAATGCTGTGGATCGTGGGTGCTCCGGCTCGGCTCTTCGGTGGTGCGCTGCTCGTCGTCGCCGCGCTCGCGCTCTACCTCGCGAGCACCAGCGAGGAGCGGCTCGAGCGCCTGACCAACTTCGTCGACCCGTTCAAGAACTACGAGGGCGCCGGGTGGCAGGCCGCTCACGGCCTCTTCGCCATGTCGAGCGGTGGCTGGTTCGGCAAGGGCATCTCCGCCAGCCAGCAGAAGTGGGGCAGCCTCCCCGAGGCGCACACCGACTTCATCTTCGCGGTGCTCGGCGAGGAGCTCGGCCTGATGGGCACGCTCCTCGTGCTCGCGCTCTTCCTGACCATCGCCTATGCCGGCATCCGCGTCGCGCTGCGCACCAGAGACCCGTTCGTGCGCTACATGGCCGCCGGGATCACCGTCTGGCTGACCGGTCAGATGATGATCAACATCGGCATGGTGCTCGCCCTGCTGCCGGTCATCGGCATCCCGCTACCACTCGTGTCCTACGGTGGTTCCGCACTGCTCCCGTCTCTGGTCGCCCTGGGCCTGCTGCTTTCCTTCGCACGGTCCGAGCCAGGCGCGGCCGCCGCTCTGCGCGCGCGGCGTCGCCGTCGATCCGCGGGGGTGACGGCGGGGGGCCGACAGCACGGACGAGGAAAGTAGAGAGACAGCATGCGGATTCTCCTGGCCGGGGGCGGTACGGCGGGACACACGTCACCGCTCCTGGCGACAGCCGACGCCCTGAGGCGGATCGAACCCTCCGTGGAGGTGACCGCGCTGGGCACCCCGCGCGGCCTCGAGGTCCGGGTGGTGCCAGAGGCGGGCTACCCGCTCGAACTGATCCCTCCGGTGCCGCTTCCTCGCAAGCCCTCCGGTGACCTCCTCCGGGTGCCGGCCCGGCTCAAGGGCGCCGTCTCGGCGGCCCTCGAGGTGGTCGACCGCATCAAGCCGGAGGTCGTGGTCGGGTTCGGCGGCTACGTCTCCGTCCCGGCCTACCTCGCAGCCCGGCGCCGCCACATCCCCCTCGTGGTCCACGAGGGCAACGCCCTGCCCGGGATCGCGAACAAGCTCGGCGCCCGGTTCACCTCCCACGTGGCGACGAGCTTCCCCGGCACCCCGCTGCGCCACGCGGTCTACACCGGGCTCCCGATCCGCCGGATGATCTCGACTCTCGACCGGGCAGAGGAGCGCGGCAAGGCCCGCGAGACCTTCGGCCTCGAGCACGACAGGCCGACTCTGCTGGTCACCGGCGGCTCCCAGGGCGCTCGCCGTCTCAACCAGACAGTGACCGCGGCCCATCGGGCGATCGCCGACGCCGGCATTCAGGTGCTGCACGTGGCCGGTCCCGCTGGAGAGGCGACGGTGGAGCGTCGCGAGGGCGATCCGGCGTACGTCGTCGTGCCCTACGTGGACCGCATGGACCTCGCCTACGCCGCTGCCGACCTCGTCGTGTGCCGCGCCGGCGCCAACACCGTCACCGAGACCGCGGCGGTCGGCCTGCCGGCGGTGTTCGTCCCGCTGCCCATCGGAAACGGCGAGCAGGAGCTCAACGCCCGTCCGGTCGTGGACGCCGGCGGCGGCCTCCTCGTCCAGGACGGCGCCTTCACGCCCGAATGGGTTGAGGCCACCTTGCCCTCCCTCCTCACCGACCGTGCGCGGCTCGAGGCGATGTCGTCGGCGGCGTCGGGCCTGATCCCACGCGACGCCGACGAGAAGCTTGCCCACATGGTGCTGGCGGCGGCGCGATGAAGGTCCCCGTCCCCGACCAGCTGCTGCCCGTCGACCGGCTCGGCCGGGTCCACTTCGTCGGCATCGGCGGCGCCGGCCTCTCGGGCATCGCCCGGATCATGCTCGCTCGCGGTGTCACCGTCAGCGGGAGCGACGCCAAGGAGTCCCGGGCCCTCGAGGCGCTGCGTGCGCTCGGAGCCCGCTGTCATGTCGGCCACGACGCCGCGAACGTGCACGACGTCGACACCCTCGTCGTCTCGACCGCGGTGCGCGAGGACAACCCAGAGGTGGTGGAGGCGCAACGTCAGGGGCTCAGGCTGCTGCCGCGCTCTGCGGCCCTCGAGTCTGTGATGCATGGCCGCCGCGTGGTCGCGGTGGCGGGCACCCACGGCAAGACCACGACGACCTCGCTGCTCACCGTCGCGCTTCAGCACTGTGCCGCCGACCCGTCGTTCGCGATCGGTGGCGAGCTCAACGAGTCCGGCGCGAACGCGCACGACGGAAGCGGGGAGATCTTCGTCGCGGAGGCGGACGAGAGCGACGGTGCGTTCCTGGTGTACTCCCCGTTCGGGGCCCTCGTCACCAACGTCGAGGCCGACCACCTCGACAACTACGGCACCGAGGAGGCCTACCACGATGCCTTCACCGCCTTCCTCGACCGCATCGACCCGGTCGGCTTCCTCGTCGCCTGCATCGACGACGACGGTGCCGCCGACCTCGCCGCACAGGCACGCCAGCGTGGCCTGAGCGTCGTCGGCGTGGGGGAGTCCGACGAGGCCGACCTGCGCGCCGAGGCGCTGAGGTTCGAGGGGTCGACCTCCACGTTCGAGGTCGTCGACCGCGGCCGGCGCCTGGGCGAGATCACCCTGCAGATCCCCGGCCGCCACTACGTCCTGGACGCCATGGCCGCCCTCGCGGCAGGGCTCCGCCTCGGCTTCGGGTTCGCCGACCTCAGGCGGGGGCTCGAGTCGTTCACCGGCACCCGGCGCCGCATGGAGCTCAAGGGCGAGGTCGACGGCATCCGCGTCTACGACAGCTACGCCCACCATCCCAACGAGATCGCCGGTGACCTCCAGGCCGCCCGGTCGCTCGCGGGGGAGGGACGGGTCGTGGTCGCCTTCCAGCCGCACCTGGTCTCCCGGACCCGGATCTTCGGCACCCAGATGGGCGAGGCGCTCGGCGCTGCCGACGAGGTCGTGGTGATGGACGTCTACGTCGCCCGCGAGGATCCCGAGCCGGGCGTGAACGGCCACCTCGTCGCCTCCCACGTGCCGCTGCCGCAGGACCGTGTCCTGTTCGAGCCGTCCTGGCAGGCCACCCCCCAGCGGCTGGTCGAGCGGGCACGTCCGGGCGACGTGGTTCTCACCCTCGGCGCCGGAGACGTCACGCTGGTGGGTCCCGAGGTCCTCGAGCTCCTCGCCGAGAGGTCCCGTGGTGCCCAGGACTAGCACCCGCCCGCAGGAGGCCACCCCGGACGAGCAGACGGTCCGCATCGCCCGCAAGCGCTTCGCCCGCCGGCAGTGGGCGCGGCGCTGGCTCGCGCTACGCCGCGTGGTCGTGGTGCTCCTCCTGGCCGGCGTTCTCGCGGGGGCCGGGTGGCTGGTGTTCTTCTCGTCCGTGCTCGCCGTCGAGGGGGTCGAGGTCGAGGGTCTCGACGTCCTCGAGCCGCGGGAGGTGCGTCAGGTCGCCGCGGTGCCGTTGGGCCAGCCGCTGGCGACCGTCTCCCTCGACGCCATCGCGGCTCGCGTCGAGAGCCTCGCCCCCGTGAAGGCTGTGGACGTGTCCCGGTCCTGGCCCGACAAGGTGCGCATCGCCGTGCTCGAACGGGAGGCCGTAGCGGTCGTCGAGCGCGACGGCCTGGTCCGCGGCCTCGACGACGAGGGCGTGCTCTTCCGCCAGTTCCCGGCGGTGCCCGAGACGCTGCCCGTCGTACGCATCTCGGCCGCGACCCGCAGCGAGGCCCTCGCCGAGGCCGCCGCGGTGATCGACGCCCTGCCTGCGAGCCTCGCCGCCAAGGTCGACCACATCGCGGTCCGGACCGTGGACGACATCTCGCTCGAGCTGCGCAACGGGCGCACCGTCTTCTGGGGGAGCTCGTCGGAGTCGTCGAGCAAGGCGGCCGTGCTCGAGGTGCTGCTGCGGCAGAAGGCGTCGGTGTACGACGTGAGCGTCCCCGGCCAGCCGACGCTCAAGCGCTGAGCCGGCGAGCGCCACGGGGGTGTCGCTCGGGCGCCCACCGGCGGCTGCTCGGGCGTCCTCCGGAGGTTCGCTGGTCGCGTCGTCGGATGCGAGACCCCCGCAGAACAAGGGTTTTCGAAAAGTCCCGCGCCCGTCCGCGTGTCGGTTGTACGCCGAAGATGGGCTCACCTAGGTTGTTCAGCAAGCACGAGGTTGACATAACTATAACCCTCTACTTCAGGGTGAGGGTTGAGGCACACCGTCAGACTCGCGCGCTTCCCCACCGACGTACACCCCGTCTGTCTGAACAACCAGGCAGCAGAGCAGCGAGAGGCACCCGCCGTGGCAGCACCGCAGAACTACCTGGCCGTCATCAAGGTCGTGGGTATCGGTGGAGGTGGCGTCAACGCCGTCAA
>DASSMS010000077.1:0-3055 GCA_035688575.1 Nocardioidaceae bacterium
GGCGCACTGGACGTGGCACCCGGGAAGCACGGCGACTCCTTCCAGGAGATGGACAAGCGCGTGCGCCGGACCCGGGACCGCCTCCTCAGCGGCTACCCGGGCAAGGCGGTTCTCGCCGTCACCCATGTCACGCCCATCAAGCTGCTCGTCCGCATGGCGCTCGGAGCACCTCTCGAGGCGGTCTACAAGATGGAGCTCGCCCCGGCCTCGGTCACGGTCGTCTCGTGGTTCGAGGACGGCACCGCGTCCCTGCGGATGTTCAACGCCCGCCCCATGGAGACGGCCTTCATCGGACGGTGACGGCCGCACCGGCCGTGGCTAGCATGGAGTGAACGCCGGGTCCGGGGAGGCGAGGATGGAGAACCCGCAGAAGCCGCGTCTCGAGCCTCGACTGGTGTTCGCGGTCCTGCTCGTCGCGATCCCGCTGCTCTATGTCGTCGCGCACGTCATCCTGGTCCGCTCGGGGACGGACTGCCCCCCTGCCGAACGCTCGGACGTCGGCGGCTTCTCGCAGATGTTCCTGCCTGGCGAGGGGTGCCGGCCGGCGCCCACCGGTCGTTGACCTCAGAGCTCTGTCACCACGACGTCGATGTGGGCCCCGTAACGACCGGGCCCCGCAAGCTCGACCCTCCAGCCGAGGTCACGCAGCTGCTCCGCGAAACGGGCGGGGGAGGTCGGCTTCCCGCCGTCCTGGAGGACCGCCCGCACCAGGCGCCCCTTTGTGGCCTTGTTGAAGTGGGAGACGACCTTGCGCCTGCCCTCGACCTCGTGCAGGACGCGCGTGGTGACGACCTGTCTCGCCATGTCCGCGTCGGGGCGCCAGAACGAGGCGTACGTCGACGAGCGCAGGTCCACCACCGGCCCCTTTCCGGCTGCCTCCCGCACCGCCTCGCCGAGCCGGCTGCTCCAGTAGGTCGCCACCTGGCCGGTCCCGGGCAGTGACACCGACCCCGAGAGCCGGTAGGCCGGGATCCGGTCATCGGGGCGCAACAGCCCGAAGAGCCCCGAGGTGATCGCCACCCAAGAGGTTGCGCGTCGTCTCGCGGCCGTGTCCATGGAGGCCAGGTCGAGGGCTTCGTAGAGGACACCCGAGTAGACCCGGTCGGCGCGGGCGGTCGGCGCAGAGAGGAGCTCGGCGTTGCGGAGCACCTGGTCGGTCTGCGTCTTGCCGAGCCCCAGGACCTCCGCGGCCTTCGCCACGTCACCGGCCCCTCCCGTCGTACACAGGGAGACCAGGGCGTCGAGGACCTCGGCCCTCGCCTCCGAGAGCGACGGGAAGCTCAGTCGGTCGAGCTCGAGCGGCTTGCCTCGGCGCGCAGCGGTCTTGCCCTCGGACGGTGGCAGCAGGATCAGCACGGTCGCCCACCCTATGCTGAGGACGGTTCGCACCGAGCTCGAGGAGTGCACCTTGGCGAGACATGTCGTTCGTGTCCACGACGCCAACGGAAGCGACCTGCGCAAGCACGTCGCGGCGATCCGGACGGAGCTGGGTGTGACGCCGGACTTCCCCCCTGAGGTGGAGGCGGCCGCGGAGGAGGGTGCGCGGAGCCCGCGCCTGCCCGAGCTCGACCGGACCGACTTGCCGCTGGTCACCATCGACCCTGCTTCGGCGCTCGACCTCGACCAGGCGATGCACCTCGAGCGTGACGGGAGCGGCTACGTGGTGCACTACGCCATCGCGGACGTCGCGGCCTTCGTGTCTCCCGGTGACCCGGTCGACGTCGAGGCCAACCGACGAGGCGAGACGTTGTACGGCGCCGACTCGAAGATCCCCCTGCATCCGAGGGTGCTGTCCGAGGACGCTGCGTCCCTGCTGCCCGGCCGACCACGACCAGCGCTGCTGTGGACGGTCAGGGTCGACGAGGCAGGGGAGGGCATCGACGCGCGCGTGGAGCGGGCGATGGTGCGCAGCCGCGCCAAGCTCGACTACGACGGCTTGCAGCGCGAGGTCGACGCGGGCGCCGCAGACGGGATGTTCGGCCTGCTGCGTGAGGTCGGGGAGCTGCGCCGCCGTCGTGAGGCGGAACGCGGCGGGGTGTCGCTCCCGCTTCCCGACCAGGAGATCGACATCGACGGCGACCGCTGGTCCTTGTCCTTCCGCAGCATGCATCCCGTGGAGGAGTGGAACGCGCAGATCTCGCTGCTCACCGGCATGGCTGCCGCCGACCAGATGCTCTACGGCCGCATCGGCCTGCTGCGGACCCTGCCTCCGCCGGACCCTCGCGACCTCCAGCGGCTGCACCGGACCGCCAGAGCGCTCGGCATCGCCTGGCCCGCCGAGATGCTGTACCCCGACTTCATCCGGTCGCTCGACGCGAGCCGACCCGCGCACGCCGCGATGCTGGTGGCGAGCGCCCGGCTCCTCCGCGGGGCCGGGTACGTCGCCTTCGACGGGATCGTTCCCGACGAGGCCGGACACTCGGCGCTCGCCTCCGAGTACGCCCATGTCACCGCGCCTCTCCGCCGGCTGGTCGACAGGTACGCCCTCGAGATCTGCCTGGCGCTCTGCGCTGACGAGGAGGTCCCCCCGTGGGTCCTCGAACGGCTGGAGCAGCTCCCGGCAACGATGCACGCGTCGGGCCAGCGGGCGAGCCAGTACGAGAACGCCATCGTGAACCTCGTCGAGGCGGAGGTGCTGCGGAACTCGGTCGGGGAGGTGTTCGACGGGGTTGTGGTCGCGGTCGACGAGGAGGATCCGCACAAGGGTGTCGTGGTAGTGCGGCAGCCTGCGGTCGAGGCGGTGGTCAGGGCCGACGCCACGCTGCCGCTCGGCGACAACGTGTCCGTACGGCTGACCGAGGCCGACCCCGACACGCGCAACGTGCGGTTCGAGCTCGTTTGAGGGCTATCCTTGAGCTGGATGAGCCGGCCGGGCGGCCGCGAGGAGCTCCGCTCCCCGAGGAAGGTCCGGGCTCCACAGGGCAAGGTGGTGGGCAACACCCACCCGGGGTGACCCGCGGGACAGTGCCACAGAAAGCAGACCGCCGTCCGGGGCTTCGGGCTCGGGCGGTAAGGGTGAAACGGTGGTGTAAGAGACCACCAGCGTGCCGGGTGA
>DASSMS010000164.1:0-16911 GCA_035688575.1 Nocardioidaceae bacterium
CTCGCCGGCATCGACGGCTCGGTCTCCACGGCGGTCGGCGCGGCACTCGGACGTCCCCGCAGCAGCCGAGCGCTCGCCCTGCTGGGCGATGTCACCTTCCTCCACGACAGCAACGGCCTGGTCGTCGGCCCGGGTGAGGAGCGTCCCGACCTGATGGTGGTGGTGGTCAACGACGACGGAGGGTCGATCTTCTCGGTGCTCGAGCAGGGCGGGCCGTCGTACGCCGCCTCCTTCGAGAAGCTCTTCGGCACGCCACATGGGGTGGACCTCGCCGCCCTCTGCGCCGCGAGCGGGACCCCGCACCGGCGGGTCACGACGCGGGCCGACCTCGAGCAGGCGATCTCCACCCCGCGAGGTGGTGTCGAGGTCGTGGAGGCCGTCGTACGCCGGGACGACCGTCGCGAGCTCGACGCCGCGATCCGCTCGCTGACTTGAGCCGCAGCCGGCCTGTTGCCAGCGAACGCCGCTTCGTTGTTGGCTGGCTCGATGAGGATCACGAAGTTCGGACATGCCTGTGTGCGGGTCGAGTCGGGGAGCACGGCGGTGGTGGTCGACCCGGGTGGGTGGAGCGAGCGGGAGGCCGTGGACGGGGCGAGCGTCGTGCTCGTGACCCACGAGCACCCCGACCACCTCGACCCCGGCAACCTCCGCGCGACCGACGCACCCGTCTACACCATCGGCGCGGTGGCCAAGCAGATCGCCGAGCAGGCGCCCGACGTCGCCGAGCGGGTGACCGTCGTCAAGCCGGGGGACGTGCTCGACCTGGGCATCCCGGTGACGGTCGTGGGGGAGAAGCACGCGGTGATCCACCCCGAGCTCCAGCACTTCGACAACTCGGGCTACCTGCTCGAGGTCGAGGGGCGGCGGGTCTTCCACCCCGGCGACGCGTTCACCGAGCGGCCGGAGGCCTTGGACCTGCTGCTCCTGCCGGTGCACGCGCCGTGGAACAAGGTCAGCGAGGTGATCGACTACGCGCGCGCGGTCGGGGCGCCCCTGTCGGTCGCGATCCACGACGGGCTCCTCAACGAGCGCGGGCTCGCCCTCGCGCAGCGCCAGCTCTCGGGGATGCTCGGCGAGCGCGAGCAGGAGTACCTCCGCGTCGAGCCCGGCACGGAGGTCCCGCTCGCCTGACCCGGCCTCCGGGACGTCATACGTTGTGGCCGCTATAGCGACCGTTCCGTATGACGTCCCGCGGGAGGTCATACGTTGTGGCCGCTATAGCGACCGCCTTGTATGACGTCCGGCGGGTGGGGCGGGGGGCGTCAGATGCCGGAGATGGCGTCCCGGACGGGGACGAACTTGGCCTGGGCCTCGGCGAGCTCCGCCTCGGGGTCGGAGCTGGCCACCACGCCGCAGCCGGCGAAGAGGCGCACCGTCCGCCCGAAGATCTCGGCCGACCGGAGCGCGATGCCCCACTCGCCGTCCCCGGAGGCGTCCATCCAGCCGACCGGACCCGCGTAGCGGCCGCGGTCCATCCCCTCGATCTCGGCGATCACCGACTTCGCGACCTCTGTCGGGGTGCCGCCGACCGCCGCCGAGGGGTGCAGGGCTGCGGCGAGGTCGAGCGAGGTGGCGGACTCGTCGTCGGAGTCGTGGACGACGCCGGCCACGTCGGTGGCCAGGTGCATGACGTTCGGCAGGTGCAGCACGAACGGCGCCTCGGGAACGTTCATCGAGGTGCAGTGCGGTGCGAGGGAGTCCGCCACGGAGCGCACGGCGTACTCGTGCTCCTCCAGGTCCTTCGAGGACCGCGCGAGCGTGGCAGCGAGCGCCAGGTCGCGCTCGTCGTCACCGGTACGCCGGATGGTCCCGGCCAGCACACGGGACGTGACCAGACCGCGCTCGCGGCGCACCA
The DNA here is from genome assembly GCA_035688575.1 of Nocardioidaceae bacterium. Taxonomy (GTDB): domain Bacteria; phylum Actinomycetota; class Actinomycetes; order Propionibacteriales; family Nocardioidaceae; genus Nocardioides_C. The sequence goes on from DASSMS010000164.1 coordinate 1,856, forward strand.
GCATCTCGGGGGTCGCGCCGAACAGGCCGTCGACGTGGAAGGTCCAGGTCATGGGGTACTGCTCGGCGAGCCGCGTCAGGGGCCAGCGCACGTCGATGTCGTCGTCGGCGGTGGCCAGCAGGTCACGGGCGAGCACCACCTTCTCGAGGCCGCCCGCGGTGATCCGGCGGACCGCTTCCGCGACCACGCTCTCCCACTCCGTGCCGCTCAGGCCGCCGTCCACGAAGGCCACCCCCTCGGGAGGCCCGGGGGGCGGGGTCGCCTCGACCGACGGCGCTGCGGTGATGCCCGCCGGGCTGATCGTCGTGACCCACGTGGTCTCACCCCGGCGGCCGACGACCACCTCCGGGACGACCAGGACGCTCTCGCCGGGCTCGTCGGCGAACGCGAACGAGCCGAAGCACACCAGCCCGGTGCCCGGTCGGCGGACCTCGTCGCGCACGACCGCGGCGTGGGCATGTCGTAGCCACCAGTCACGTGCCCGTGCGAAGCGGTCGGTGCCCGACGTACGGATCACCGCAGCGACCCCCCAGCCGACCAGGCCCTCCCCGCGGCGCAGCCACGCGACCGAGTCGCCAGGTGGGAGCAGGGCGAGTAGGGGACCTGGATCTTCGATCGGCACGGTCCGGACGACGAGGGGCGCTGCCTCGTGGGAGCTCGATGCAACGGTGGTCACGGAGGGCAAGACTACGGGCTGACTAAGGTGGCCCCGTGACCCGAGCCGACCTGGACAAGAAGCCCGCCGACGTCGCCGCGATGTTCGACGACGTGGCCAAGCGTTACGACATCACCAACGACATCCTGTCCCTCGGCCAGGACCGGGCCTGGCGCAAGGCCGTGGTGGAGGCCGTCGACGCCAAGCCGGCGGAGCGGGTCCTGGACCTCGCGGCGGGCACGGGCACGTCGAGCCAGCCGTTCGCGGACCGCGGTGCGCAGGTGGTGCCCTGTGACTTCTCGCTCGGGATGCTCCGCGTGGGCAAGCGCGCCAAGCCGCACCTGTCGTTCACGGCCGGCGACGGGACCCGGCTCCCCTTCGCCGACGACACCTTCGACGCGGTCACGATCTCGTTCGGTCTGCGCAACATCGTCGACCCGGTGGCCGGTCTCCGAGAGATGCTTCGGGTCACGCGGCCCGGCGGCAGGCTCGTCGTCTGCGAGTTCAGCCACCCGACGTGGGCGCCGTTCCGCACGGTCTACATGGAGTACCTCATGAAGGCGCTGCCACCCATCGCCCGCGCCGTCTCCTCCAGCCCCGACGCCTACGTCTACCTCGCGGAGTCGATCCGGGCGTGGCCGGACCAGCCCGGTCTCGCGGAGCGGATCACCGACGCCGGCTGGAGCCTCGCGAAGTGGCGCAACCTCTCCGGCGGGATCGTCGCCCTGCACCACGCCACGGCACCCTGACCCCTCGGCCAGGGGCGCCGGCAGCCGACGAAATAGGGCATATCGACGTTGCCGAATTGGGCGGCCCAGGTCACGGTTTCGGGCCGTCTCACGGGGGGTAGGGCCGCGTTCGCGTGATGTGACCCAGGCCTCTAGACTGTCCCGACGTGGGAGTTAGTGAAGGTTTTCACTAAGTCACAAAACGGGTTCTGTAACCGCCGAGCACGAGGGAATTCACACGATGAGCCGGACGACCGCCGACGAGCGGCAGGCCGACGTCATCGTCGTAGGCGCCGGCCCGGCCGGGTCTAGTGCGGCCTACCACCTCGCCAGCGCAGGAGCCGACGTCCTGCTGCTCGAGAAGAGCGCCTTCCCGCGCGACAAGATCTGCGGCGACGGGCTCACGCCGCGCGCGGTGAAGCAGCTGATCGGCATGGGCTTCGACCTCGACGCCCCGGGGTGGCAGCGCAACCTCGGCCTTCGCATCGTCGGCGCGGGGCACCGCCTCGAGCTGCCGTGGCCCGAGCTCGCGTCCTACCCGCCGTACGGCATGGTCCGCACCCGGATGGACCTCGACGAGATCCTGGCCCGCCACGCGGAGAAGTCGGGTGCGCGCCTGCAGGAGCGCACCTCGGTCAGCGGCCCCGTGCTCGACGAGCGGACCGGACGGGTCACCGGCGTGCGCGCCAAGCCTGTCGACGACCGCGGGCGCAAGGTCGGCGAGGAGGTCACCTACTCCGCGCCCGTGGTGATCGCCGCCGACGGGGTCTCGGCGCGGATCGCGGTCTCGCTCGGGCTCGCGCGCCGCGACAACCGACCCATGGGCGTGGCCGTCCGCGCCTACTACGAGACCCCCCGCCACGACGACCCGTGGATGGAGTCCTGGCTCGAGCTGTGGGACGGCCCTCCCGGTCGCAGCAACCTGCTCCCGGGCTACGGCTGGATCTTCGGCGTCGGCGACGGCACCGCCAACGTCGGCCTCGGCATCCTCAACACCTCCAAGGCGTTCCAGCACGTCGACTACAAGGACATCCTCCGCCGCTGGCTCGCCAACACCCCTGACGAGTGGGGCTTCCGCGACGAGAACATGGTCGGGAGGATCGGCTCCGCGGCGCTGCCGATGGGCTTCAACCGCAAGCCCCACTACACCCGCGGCGTGCTCCTCGTCGGCGACTCCGGCGGCATGGTCAACCCGTTCAACGGCGAGGGCATCGACTACGCCCTCGAGTCGGGCGAGATCGCGGCCCACACGGTCCTGCAGGCGCTGGCACGCCCCGACGCGGTCGGCCGCGAGCGCGTGCTCGCGGGGTACGCCGAAGCGCTGGACGCGGCCTACGGCGGCTACTTCACGCTCGGGCGCGTCTTCGCGAAGATGATCGGCAACCCCACATTCATGAAGCAAGCCACGAAGTACGGCCTGCCCCGTGAGGCGCTCATGAAGTTCATGCTCAAGCTCATGGCGAACCTCACCGATCCGCGCGGCGGAGACGTCTCGGACCGGATCATCAACGGCTTGAGCAAGGTCGCACCCGCGGCCTAGCAGCAGATTCCAGACAAGACAGAGACAGGAGGGCACGAGCGGTGGAGCTCTACACACCCGTTCTCGCGCTCGGGTTGCTCGCAGCCGGTTTCGCGGTGTTCTCGGTCATCATGAGCGCCGTCGTGGGCCCCAAGCGCTACAACCGCGCCAAGCTCGACTCCTACGAGTGCGGCATCGAGCCCACGCCCCAGCCTGCCGGCGGCGGACGCTTCCCGGTGAAGTACTACATCACGGCGATGACCTTCATCATCTTCGACATCGAGGTGATGTTCCTGCTGCCCTGGGCGGTGCACTTCGACGCCCTCGGCCTGTTCGGTCTGCTCTCGATGTTCCTGTTCCTCTTCGCGATCACGACCGCGTTCGTCTACGAGTGGAAGCGCGGTGGGCTCGAGTGGGACTGACCCTGCCGACGTACGCCGCAAGCACACCAGCCGGCGCCCAAGGCGCATCCGCAAGCGGCATCACCCACGGAGGTGCATGACTCATGGGTCTTGAAGAGAAGCTCCCCAGCGGCGTACTCCTGACCACGGTCGAGAACGTCGCGGGCTACTTCCGCAAGGCGTCGTTCTGGCCGGCGACCTTCGGCCTGGCCTGCTGCGCCATCGAGATGATGACGACCGGTGCGCCGAAGTACGACCTCGGCCGCTTCGGCATGGAGGTCTTCCGCGCCTCGCCGCGCCAGGCCGACCTGATGATCGTCGCGGGCCGGGTGAGCCAGAAGATGGCGCCGGTGCTCCGTCAGATCTACGACCAGATGCCCGAGCCCAAGTGGGTGCTCGCGATGGGTGTCTGCGCCTCCTCGGGCGGGATGTTCAACAACTACGCGATCGTCCAGGGTGTCGACCACGTCGTGCCCGTCGACATGTACCTCCCGGGCTGCCCGCCGCGTCCGGAGATGCTGATCGACGCGATCCTCAAGCTGCACGACCAGGTTCAGCACAGCAAGCTCGGCGTGAACCGTGCGAACGAGATCACCGACACCGAGACCGAGCTGCTCAACGCCCTGCCCACCTCCGAGATGAAGGGTCTGCTGCGTTGACCCCCAAGGAACCAGGCGAGTTCGACGAGGTGACCCCCGGCACCGAGAACGACGCCACCGACCTGATGGCCGAGAACGCCCTCCCGGTCGAGCCCGGCGCCCTCGAGCCCGAGGTGGTCGGCGTCCGCCAGGGCATGTTCGGAGTGCAGGGGTCGGGGGACACCTCCGGCTACGGCGGCATCGTGCGGCCGGTGGTCATGCCGAGCGGCACGCCCAAGCCCTACGGCGGCTGGTTCGACGAGGTCGCCGAGGCCTTCGAGTCCGCGCTCACCACGGCCGGCATCACCAGCGCGATCGAGAAGGTCGTCGTGCACCGCGGCGAGATCACCTTCTTCATCCGTCGCGGTGACCTGCTGCAGGTCGCGAAGACCCTCAGAGACGACCCCGCCCTGCGGTTCGAGTTCTGCTCCGGCGTCTCCGGCGTGCACTACCCCGGTGACGAGGGCCGTGAGCTCCACGCGGTCTACCACCTGCTCTCGATGACCCACAACCGTCGGATCCGGCTCGAGGTCACCTGCCCCGACAGCGACCCGCACGTCCCGTCGGTGGTCCCGGTCTACCCGACCAACGACTGGCACGAGCGGGAGACCTATGACTTCTTCGGGATCATCTTCGACGGGCACCCGGCGCTGACCCGCATCGAGATGCCCGACGACTGGCCGGGCCACCCGCAGCGCAAGGACTACCCGCTCGGCGGCATCCCCGTCGAGTACAAGGGCGCCACCATCCCACCGCCGGACACGCGGAGGTCTTACAGCTGATGAACTCACCCCACGAAGCCGCTCGCCGCGCTCACGCCTCCGCGGGGGCCCCGAGATGACACAGACACAGAGCGACCCCTACGCACAGACCTCGGACACCACCTCCGGCAAGGTCTTCACGGTCACCGGTCAGGACTGGGACACCGTCGCCTCCGCCGTCGCCGACGAGGGTGAGGAGCGCATCGTCGTCAACATGGGCCCGCAGCACCCGTCGACGCACGGCGTGCTCCGGCTCATCCTCGAGCTCGACGGCGAGACCGTGACCGAGGCCCGCTGCGGCATCGGCTACCTCCACACGGGCATCGAGAAGAACATGGAGTTCCGCTCCTGGACGCAGGGCGTCACGTTCTGCACCCGGATGGACTACCTCTCCCCGTTCTACAACGAGGCCACGTACTCCCTCGGCGTCGAGCGGCTCCTCGACATCGAGGACGACATCCCGGAGAAGGCGCAGGTCATGCGTGTCCTCCTGATGGAGCTCAACCGGATCTCCTCGCACCTCGTCGCGATCGCGACCGGTGGCATGGAGATCGGCGCGCTGACCGTCATGACCGTCGGCTTCCGCGAGCGCGAGCTCGTGCTCGACCTGTTCGAGCTGATCACAGGCCTGCGGATGAACCACGCTTTCATCCGTCCCGGAGGCGTCGCGCAGGACATGCCCCCCGGCGCGCTCGACGAGATCCGTGACTTCATCGCGCTGATGAAGAAAAGGCTCCCCGAGTACGCCGCGCTCTGCAACGAGAACCCGATCTTCAAGGCCCGGCTCCAGGGCGTGGGCCACCTCGACCTCGCGGGCTGCATGGCACTCGGCCTCACCGGCCCGGTCCTGCGCTCCACCGGGTACCCCTGGGACCTGCGCAAGTCGCAGCCGTACTCCGGCTACGAGGACTACGACTTCGACGTGGTCACCTGGGACACCGCCGACTCCTACGGCCGGTTCCGGATCCGCCTCGAGGAGATGCACCAGTCGCTGAAGATCGTCGAGCAGTGCGCCGACCGGCTCGCCGGTCTCGAGGGCGCTCCCGTGATGGTCGCGGACAAGAAGATCGCCTGGCCGAGCCAGCTCGCGATCGGCGCCGACGGCATGGGCAACAGCCTCGACCACATCCGGCACATCATGGGCGAGTCGATGGAGGCCCTGATCCACCACTTCAAGCTGGTGACCGAGGGCTTCCGAGTGCCGCCGGGGCAGGCCTACGTGCCGGTCGAGTCGCCCCGTGGCGAGCTCGGCGCCCACGTGGTGTCGGACGGAGGCACACGACCGTTCCGGGCGCACTTCCGCGACCCTTCCTTCACCAACCTGCAGGCCACATCGGTGATGAGCGAGGGCGGCATGGTCGCCGACGTCATCGTGGCGATTGCATCCCTGGATCCCGTCATGGGCGGAGTGGATAGATGACCGACATGGTTTCGACAGGCCCGAACGGCGCCGGAAGCGCGGCCTCGGCCGGCGGGAGCCTGCCGGAGGAGACGATGCGCGAGCTGCGCGAGATCACCGCGCGCTACCCCCAGGCCCGCTCGGCGCTGCTGCCCATGCTGCACCTGGTGCAGAGCGTCGAGGGACGGGTGACCTCGCGCGGGATCGAGGCGTGCGCCGACATCCTCGGGATCTCCGCGGCCGAGGTCGCCGGCGTCGCGACCTTCTACACGATGTACAAGCGTCGCCCGGTCGGCGACTACCACGTCGGCGTGTGCACCAACACGCTGTGCGCCGTCATGGGCGGCGACGCGATCTTCGAACGGCTCAAGGGCCACCTCGACGTCGGCAACGACGAGACGACCGAGGACGGCAAGGTCACCCTCGAGCACGTCGAGTGCAACGCGGCCTGCGACTACGCCCCGGTGGTGATGGTCAACTGGGAGTTCATGGACAACATGACCCCCGAGTCGGCCACGCAGCTCGTCGACGACCTGCGTGAGGGCAAGGAGGTCCACTCCACGCGAGGTCCACGCATCTGCACCTGGCGGGAGGCCGAGCGCGTGCTTGCAGGCTTCCCCGACGACCGCGCCGACGAGGGCCCTGCCGCGGGTCCCGCCTCGCTGGTCGGCCTCCAGGTCGCACGCGAGAACGGCTGGACGGCGCCCGAGAGCGGGCGCAGGTCGGTCTCCGGTCGAGCCCGTGGCACGGCCGAGGCGGCCGCCGAGGCGGCGGACACCCGGCGCGCGGAGGCGGAGACGAAGCTCGACCGGTCCCCGGCCGACGTCGAGGGCGGCAAGGGCTCGAACCCTGAGGCTGACGGGAAGGGCACATCCGAATGACCGACATGCTGACTCCGGTCCTCACCGACAACTGGGACGCGGACCGGTCCTGGACCCTGGACTCCTACCAGGCCCACGGCGGGTACGACGCCCTCCGGGTCGCCCTGGGCATGGACCAGGACGCGGTGATCACCGCCGTCAAGGACTCGGGTCTTCGCGGCCGCGGCGGCGCCGGCTTCCCCACCGGCATGAAGTGGGGCTTCATCCCGCAGGACAACCCGAAGCCGAAGTACCTCGTGGTCAACGCCGACGAGTCGGAGCCGGGCACCTGCAAGGACATCCCGCTGATGATGGCCTCGCCGCACACCCTGATCGAGGGCGTGATCATCTCCTCCTACGCCATCCGGGCCAACCACGCGTTCATCTACGTGCGCGGCGAGGTGCTCCACGTCATCAGGCGGCTGCAGCGGGCCGTCCAGGAGGCCTACCTGGCCGGCCACCTCGGCAAGAACATCCACGGCTCCGGCTACGACCTCGACGTCGTCGTCCACGCCGGTGCCGGCGCCTACATCTGCGGTGAGGAGACCGCCCTCCTCGACTCCCTCGAGGGGCGTCGCGGCCAACCGCGGCTGCGTCCGCCGTTCCCCGCCGTCGCCGGCCTCTACGCCGCCCCGACGGTCATCAACAACGTCGAGTCGATCGCCTCGGTCCCGGCCATCGTCAAGCACGGCCCCGACTGGTTCGCCTCCCTGGGCACCGAGAAGAGCAAGGGCTTCGTCATCTACTCGCTCTCGGGCCACGTCAAGCGCCCGGGGCAGTACGAAGCGCCGCTCGGCATCACGCTTCGCCAGCTGATCGAGCTCGCGGGCGGGATGCGCGAGGGGCACGAGCTGAAGTTCTGGACGCCCGGCGGCTCCTCGACGCCGATCCTGACCGCCGAGCACCTCGACGTCCCCCTCGACTACGAGGCGGTCGGCGCGGCGGGCTCGATGCTCGGCACGCGCGCGCTGCAGATCTTCGACGAGACGACCTGTGTCGTCCGGGCCGTGCTGCGCTGGACGGAGTTCTACAAGCACGAGTCGTGCGGCAAGTGCACGCCCTGCCGCGAGGGCACGTGGTGGCTGGTGCAGACCCTGGCCCGTCTCGAGAGGGGGCAGGGCACCGAGGCGGATCTCGAGCTGCTGCTCGACCAGTGCGACAACATCCTCGGCCGTGCGTTCTGCGCGCTCGGCGACGGCGCGACCAGCCCGATCACCTCGTCGATCCAGTACTTCCGCGACGAGTACATCGCGCACCTCGAGCAGGGCGGCTGCCCCTTCGACCACGCCGCGTCCACCCTCTTCGCACCCGCCGGAGCCCACGCATGAACACGTCTCACAACCAGTCGCACCTCCGGGGTGATAGGGCATGACCGTCTCGGCCACCAACCCTTCTGACGGGGCCGTCGACAAGGTCGACCTCGTCACGGTCACCATCGACGACGTCGAGGTGAGCGTCCCCAAGGACAGCCTGGTGATCCGTGCCGCCGAGCAGATCGGCGTGCAGATCCCGCGCTTCTGCGACCACCCGCTGCTCGAGCCCGTCGGCGCCTGCCGCCAGTGCCTGGTCGAGGTGGAGGACGCCGGCAACGGCCGCCCGATCCCCAAGCCGCAGGCCTCCTGCACGCTCGCGGTCGCCGACGGCATGAAGATCCGCACCCAGGCCAGTTCCCCGGTCGCCGACAAGGCGCAGCAGGGGATCATGGAGTTCCTGCTGATCAACCACCCGCTCGACTGCCCGATGTGCGACAAGGGTGGCGAGTGCCCGCTCCAGAACCAGGCGATGTCGAACGGACGGGGCGAGAGCCGGTTCGTCGAGCAGAAGCGCACCTACCCCAAGCCGATCAACATCTCGGCGCAGGTGCTGCTCGACCGGGAGCGCTGCGTTCTGTGCGCACGCTGCACCCGGTTCTCCGAGCAGATCGCCGGTGACCCGTTCATCGCGCTGATCGAGCGGGGTGCCCTGCAGCAGGTGGGCATCTACGAGAAGGAGCCCTTCGAGTCCTACTTCTCGGGCAACACGATCCAGATCTGCCCCGTGGGCGCACTGACCTCGGCGTCGTACCGCTTCCGGGCCCGCCCGTTCGACCTGGTCTCGTCCCCCTCGGTGTGCGAGCACTGCGCGTCCGGCTGCGAGCTGCGCACCGACCACCGCCGCGGCAAGGTCACTCGCCGGCTCGCCGGGTTCGCCCCCGAGGTCAACGAGGAGTGGAACTGCGACAAGGGCCGGTTCGGGTTCATGTACTCCCGTCAGCCCGACCGCCTGACCCACCCGCTGGTCCGAGAGGACGGCGAGCTGCGTCCGGCCTCGTGGCCCGAGGCCTTCGCGGTCGCTGCCCGGGGCCTGCAGTCCGCCGGCCCCGTCGGCGTGCTCACCGGCGGCCGGCTCACCGCCGAGGACGCCTACGCGTACTCCAAGTTCGCGCGGGTCGCCCTCGGCACCAACGACATCGACTTCCGCGCCCGGCCGCACTCCGCGGAGGAGGCGGAGTTCCTCGCCTCGCACGTGGTGACCAGGTCGCTCGACGTGACCTATGCCGACCTCGAGAGGGCACGCAAGGTGGTGCTCGTCGGGCTCGAGCCCGAGGACGAGTCGCCGATCGTGTTCCTCCGGCTGCGCAAGGCGGCGCTCAAGGGCACGCAGGTGTTCTCGGTGGCCCCGTACACCTCGCGCGGTCTCGCCAAGATGCACGGCACGCTGATCCCGGCCGCCCCGGGTGACGAGCCGCGGGTCGTCGAGGCCCTCGCCCACGACGGCGAGGTCGCCCTCGACGCCGGCGGCGTGATCCTCGTCGGCGAGCGCATGGCCGCCGTCCCCGGTGCGCTGTCCGCTGTCGCGGCCCTCGCCGGTACGACGGGCGCGAAGCTGGCCTGGGTCCCGCGCCGGGCGGGCGACCGGGGCGCTGTCGAGACCGGCTGCCTCCCGAACCTGCTCCCGGGTGGCCGACCCGTCGCGGTGGCCGACGCCCGCGTCGACGCCGGTGCGGCCTGGGGCGTGACCTCGCTGCCCGACCAGCCCGGTCGCGACGGCGACCAGATCATCGCGGCGGCGGCCGCCGGAGAGCTCAAGGGCCTCGTGGTTGCCGGCGTGGAGCTGCGCGACCTCACCGACCCGACCCTGGCCGAGCAGGCGCTCGCGACCGCGGACTTCGTGGTCTCCCTCGAGGTCCGGGCGAGCGAGGTCTCGCCGCACGCCGACGTCGTCCTGCCGGTCGCCCCGGTGACCGAGAAGGCCGGGTCGTTCGTGGACTGGGAGGGCCGGGTCCGGACGTTCCGGCAGGTCTTCCAGGAGCCGGGCTCGCTGCCCGAGGTCCGGATCCTCGCCGGCATCGCCGAGGAGATGGGCGTCCGCTTCGGCATCCGCACCACCGACCAGGCCCGCGCCGAGATGGAGTCCTTCGGGCCGTGGGAGGGCGAGCGTCTCCCCTTCGCCGGCGACGCAGCCCCCGCTGCGGCCGAGGACCTGGCGCCCGGTCACTACCTCCTCTCGACGTGGAAGCAGCTGATCGACGACGGGCGGATGCTCGACGGCGACGAGTACCTGAAGGCGACCGGTCGCCGCGCACTCCTGCTCGTCTCGCCGAACACCCGTGCGGCACTCGGTGTGCACGAGGGGCAGCTCGTCACCGTCGCGACCGACCGCGGGTCCCTCGACCTGCCGGTCGCCGTCGCCGACCTGCCCGACCACGTCGTGTGGGCGCCCTCGAGCTCGAGCGGCGTCTCGCTCTCCCGTGAGCTGGGCGTGGCCGCCTCCGGCGCCGTCGTCCGCCTCGAGGGTGTCGTCCCGAGCCCGACCAAGGAAGGCCGAGCATGAGCATCGCGCTGATGAGCCCGCTTGCGAGCGACCGGGTCCTCGCCGCCGACGACCTGTCGGCCTTCGGTCAGGACCCCTGGTGGCTGGTGATCGTCAAGGCTGTGCTGATCTTCTTGATCCTGGTCCTGCTGACGCTGTTCAACATCTGGTTCGAGCGTCGCGTGGTCGGCCGGATGCAGCACCGCCCTGGCCCGAACGTCCACGGACCCTTCGGCCTTCTCCAGAGCCTCGCCGACGGCGTGAAGCTCGCGCTGAAGGAGGACATCATCCCGAAGGCGGCCGACAAGGTCGTCTACCTGCTGGCTCCGGTCATCATGGTGATCCCGGCCTTCCTCACCTGGTCGGTGATCCCGTTCGGCCCGGTCGTGAACATGTTCGGTGTCGAGACACCGCTCCAGCTCACCGACATGCCGGTCGCCGTGCTCTTCATGCTCGCGATCGCCTCGATCGGCATCTACGGCATCGTGCTCGCCGGGTGGTCCTCCGGATCGACGTACCCGCTGCTGGGCGGTCTGCGCAGCTCGGCCCAGATGATCTCCTACGAGGTCGCGATGGGGCTGTCGCTGGTCGCGGTCTTCATCTACGCGGGCTCGCTGTCCACCTCGGGCATCGTGGCCGCGCAGGAGCGGCTCTGGTTCGGCCTGATCCTCGTGCCGTCGTTCGCCATCTTCGTGATCTCCATGGTCGGTGAGACCAACCGCGCGCCGTTCGACCTCCCCGAGGCCGAGGGGGAGCTCGTGGGCGGCTTCCACACCGAGTACTCCTCGCTGAAGTTCGCGCTGTTCTTCCTCGCGGAGTACGTCAACATGGCGACCGTCTCCGCGCTCGCGACCACCCTGTTCCTCGGTGGCTGGCGCGCCCCGTGGCCGCTGTCCGCGGTGAACGACGGGATGTTCAACGAGGGCTACTGGCCGGTGCTGTGGTTCCTCGGCAAGGTCATGATGTTCATCTTCATGTTCGTCTGGCTGCGAGGCACCCTGCCGCGTCTGCGCTACGACCAGTTCATGAGCTTCGGCTGGAAGCGGCTGATCCCGATCTCGCTCGCGTGGATCTTCGCCGTCGCCACGATCCGCTGGATGAGCGTCAACGGCGGCATCGACCGCGACTACCTGCTGATCGCCCTCGCGGTCCTCGCCGTGATCTTCGCGGCGCTGTTCTTCGTCGGCGGCGGTGAGGAAGAGGCAGAGAAGGAGGCGGCGGCGAAGACCGGCGCCGAGGAGTTCGACGCCTTCGCCGGCGGCTACCCCGTGCCGCCCATGCCGGTCGACGGCACCACGAACGGGATCCGCTCCTCGACCACCACGGTCACCTCGAGCAGCTCGGAGGAGAACGAGTAATGCCCACCCTCAAGGAACAGCTCTGGGACCCGATCGCGGGCTTCGGGGTCACGTTCCGCACCATGTTCAAGAAGACCGTCACCTACCAGTACCCGTTCGAGAAGCGGCCCACCGCGCCTCGGTTCCACGGGCGTCACCAGCTCAACCGCTGGCCCGACGGTCTGGAGAAGTGCATCGGCTGCGAGCTGTGCGCATGGGCCTGCCCCGCGGACGCGATCTACGTCGAGGGCGCCTCGAACACGACGGAGGAGCGCTACTCGCCGGGTGAGCGCTACGGCCGCGTCTACCAGATCAACTACCTGCGCTGCATCCTGTGCGGGCTGTGCATCGAGGCGTGCCCGACCCGGGCGCTGACGATGACCAACGAGTACGAGCTCGCCGACGACAACCGGGCCGACCTCATCTACGAGAAGCAGGACCTGCTGGCCCCGCTGCTGCCCGGCATGGAGCAGCCGCCGCACGCCATGCTCCTCGGCGACGACGAGACCGACTACTACCGCGGCGCCTTCAAGGCACGTCCGGCCGCGGCCGACCCCGAGAGCGAGGACGTGCGGTGATCGCCTTCTGGTTGCTCGCCCCGATCATGGTCGCCGCGGCGCTCGGTGTGCTCTTCGCGCGCAAGGCCGTCCACGCCGCGCTGCTCCTGGCGGTCGTGATGGTCGGCCTCGCCGTCCTGTACCTCGTGCAGGACGCGCCGTTCCTGTTCGCCGTCCAGATCATCGTCTACACCGGCGCGATCTTGATGCTCTTCCTGTTCGTGCTGATGCTCGTCGGTGTCGACGCCTCCGACTCGGTCATCGAGACGATCAAGGGGCAGCGCGCGCTGGCGATCATCGTCGGACTCCTCTTCGGCCTGGTGCTGGTCCTCGGGGTCGCGCAGGTCAGCCTCGGCGCGGTCACCGGGCTCGACGAGGCCAACGCAGGCGGCAACATCCAGGGCCTGGCAGAGGTGCTCTTCTCGCGCTACGTGATCGCCTTCGAGGGCACCGCAGCGCTGCTCATCACCGCCGCGCTCGGCGCGATGGTGCTCGCGCACAGCGAGCGCCTCAAGCCGAAGCTGTCGCAGCAGCAGCTCGCGGCCCAGCGGATGCGGGACTACGCCGACAAGGGCAAGCACCCCGGCCCGCTGCCCGCCCCAGGCGTCTACGCACGTCACAACGCCGTCGACACCCCTGCTCTGCTGCCCGACGGCACGCCTGCCGAGGCGTCGGTGTCCCGGGTCCTCGCGGCGCGCGGCACCGTCCGCTCCGGCCCGCGTCTCGCCGACGACATCGAGGAGCTCACCCGCAGGCTGCACGACGACGGCTCCTCGAACATCCCCGGTGAGCCGGACGCCACGCCCAAGGGCCCGCTCGAGGGCGACCCCAGCCGGCAGCAGAGCCAGACCCGCATCGAGGGGGAGGAGCAGCGATGAGCGAGACACCGTTCCTCGTCCTGTCCGCGATCCTGTTCACCATCGGGGCGGTCGGCGTGCTGACGCGTCGCAACGCGCTGGTGCTGTTCATGTGCGTGGAGATGATGCTCAACGCGACCAACCTCGCGCTGGTGACCTTCTCCCGCGTCCACGGCAACCTCGACGGCCAGGTGACGGCCTTCTTCGTCATGGTCGTCGCCGCCGCCGAGGTCGTGGTCGGACTGGCGATCATCGTGACCATCTTCCGGACCCGTCGGTCGGCCTCCGTCGACGACGCCAGCCTGCTGAAGTACTAGGAGCCCTGTTGTTTGCCGACGTGACCTTCCTAGCGGCTGAGCCGCACGCCCCGGTGATCGAGCCGGCGGGTGCGGAGGGGGTCTTCTCCCTGCTCTGGCTGATCATCGCGCTGCCCGCGCTCGGTGCGGCCGTGCTGCTGCTCGGCGGCCGACGTACCGACGCGTGGGGCCACCTGCTCGGTGTCGCCACGGTCAGCGCGTCGTTCGTGTTAGGCCTGGCGTCCTTCTTCACGCTCATGGGCCGCGGCGCCGAGGACCGGTCGGTCGACCAGTTCCTCTACACGTGGTTCGAGGCCGGGGCGTTCCGCGTCGACATGGCGCTGCTCTTCGACCCGCTCTCCGCGCTCTTCGTGCTGCTCATCACCGGCGTCGGTGCCCTGATCCACCTCTACTCGGTCGGCTACATGGCGCACGACCCGAGGCGCCGCCGCTTCTTCGGCTACCTCAACCTCTTCGTCGCGGCCATGCTCGTGCTGGTCCTCGCCGACAACTACCTCGGTGTGTTCCTCGGCTGGGAGGGCGTCGGCCTCGCGTCGTACCTCCTCATCGGCTTCTGGCAGCACAAGCCCTCCGCGGCGGTCGCCGCGAAGAAGGCCTTCGTCGTGAACCGCGTCGGCGACATCGGCATGGCGCTCGGCGTCGCGCTGCTCTTCGCCACCTTCGGCAGCACCGCCTTCACCGAGATCTCCGCGGTCGCTCCCGAGGCCTCCGACGCGGTGCTGACCGCGCTTGGCCTGCTGTTGCTGCTCGCCGCCTGCGGCAAGTCTGCGCAGGTCCCGCTCCAGTCCTGGCTCCTCGACGCCATGGAGGGCCCGACACCGGTCTCCGCGCTGATCCACGCAGCAACCATGGTGACCGCCGGTGTCTACCTCATCGTGCGCTCGAACTTCATCTACGACGCGGCGCCGGTCGCGCAGACCGCGGTCGTCGTCGTCGGTGCGGTCACGCTGCTGTGGGGTGCTGTCATCGGTTGTGCCAAGGACGACATCAAGAAGGCCCTCGCCGGTTCGACGATGAGCCAGATCGGCTACATGATGCTCGCCGCGGGCCTCGGGGTCGCCGGCTACGCCTTCGCGATCTTCCACCTGCTGACTCACGGCTTCTTCAAGGCCAACCTGTTCCTCGGTGCCGGCTCGGTCATGCACGCCATGGACGACGAGGTCGACATGCGCCACTACGGCGCTCTCCAGAAGATGGTGCCGGTGACCTTCCTGACCTTCGCGATGGGCTACCTC
>DASSMS010000072.1:0-18850 GCA_035688575.1 Nocardioidaceae bacterium
GCGATGTCGTAGTTCGGCAGGAAGACGATCCGGTGGCGCACCTCCGGGTCGTCGGCGAAGCGGACGATCTCCTGGATGAGCCGCTTGCCGCCCTCGTCGGCGGGGTGCGCCTTGCCGGCGATCACCAGCTGCACCGGCCGCTCCGGGTGCAGCAGGATCCGCTTGAGACGCTCGGGGTCGCGCAGCATGAGGGTCAGCCGCTTGTACGACGGGACGCGGCGCGCGAACCCGATGGTGAGCACGTCGGGGTCGAGCGCCTTCCGGATCCACTTCAGCTCGGCCGGAGCCGCGCCGCGGTGCTGGTACGAGGCCGCGAGGCGTCCTCGAGCGTCCTCGACGAGGCGCTCGCGGAGCTTGCGCTTGGTCTCCCAGATGCGCTGTGCCGAGACCTTGTCGACGGCGTCGAAGGCCTCTTCAGGCTGTGCTGTGCCCGGGTCGACGACACCCGCCTCGGCCGCCAGGGCGTAGACCTCGCGTGCCACCCAGGTGGGGGCGTGCACACCGTTGGTGATGGAGGCGATGGGGCGCTCGTCGGCGTCGAAGTCGGGCCAGAGGCCGCCGAACATGCCGCGGCTGACCTTGCCGTGCAGCTGGGACACGCCGTTGGCGCGCTGAGCCAGCCGCAGACCCATCACCGCCATGTTGAACACGGACGGGTCGCCGCCCTCGTAGTCCTCGCAACCGAGCGACAGGATGCGGTCGACAGGCACTCCAGGACAGGCGTTGTGGCCACCGAAGTACTGCTCGACGAGGTCCCGCGGGAAACGGTCGATGCCGGCCGGGACGGGGGTGTGCGTGGTGAAGACGGTCCCGGCCCGGCTCACCTCGAGCGCGGTGTCGAAGTCGAGCTGCTCGGAGCCCTCGGTGAGCTCACGGATCCGCTCGAGGCCGAGGAAGCCGGCGTGCCCCTCGTTGGTGTGGAAGACCTCGGGCGCGGGCGCCCCCGTGATGCGGGAGTAGGCCCGGAGCGCACGCACGCCACCGATGCCGAGGAGCAGCTCCTGGCGGAGCCGGTGCTCGGTGTTGCCGCCGTACAGGCGGTCCGTCACGTCGCGGAGGACCTCGGTGTTCTCCTCGACGTCGGAGTCGAGGAGCAGCAGCGGGACGCGGCCGACCTGCGCCACCCAGATGCGGGCGGTGAGCCGGTCGCCGTCGGGCAGGCCAACCGAGACCTGCGCGGGAGAGCCGTCCTCCTCGCGAAGCACCGAGAGCGGCAGTCCGTCGGGGTCTACGACCGGGTAGGTGTCCTCCTGCCACGCCTCGCGGGAGAGCGACTGCTGGAAGTAGCCATGGCGGTAGAGCAGGCCGACGCCGACGATGGGCACACCGAGGTCGCTGGCGGTCTTGAGGTGGTCCCCGGCGAGGATGCCCAGACCTCCGGAGTACTGCGGGAGGACGGCGGTGATCCCGAACTCGGGCGAGAAGTAGGCGATGGTGCGCGGTGCGCTCTCCCCGAGCGACTGGTACCAGCGATCGCCGGTGAGGTAACCCTCGAGGTCGGCGCGGGCCGCGTCGAGACGCCCGAGGAACTCCTCGTCCTTCGAGAGCTCCTCGAGGCGGTCCACCGAGACGGCGCCCAGCATGCGCACGGGGTCGTGCGCGCAGGCGCTCCAGGCGTCGGCGTCGATCGCCGCGAAGATGTCCTGGGTCTCGGGGTGCCAGGACCATCTCAGGTTCTGGGCGAGGTCTCCGAGCGCGGTCAGGCGCTGGGGAAGGACAGGTCGAACTGTGAACTGGCGGATGGCTCTCACCCCCCGGACCTTACCCAGAGTGGAACGTTCCAACTACTTGCGGGGGCGAGTTCTGGACCAGCGGTGAACGAGCGCCACCACGAACCGCGGCGTGGAGATGGCGTCCGTGCTCGGGTCGCCGGTCATCGGCCATCGGCCATCCCGGGGGAGACTCTCCTCCGGACCCACCTCGACCGGCCCGGGGGCGGCGCTCCGCACGGAGGCCCTGGCGCGGACGCGGCCGAGCGGGCGCCGACGGCCGCCAACCGGGGAACGTACCCAGGTCTGGATCGATCCAACCCTTACTTGCAGAGGTGCTGTCAATCGGACAGATTGGGGGCATGGTTGGACGAATTCCCATCATGGACGTCGCCCCTGTCGTCGATCTCGGACGCTACCCCGCAAAGGCGGTGGTGGATGAGCCGTTCGAGGTCACCGCCCTGGTCTTCCGCGAGGGACACGACGCGCTCAGCGCGGACGTGGTCCTCACCGATCCCGACGGCGAGCGCCGCCCGTGGGTCCGGATGGCCAAGGACCCCGAGACGCCCGACCTGTGGCGCGCAGAGGTCAGCGCGGACCGGGAGGGGTCTTGGACGTTCTCCGTGGAGGGCTGGTCCGACCCGATCGCCACCTGGCGACACAACGCGGAGATCAAGATCCCCGCGGAGATCGACGTCGAGCTGATGTTCGCCGAGGGGGTCCTGCTTCTCGAGCGCGTCCGCGACGACCTACCCGCCACCGCGGCGACCCGCAAGGCCGACCGCCGCACCCTCGACGACGCGATCACCGCGATGAAGGACACCAGGCGACCGGCAGACGTCCGCTACGCCGCCGCGGTCTCCCGCGCCGTCGACGACATCCTCGCCCGCCATCCCCTGCGCGACCTGGTCACCACCGAGGGCCCCTACGAGCTCTACGTCGACCGTCCCCGTGCCCTCTACGGGTCCTGGTACGAGTTCTTCCCGCGGAGCGAGGGCGCCTACGTCGACAAGGCGACCGGCAAGGTGGTCTCGGGCAACTTCCGCACCGCCGCCAAACGTCTCGACGCGGTCGCCGCGATGGGCTTCGACGTCGTCTACCTGCCGCCCATCCACCCGATCGGCAGGGTCAACCGCAAGGGCCCGAACAACACCCTCGTGACCGAGGAGGGCGACCCCGGCTCGCCGTGGGCGATCGGCTCCGACGAGGGCGGTCACGACGCCGTCCACCCCGACCTCGGCACCCTCGAGGACTTCGACGACTTCGTCGCCCGCGCCAAGGAGCTCGATCTCGAGGTCGCCCTCGACCTCGCGCTCCAGGCCGCCCCGGACCACCCGTGGGTCAAGAGCCACCCGGAGTGGTTCACCACTCGGGCGGACGGGTCGATCGCGTACGCCGAGAACCCGCCGAAGAAGTACCAGGACATCTACCCGATCAACTTCGACAACGACCCGGAGGGCATCTACAACGAGGTGCTCCGGGTCGTGCGGCACTGGATGAGCCACGGCGTCCGCATCTTCCGCGTGGACAACCCGCACACGAAGCCGGTGGAGTTCTGGGACTGGCTGCTCGGCGAGGTCCAGAAGACCGACCCGGACGTGGTCTTCCTGTCGGAGGCGTTCACCAAGCCCGCCATGATGCGCGCGCTCGCCACGGTCGGCTTCCACCAGTCCTACACCTACTTCACATGGCGCAACGCCAAGTGGGAGCTCGAGGAGTACCTCACCGAGCTCTCCCACGAGACCAGCCACGTGATGCGGCCGAACCTGTTCGTGAACACCCCCGACATCCTCCACGCCTACCTGCAGTACGGCGGTCCGGCGGCGTTCAAGATCCGCGCGACGATCGCGGCCACCGCCTCACCCACCTGGGGTGTCTACGCGGGCTTCGAGCTCTTCGAGCACGTCGCGGTTAAGCCGGGCAGCGAGGAGTACCTCGACTCGGAGAAGTACCAGATCAGGATCCGTGACTGGGAGGGCGCCGAACGCAGCGGCCGGACGCTCGCGCCCTACATCACGCGGCTCAACGAGATCCGACGGCAGCATCCCGCCCTCCAGCTGCTGCGCAACCTGACCGTCCACCACAGCGACGACGAGTCGGTCCTCGTCTTCAGCAAGCTGGCGAAGGGGCCCGAGGACGGACGGCACGAGGACGACCTGATGCTCATGGTCGTGAACGTCGACCCGCACGCGACCCGTGAGACGACCGTGCATTTGAACATGCCTGCGCTGGGTATGGATTGGACCGACCGCTTCACGGTCCACGACGAGCTCACCGGCGACTCATGGACCTGGGGCGAGCACAACTACGTCCGGCTGGACCCGCACGACCAGCCTGCCCACATCTTCACCGTTCGGAGGCCCACCCTGTGACCCAGTCTGTGACGACCTCGGGGACCGAGCCCCACCAGATGCCCGAGACTGCGCAAGGGCTCCCGGCGCACGAGCCGGACTGGTTCAAGAAGGCGGTCTTCTACGAGGTCCTGGTCCGTTCGTTCAAGGACTCCAACGGCGACGGCGTCGGCGACTTCAAGGGCCTGACGGAGAAGCTGGACTACCTCGAGTGGCTGGGCGTCGACTGCCTGTGGGTGCCGCCGTTCTTCACCTCGCCTCTGCGCGACGGCGGGTACGACGTGGCCGACTACACCAACATCCTTGAGGAGTGCGGCACCGTCGACGACTTCCACGAGTTCCTCGACGCGGCACACGAGCGCGGCATCCGGGTGATCATCGACTTCGTCATGAACCACACCTCGGACCAGCACCCGTGGTTCCAGGCCAGCCGCAACGACCCGGACGGCCCCTACGGCGACTTCTACGTCTGGTCCGACAGCGACGAGCTGTACGAGGAAGCCCGGATCATCTTCGTCGACACCGAGCCGTCGAACTGGACCTGGGACCCGGTCCGACAGCAGTACTTCTGGCACCGCTTCTACTCCCACCAGCCGGACCTGAACTTCGACAACCCCAAGGTCCACGACGCCATGCTCGAGGCCCTGAAGTTCTGGCTCGACATGGGCATCGACGGCTTCCGCCTGGACGCGGTGCCCTACCTCTACGAGCGGCCGGGCACCAACGGCGAGAACCTCAAGGAGACCCACGAGTTCCTCAAGAAGGTCCGCACCTACGTCGACGAGCACTACCCCGACCGGATCCTTCTCGCCGAGGCCAACCAGTGGCCGTCCGACGTCGTCGACTACTTCGGCGACTTCGCCAAGGGCGGCGACGAGTGCCACATGTGCTTCCACTTCCCGGTCATGCCACGCATCTTCATGGCGGTCCGGCGCGAGTCGCGCTTCCCGATCTCGGAGATCCTGGAGCAGACCCCGGAGATCCCCTCGAACTGCCAGTGGGGCATCTTCCTTCGCAACCACGACGAGCTGACCCTCGAGATGGTCACCGACGAGGACCGCGACTACATGTGGGGTGAGTACGCCAAGGACCCCCGCATGAAGGCCAACATCGGCATCCGCCGGCGGCTCGCCCCGCTGCTCGACAACGACGTCAACCAGATGGAGCTGTTCACCGCACTGCTGCTGTCGCTGCCCGGCTCCCCGGTGCTGTACTACGGCGACGAGATCGGCATGGGCGACAACATCTGGCTCGGTGACCGCGACGGTGTGCGCACCCCCATGCAGTGGACCCCCGACCGCAACGCAGGGTTCTCCGTGGCCACGCCCGGCAAGCTGCACCTCCCGGTGATCCAGGACCCGGTCTTCGGCTACCAGCGCGTGAACGTCGAGGCGGAGCTCGAGAACGCCTCCTCGCTGCTGCACTGGACCCGCCGGATGATCCACGCCCGCAAGAAGCACGAGGCCTTCGGGCTCGGAGAGATGACCGACCTCGGCGGCTCGAACCCCAGCGTGCTCAGCTACGTCCGGGAGTACGTCGGCCCCGACGGCTCGGTCGACTCCGTGCTCTGCGTGAACAACCTGTCCCGCTTCCCGCAGCCGGTCGAGCTCGACCTGCGCCGCTGGGAGGGGATCGAGCCCATCGAGCTCCTCGGCGGCGTCCGCTTCCCGAAAATCGGCGAGCTGCCCTACCTCCTGACGCTCGGCGCCTACGGCTTCTACTGGTTCCGGCTGCCGCGTCCCACCCACGCCGAGGAGGCGATCGAGTCGTGAGCACCGCAGTCGACGAGCACGTCCTGCACGACCTCGGTGCCTACATCGGCGAGGCGCGGTGGTTCGGGGGCAAGGGCCGGGCGATGCACGTGTCCGGCGTACGCCGCCTCGGCTGGATCGAGCCGGAGCCGTCCCCCGGCGCCCCGCGCGTGCGCATCGAGCTGGCCACGGTCCGGTACGAGGACGGCGACACCGAGTTCTACCAGGTGCCTCTCGCCTACTACCCGGAGGTCCAGGAGCGGCTCGCCCATGCGCTCGTCGGCGTCTGGCGCGACGAGGAGCTGGGCGAGGTGCACGCCTACGACGCGATGCACGACCGCGCGGCCACGGCGCAGTGGCTGGCCGCCTTCGCCCGCCGGGAGCGCACCGAGGAGATGTGGTTCCACCGGCTCGAGGGCCATGAGCTCGACCTGGACGCGCAGGGCTCCCTCTTCTCGGGCGAGCAGAGCAACTCCTCGGTCCGGTTCGGCGAGGACAGCCTGATGAAGCTGTTCCGCAAGATCACCCCGGGCCGCAACCCCGACGTGGAGATCCACGAGGCGCTCACCCGCGCGGAGAGCGACCACGTCGCCGCCCTCTACGGCTGGCTCGAGGCCCCGGCCCACGGCAGCGACGAGCCGATGCAGCTCGCGATGCTCCAGCAGTTCCTGCGCACCGCCAGCGACGGCTGGGACCTCGCGCTCGCGAGCGTGCGCGACCTCTTCGCCGAGGGTGACCTTCATGCGGACGAGGTCGGGGGTGACTTCGCCGCCGAGTCCCACCGGCTCGGAATCGCCACCGCGGAGGTCCACGACACCCTCGCGCACGAGTTCCCGGTCGAGACCTGGGGGCGCGACGACCTGGCCGTGCTGGCCGCCGCGATGCGCCGTCGCCTCGACGCGGCGGTGGGCGTCGTGGCCGGCCTCGAGCGACACCGAGAGTCGCTCGAGGCGACCTTCGCCGCGGTCGCCGAGATCGACGAGCCGGTGCCCATCCAGCGCGTCCACGGCGACTACCACCTCGGCCAGACGCTCCGCACCGTCCGCGGCTGGAAGATCGTGGACTTCGAGGGTGAGCCGGCCAAGCCGCTCGCGGAGCGGGTGCGCCCCGACTCCCGCTGGCGCGACGTCGCGGGCATGCTGCGCTCGTTCGACTACGCGGCGCACGCCGTCGAGGCCGACGTCGAGGACCGGGGCCCCCAGATCGCCTACCGCGCGCTGGAGTGGGCCGAGCGAAACCGTTCGGCCTTCCTGGCAGGTTACTTGGAGGCGAGCGAGGGTACGTCCGAGACGAACGACGCAGCGATGAGCCCTGCGCAGCGGGCGTTGCTGCGGGCCTACGAGGTCGACAAGGCCGTCTACGAGACGGTGTACGAGACCCGCAACAGGCCGAGCTGGCTGTCGATCCCGCTCTCGGCGATCGCCCGGCTGACCAGCACCCCGGAGTCCAGCGACAACGCGCAGGAGGCGAGCGAGTAGATGAGCACAGCCACGGCCCTCCCCCTCGACCAGCACGTGCTCGAGCAGATCGTGAAGGGCGAGCACGGCGACCCACACTCCGTCCTCGGGGCGCACGTGCACGCCGGTGCGGTCACCGTGCGCGTGCTGCGCCCGCTCGCGGACTCCGTCACCGTGGTGTACGACGACGGCTCGGTGCCTCTCGAGCACGAGCACGGCGGGATCTGGCGCGGTGTGCTCGACGTGCCCGAGGTCCCCGACTACCGCCTCGACGTGGCCTACGCCGGCGGGCAGCCGCATCGCGTCGACGACGCCTACCGGTATCTCCCCACGCTCGGCGAGATGGACATCCACCTGATCAACGAGGGCCGTCACGAGGAGCTGTGGCAGGTGCTCGGCGCCCACGTGCGTCGCTACGACAGCCCGAGCGGGCCGGTCACCGGCACGTCCTTCGCGGTGTGGGCCCCCCACGCACGCGGGGTGCGGGTGAAGGGCGACTTCAACGACTGGGACGGCCGCGAGCACCCGATGCGCCAGATGGGCACCTCCGGCATCTGGGAGCTGTTCGTCCCCGGTGTCGGCTCCGGCACGAAGTACAAGTTCCTGATCCTCGGCGCCGACAACCAGTGGCGGGAGAAGGCCGACCCGATGGCCTTCCACACCGAGGTGCCGCCACTCACGTCCTCGGTCGTCTACGACTCCGGCTACACCTGGGGCGACGACGAGTGGATGACCCGCCGGGCCCGGGCCACCGACGTCCACCAGAAGCCGATGTCGGTCTACGAGATGCACCTCGGCTCCTGGCGCAAGCGCAACGGGGAGACCCCGCTCAGCTACTCCGAGGTCGCCGACGACCTGGTCCCCTACCTCCAGGACCTCGGCTTCACCCATGTCGAGTTCCTCCCCGTCATGGAGCACCCGTTCGGGGGCTCGTGGGGCTACCAGGTGACGTCGTACTACGCACCGACCGCGCGCTTCGGCGACCCCGACGGCTTCCGCTACCTCGTCGACCGTCTGCACCAGGCCGGCATCGGCGTGATCGTGGACTGGGTCCCCGCGCACTTCCCGAAGGACGAGTTCGCCCTCGCCCGCTTCGACGGGACCCCGCTCTACGAGGACCCGAACCCCACCCGCGGCGAGCACCCCGACTGGGGCACCTACGTCTTCAACTTCGGCCGCAAGGAGGTGCGCAACTTCCTGGTGGCCAACGCGGTCTACTGGCTCGAGGAGTTCCACATCGACGGCCTGCGGGTCGACGCGGTCGCCTCGATGCTCTACCTCGACTACTCGCGCGAGGACGGCCAGTGGACGCCGAACGTCTACGGCGGCCGGGAGAACCTCGAGGCGGTGCAGTTCCTGCAGGAGATGAACGCCACCTGCTACCGGCGCGTGCCCGGCGCGATGACCATCGCCGAGGAGTCCACCTCCTGGCCGGGCGTGACCCGCGCGACGCACCTGGGCGGGCTCGGGTTCGGCTTCAAGTGGAACATGGGCTGGATGCACGACAGCCTCGGCTACATCCAGAACGACCCCGTGCACCGGCAGTACCACCACCACCAGATGACGTTCTCGATGGTCTACGCCTACTCCGAGAACTACATCCTGCCGATCAGCCACGACGAGGTCGTGCACGGCAAGGGGTCGCTGCTGCGCAAGATGCCCGGCGACCGCTGGCGCCAGCTGGCGAACCTGCGCGCCTACCTGGCCTTCATGTGGGCCCACCCAGGCAAGCAGCTGCTGTTCATGGGCTCGGAGTTCGCGCAGGAGTCCGAGTGGGCCGAGAGCCGAGAGCTGGACTGGTGGCTGCTCGACCACGTCGAGCACCGCGGCGTGCAGGGGCTGGTGCGCGACATGAACCGCATCTACGCCGACACCCCCGCGCTGTGGTCGCTGGACCAGGACGAGTCCGGGTTCGCCTGGATCGATGCCAACGACGCGAGCAACAACGTCTTCAGTTTCCTGCGCCGCGGTTCCGACGGGTCGCAGCTGGCCTGCATCGTCAACTTCTCCGCTGTCCCGCACCACGACTACCGCGTCGGGCTGCCCGCGGCCGGCCGATGGGCCGAGCTCCTCAACACCGACGCCGACGTCTACTCGGGCTCCGGCGTCGGCAACATGGGCGGAGTGGTGGCCGAGGAGTCCGAGTGGCACGGCCAGCCGGCCTCGACGACCCTCAGCGTGCCGCCCCTCGGAGCCCTCTGGCTAAGGTTTGAAGGTGAGCAGTGACCTGACCGACGGCACGGTCATCCTCGAGCCTCGTGACGGGGACAGAGCCGCCGAGAAGGGCGTGCACCTCTTCGCCGTCGTGCACGAACGCGAGGAGGTCGGGGCGGTCTGCGTGAGCGTCGGCGCGGACGAGATCGGCCGCCTCACCTGGGAGCTCTCCCCCGGCTTCACCGGACGCGGCCTGGCCACCCGGGCGGTCAACCTGCTGGTCGACTGGTCCTTCCGCGGTCTCAGGCTCGCGCGCGTCGAGGCCTACGTCGACGCCGGCAACGAGCGCGCGATGCGCGTGGCGACCAGGTCCGGGCTGCGGCGTGAGGGGGTCGTGCGCGGCCACGGCAGGCTCGAGAAGGGCCGCGCGGACCGGGTTCTCTTCGCTCGCCTTGCCACCGACCCGCCGATCACCGAGCCGGGCGGGTTCCGCGAGCTGCTCAACTCCTTCCTCCCCCGGAAGCGGGCCATCGCCCAGATGCTGGTGCGTGACCCGGACGAGCGGGTGCTGCTGTGCCGGCTGACCTACAAGGAGGACTGGGACCTTCCCGGGGGTGTCGTGGAGGTCCACGAGTCGCCTCAGCTGGCCGTGAGCCGCGAGGTGGCCGAGGAGCTCTCCCTCGACATCAGCACGGAGTCGCTGCTGCTGACCGACTGGCTGCCCTCCTGGAGCGGCTGGGACGACGCCCTGTGCCTGGTCTTCGACGGCGGCGTCCACGACCCCGCGATCCTCGAGCAGATGGTCGTCCAGCCCCGCGAGATCCGCGCGGCGGAGTTCTGCACGATCGAGCAGGTGCGAGAGCGGTGTGCCGACTTCACCGCACGGCGGGTCGAGTCAGCCCTCGCCAACGCGCGAGGGGAAGGGCCGTCGTACACCGAGTCCGGCCGCGCCTTCTGACCGCCTGCGCGCCTGCCTCGCGTGACCTGCTTGGCGATAACTCGTTCTAGTCCTCATGACCTGGTCTCGGCGGCGCAGCCCTGTCCTCATCGCACTCGTGGCTCTCGGCCTCGCGGCTCCCCTGGGCGCTCTCCCCTCCGCCTCACCGGTCCGGGCGCAGGAGGACCGGCCGCCTCTGACGATCCAGGTCGTGTCCAACCGGGCCGACCTGGTCTCGGCCGGAGAGGCGCTGGTGGCCGTTCGGCTCCCCCGGGGCACCCGGCCGCGCTCGTTGCGGATACGCCTCAACGGCCGTGACGTCACGAGGATGTTCGGCCTCCGGCGCAACGGCCGCTACGAAGGACTCGTCCGCGGCCTCCGGGTCGGCCGGAACCGGCTCGTCGCCAGTGCTCCCGGTCGCACCACGGACCGGGTCGTGATCACCAACCACCCCAACGGCGGTCCTGTCTTCAGCGGCCCGCAGGTTCGGCCCTGGGTGTGCCAGGAGAGCGCGAGGGACGCGCAGTGCAACCAGCCGCCTCGCTACGAGCTGATGTACCGCTCGTCGGTGACCGGGCAGTTCCACCCGTACGACCCGAAGAACCCTCCGGCAGACCTCGCGGAGACCACCACCGACCAGGGGCACCGGGTTCCCTTCGTCATCCGGGTAGAGACCGGGTACCAGAACCGCGACCAGTACAAGATCGCCACCCTCTACCGGCCGGGCAGGCGGTGGACGGCCTGGGCGCCGCAGAAGCAGTGGAACCACAAGGTCCTGATCACCCACGGGCAGAGCTGCGGCATCGACCGGCAGAGCGGTGAGGCCCCGAGCGTCACCAGCGACCTGACCGGCAACGGTGCCCCTGTCGAGGCGTTGAGCAGGGGGTACGTCGTGATGTCGACCGCCCTCAACAACGCCGGGCACAACTGCAACCTGGTCACGCAGGCCGAGTCGATGGTCATGGCCAAGGAGCGCATCGTCGAGCGCTACGGCCGGATCCGGTTCACGATCGGCACGGGCTGCTCCGGCGGCTCGCTCACCCAGCAGCAGGTCGCGAACGCCTACCCGGGGATCTACCAGGGCATCCTCCCGCAGTGCAGCTTCCCCGACGCCTGGACGACCGGCCAGCAGCTCGTCGACTACCACCTGCTGCGGGCCTACCTCGAGTCGCCGGACCGGTGGGCACCGGGGGTGGCGTGGGAGCCGCAGGCCATCGCCGCGGTCGAGGGCCACCCCAACCACGTGAACTCGGTCATCCTCGACTCGCTCTACTGGACCTCTCTCGCCGACCCCGACAGCGGCTGCGCAGGGGTCAGCGACGAGCAGCTCTACGACGCGGAGACCAACCCCGACGGTGTGCGCTGCACCCTCCACGACTACATGGTCAACGTGGTCGGGCGTCGCCGCCCCGCCGACTGGGGGCCGCAGGAGAAGCAGGTCGGGCACGGCTTCGGCGGACTACCCGTCGACAACGTCGGTGTGCAGTACGGCCTCCAGGCGCTCCAGCAGGGACGGATCACGGCGGCGCAGTTCGTCGACCTCAACGCGAAGGTCGGCGGCAGCGACATCGACCTCAACCCGCGTCCCGAACGCTTCGAGGCCAACCAGCCGGCGCTGCGCAACTCCTACCTCAGCGGTGGCGTGAACTCCGCCAACAACCTCGACCGGGTCGCGATCATCGACCTTCGGGGACCTGACCCGGGCGCCTTCCACGACGCCTACCGTTCTTTCGCGGTCCGCGCCCGGCTCGAGCGCGAGCACGGCCACTACCGCAACCACGTGCTCTGGTACGGCGCGGTGCCGCTGGTCGGTGACACCTCCTACACCCGCGACGGCCTCGTGGCGATGGACCGCTGGCTGACGTCCGTCGAGCGGGACCGCCGCAGGCTCCCCCTCGCCCGCAAGATCGTGGCCAACCGTCCCGCGGACCTGCAGGACCGTTGCACCCAGCTCCCCGGCGTCGAGCAGGTGGACGTCCCCGGCGTCGGCGTCGTGTGCGAGCTCCCCGACGTCCAGACCCGGTACGGCACGCCGAGGACCGTCGCCGGGGAGGGCATCGAGACCGACGTGCAGAAGTGCACGCTGAGGCCGCTGCGGCGCACCGACTACTACCCGGTCGAGCTCACCGACGCCCAGTGGGGCAGGCTGCGTGAGGCCTTCCCCGACGGGGTCTGCAACTGGGAGGAGCGCGGTGTCGACCAGGTCGGCGCGCGTGCCTGGCAGACCTACCAGCGGCTGGACGGGTCGGTGGTGTACGGCGGGCGCCGCCTCGGCCGGGCACCCGGACGGTCCGGCGACGGGTGGACCAGCCGGTCCTTCGCGGTCTGGCGCAGCGGGCGGTGACTCAGAAGAGCGCCGAGGCCAGCGCCTGACGGGCCTTGAGGACGCGCGAGTCCTCGTTGCCCACGGCGGCGAAGAGGCCGATCAGGTGCCCGCGAGCCTTCTCGCGGTCCTCGCCTGAGGTACGCCGGACGAGGTCGATCAGCCGGGCGAACGCGTCCTCCACGTGGCCACCGAGCAGGTCGAGGTCGGCGACGAGGGTCTGCGCCTCGACGTCGTCGGGCCGCTCGGCCCCTGCCGTGCGCACCTCCTGCGCGGCGCTCGCGTCGAGATGGGCGGTGCGCTGGAGCACCTTCGCCATCGCCAGCCCCCCGGCGGCCTCGACGTCTGCGGGGTTGGCGTCGACGAGCTTCTGGTACTCCGTGACGGCCCCGTCGATGTCGCCCGCGGCCAGGGCGTCCTGCGCCGGGGCGTACCGGGGGTCGACCTCCGGCTCGCCGCCTTCAGCCTCGGTTGCGCCGCCGCGCGGCTGTACCCGCCCGGTCATGCCCTGCGCGGCGGCGGCCTGCAGAACCTGGTTCATCAGGTTCCGCAGCTCCTCCAGCGGCGGGGCGTCCTGGAGCAGCGGTGCGAGCTGGCCGCCCATGGCGAGGGCGACAAGCGGCACGGAGGGGATCTGCAGCGCCTGCGCGATGCTCGGGCTGGTGTCCACGTTCAGCCGACCGAGGAGGAACCGGCCCTCGAACTCTCCGGCGAGCGTGTCGAGGTCATCGGCAAGGGTCACGCTGGCCGAGCTCTGGCCGGAGTAGAAGACCAGCACGACCGGGGCATTGCCCGCGCTCTGCAGCTCGCTCTGGAAGTTCTGCTCGCTCAGCTCGACGGTGTACGAACCGGCTCCGCCGGCCGCGGAACCGGCACCACCGGACGGCCCGGCGGTGGAGCCCGCCGCGGGTGCAGCGGGACGCTTCAGGGCGGACAGGTCGACGGCGCCGGGGCGCGAGAACGAAGGCGTGCTCATGGGTCCTATCTTTCCTGATCGCCCCACGAACCCTCCAAGGGGTAGGCGTCACATGACCTTCGCCCCTGGCACCCGCCGCCATGGCATCGGAGGCTCGTGTCATGGAGACACGTCGTGGAACCAGATCACGGACCCGTGACCGGGGGCACCGCACCCGCGCGCTGCTCGTCTGCGTCTCGGTGTCGCACGGCAACACAGCCGCGGTGGCACGCGCTATGGCCCAGGCTCTCGGCGCCGAGGTCCGCGAGCCCGAGCAGGTCGACCCCACCACGCTGACCGACTACGACGTGGTCGGGTTCGGCTCGGGCATCTACGGTGGGACGCACCACCCGCGGCTACGCCACTTCGTCGAGCAGCTACCACCGGTCACGGGCGTCCGAGCCTTCGTGTTCACCACGGCGGGCGCGGGCCGGTCGCAGTCCCTGCCGTGGCAGCCTTCGCTCGAGGCGATGCTGCGTGAGAAGGGGTACGACGTGGTGGGCTCGTTCGCGTGCCGCGGCTACGACACGTGGCTGCCGCTGGGCCTTCTCGGCGGGATCAACAAGTCACACCCGGATGCCCTCGACCTGACCCGCGCCTTCGAGTTCGCCGAAGGGCTCGTCGCACAGGTGCCGAGTCGCTCTCGGTGACCTCACCTGGGCCGCCCGCCTGCCTGCCTCGGCGGTCGGGATGTCCGACCTCTCTGCAATGGTGTGGCCATGAGTCTGAGCGATGCCACGTGGCTGGATGAGGAGTTCATCGACCTCGACTGGTACGCCCGAGACCTGTCGGGCGAGACCTTCCGAGGATGCACCTTCCGCGAGGTCGACCTCACCGACTCGGTCAGCCGCGGGGCCACCTTCGAGTCCTGCGTCTTCACGAACTGCCGGTTCAACGCCTCGACGCACACGAGCTCGGCCTTCGTGGCCTGCGACTTCCGGAGGACCTCCTTCTTCGGCGCGACGTTCGAAGGCTGCAAGCTGACCGGAAGCACATTCGTGGAGTGCACGCTGCGACCGATCACCGTCCGCGGGGGACATTGGCGGTCGGTCCTCATGCGCGGCGCCAACCTGACGAAGCTCGATCTCGACGGCGTCTCGTTGCAGGAGGCCGACCTGTCCGAGGCCGACCTCAGCGGCGCCTCCCTACGTCGAGCCGACCTCACGGGCGTCAGCCTTCGCAACGCCACTCTTCGTACGACCGACCTTCGTGGCGCGACGCTCGACGGCGCCGACCTCGGCACTGCCGAGCTCCACGGCACCAGGGTCGACCTCAACGGAGCGATCGTGCTGGCCGAGTCCCGAGGCGCCGTCGTCGAGCCCTGACGGGCGGCTGGCACTCGCCGGCCTTCGGCTCGACCTCGCGACCTACCCGGCCTGCCGCCAGGACGACCGACATGTCCATGGCCACCCGTAGAAAGGCTCCGTGGAACCGGACCCCCAGATCTCGTGCACCTCGTCGACGTACCGGCCGGCGAAGGTCCGCCTATCCGACTACGACCCCACCTGGCCGCTGCGATACGCAGCGGAGGAGACGTTGCTCCGTGAGGCGCTGGGGTCGCGCATGCTCGCTGTCGAGCACATCGGCAGCACGTCCCTCCAAGGCATGCCGTCCAAGCCGACCATCGACATCCTGGTCGGGCTGTCGGACTACGAGCGCTTTCACGACGTCGTTCACGCCCTGAAGAGCGTCGCCTATCTCTATACCCCTGAGGCCGAGGCCGACGACCCTGGCCGGCGCGTCTTCCGGAAGGGACCTGACGAGATGAGCCGTCCGCGGACCTTTCACCTGCACGTGACTCGGCTCGACGGCCACTACTGGCGACGGATGCTCGCCTTCCGGGACCACCTGCGCCGGCACCCCGATGACGCGGCCGCCTACGTCGCGCTCAAACGCAGGCTCGCCCTCGAGCACTCCGATGAGCCTCGTCGATACACGGCCGCCAAGCACGAGTTCGTCAAGGCGGTCGAACGCCGGGCCGGCGTCCGCTGAGGAGGCGGCCGAGCCGTGACCGGAGCACCCGCCGATCAGGACCCTCTGTGTGGCAGGCTGCGCCCGTCCCCGCCGACTCGACCAGCTGCCCGGCCCGACCGCCGAGCAGGACCTCGGGCGGCCGTTCGAGGCCAAGACCTCCGGCACACCGAAGATCGACGCGGCCCTCAGCGCGTACCCCCGCGGACGGAGGTACTGCCTGAGCTCGTTCGTCTGGGACTCCCCACGCGGCTACAGGATCACCTCCTACACCGTGGACGCGGCTGCTGGGACGCGGACGGACGACGTCGGCTCCGGCGAGGGCAGGGGCACGACGCGAGCTCTGTTGCCTGGGCGTCGACACTTGCCGCCTCGAAGGTGAGTGTCGCTAGTTGACGGCGGGCGGCGGGCCCAGCGAAACGCCCGACGCCATGTTCACTCATCAGGATCTCCCGTGCCTCAGCAGGTCCGCGCTGCGGCACCTGCCGTACTGCGATCTCCACACATCCACCGACGCTCGCCGCCGAATCTAGGTGAGGCTGAGGGCGTGGGCCTCCTCCCACAGCTCCTCGCGTACGTCGGGGTGCGCGGCCTGCTCGATGAGGTTGCGCGCCTGAGACTTCTGGTCGTGGCCGAAGACCCCGGCCGCGCCCTGCTCGGTCACCACCGCGGTCATCTGGAAGGACGTCACCGGCTCGTCGACCAGAGGGACGATCGTCGACCGGTCGGCCTTCGGGTGCCAGGACCTGAGCGCGATCAGCGCCTGGCCGCCCTTGCTGTGCAGGGCGCCGACGATGAAGTCGGTCTGACCACCGAAGCCGGAGTAGATCTTCGCCCCGATCCGCGAGGCGTTCGCCTGCCCGAACAGGTCGACCTGGAGCGCCGTGTTGACGCTGGTCATCGCGGCGTTGGCGGCGATGGAGGCAGGGTTGTTCGTGGTCTCGGTGCGCGCCATCTGCACCCGCGGGTTCCCGTCCACCCAGGCGTAGAGCTCCGGTGAGCCGAAGAGGAAGGACGTCGTGATCGGGTGGTCCCGGTCTAGAGCGCCGGCCCGCTCTAGCTCGAGGACGCTGTCGCTGAACATCTCGGTCCACACGCGGAGCCCGCGCCTGTCGCGGAGGCCGCCCATCGTGGCGTCGGGCACCGCGCCGATGCCGGCCTGGAGCGTCGCGCCGTCGTGCACGCGGCCTGCGACGAGCTCGCCGATGCGCGCGGAGGCGTCGTCGACGGGGATCGTCGGCGGCGAGGCGAGGGGGAGGTCGGCCTCGACGAGCAAGTTGATGTCGTCGAGGCTCACGACCGCGTCGCCGTGGGTGTAGGGCATGAAGCGGTTGGCCTGGGCGAGCACGACCCCGCCCCTCCGGCGTACGGCCTCGATCGCGGCCGGAAGCACGTTCACCTCGGTGCCCAGCGACACGGACCCGTCGCGCGGCACGGAGGTGTGCAGGAGCACGACGTCGGGCGGGTTGCGGCTCTCGAACAGGGTCGGGACGAGCGAGAGGCGCGAGGGGATGTAGTGCAGCCGGGGGCTCGAGCGCATGCCCACACCGACGAAGGAGGTCTCGAGGTGTACGCCCTCGCGGTCCGGAACGCCGGGCTGGGCGTTCAGCATCCACAGCCGGTACGTCGGAAGCAGCCGGTCCACCTCGCCGAGCAGGTGCCAAGGGGTCGCGAAGTTGCCCGCCGCCACCACCCGTGGCTCCTCGGGAAGACCGGACAGGGCTCGACGAAGGCTCTCCATGCCCCTGGATGCTGTCAGAAGATGGGGGTCAGAACCGCCGGGGCTCGCGGTGCTCGCCCTCTCCTCGCGAGGAATGTTGCAGCTCTCCCCGGCTTCGCCTCGGCCGGCTCAGACCTGAACCCACCAGCCGCCGTGGCCTCGCCTGGGTCACGCGAGACCGAGTGCGTGGGCTTCCTCCCAAAGCTCCTCGCGGACGTCGGGGTGCGCAGCGTGCTCGATGAGGTTTCGCGCCTGCGCCTGCTGGTCGTGGCCGAAGACTCCGGCCACACCTTGCTCGGTCACCACCGCGGTCATCTGGAACGACGTCACGGGCTCGTCCAGGAGCGGCACGATCGTCGAGCGATGCGCGCGCGGATGCCATGATCTGAGCGCGATCAGCGCCTGTCCGTCCCGGCTGTGGAGAGCTCCTACGATGAAGTCGGTCTGGCCACCGAAGCCGGAGTAGATCCGGGCGTGGATGCGTGAAGCGTTCGCCTGGCCGAGAAGGTCCACCTGCAGGGCTGTGTTGATGCTGGTCATCGCGTGGTTGCGGGCTATGAGGCCGGGGTCGTTGGTGGTCTCGGTGCGGGCCATCTGGACCCGGGGGTTGCGGTCCACCCACTCGTAGAGCTCCGGCGACCCGAAGAGGAACGACGACGTTATCGGCCGCTCGTGGTCGAGCGCTCCGGCTCGCTCGAGCGCGAGCACACTATCGGTGAACATCTCCGTCCAGATTCGCAGTCCCTTCCTGCCGCGGAGGCCGGACATGGTGGCTTCCGGTACCGCACCGATCCCCACCTGGAGAGTCGCCCCGTCGGGCACCCGTCCCGCCACGAGCTCGCCGATGGTCACGGACGCATCGTCGAGATGCATCGAGGGCGGCGAGGCGAGTGGGGTGTCGACCTCGATGAGCGCGTCGATGTCGTCGAGGCTGACCACCGCATCTCCGAAGGTGTAGGGCATCTGCCGGTTCGCCTGGGCAAGGACGACCCCGCCCCTCCGCCGTACCACCTCGACCGCCGCCGGCAGCACGGCCACGTCGGTGCCCAGCGAGACCGTGCCGTCCCTCGGGGTCGAGGTGTGCAGAAGAACGGCATCTGGCGGGTTCGCGATCTGGAACAGCCTCGGCACGAGCGAGAGCCTGGAGGGGATGTAGTGGAGTCGTGGCCTTGACCGCATGGCGGCACCGACGAAGGAGGTCTCGAGTTCCACGCCCTCCCGGTCCGGGAGATCGACCTGGGCGTTCAGGATCCAGAGCCGGTACGTCGGGAGCAGCTGATCGACCTCCGCGAGAAGCTGCGTCGGCGTGGCGAAGCTCCCCGACGCCACCACACGCGGCTGCTCGGGCAGACCCGACACGGCGCGACGGAGACTCTCCATCCCTGGATGCTGTCAGATCAAGGACCAGGAATCAGGTCAACCACTCGAGCTCGAGGGAACACGGACCAGCCGCCGCTTGGACGTGGACCGCCAGGCGTGCTGTCCGCCCAGGTCGACCTGGCGTCCCGTCGGGTCAGAACTG
>DASSMS010000045.1:0-47869 GCA_035688575.1 Nocardioidaceae bacterium
CCCGGGCACGTGCGTCAATTCGCCGCGTACGGGTTCCAACACCCTGAGGTGGCCGTTCCCCGCCGGCCTGGTCCTCGCGACCAAGGGTGTCGCTCAGCTGACAGAGGCATCCTTTGGTTTGCGTTCGAAGTACACCTCGAGTTCTCGAATGACTTCCGGATCGAGCGCACTGTGCGGATCTGCTAGAAGGTCGCGCTGGATGCGCTCACGCGCAGCAGCATAAAGGGGTGGGCTCAACGCGTAGGGAAGGTTGCGGACGTACCAGCGTCGGAAGGTGCGCGCCCCCCAGCGCTGCAGCGTACGGGCGATCAGCCCTGGTCTGCCCCGCCGAACCCAGAAACCGACCGCCTGACTGAGGACGAAGGCAATCCCGAGCGACACTGCCATTACGCCGAGTGTGGCCGCGATCTCGTCGCTCGCGAAGTTGTCGGTTACTGCGACGAAGCCCCCGTAATAGACCGGGATGAGGACTTCTACCTCGTCAACGAGGGGGCTGACCTGTTCGGCAATCTCGGCCAGCTGGCGGATGGAGTCGAGGTCGGGCTTTGCCTCCCACGCGCTCTTCAAGTGCCCGAAGGCCTCGTCGGGCCTCGGCGTGAAATCGTCGACAGCGTCCTTGGCCTGGAGGACCTCGCTGTAGGTCGTTTCGATGCCACGGAGCGTCTCGGACCCCTCGTCGGCTGCCTGCTCGAACTCGGACTGGGCAGGTGTGTGCTCGTTCAGGTAGTCGATGGCGGAGCGGATCTCTTCCGGTGCTCGACCACGTACTGCGCATCGCGGTACTCCTCCGAGAGGTTGGGCACCGCGGCGAGCGCGTCGTCGGCCTTGCCACGCAGCGTCTCCGCGTCGCTGATCGCGACGCTCGCCGCTGCGCCCGCGCCGTAGGCCTTGATCGCGAACTCCACTAGCGACCCGACCATCAGCCGCCCGACCTCGAGCCTTCGCCGCAACGACGGACGCTTCGCGCTGGTCACTTCGAGTATCCCCCGATGGATGCGTGGAAATGCCGGTCAAGCAGGAGAATCGCCTCGCTGCCCCTGGCGATGATTCCAGAAGTTCTCAAAAGTGCACGCACTGGTTAGAGCGCGTCATACCGCCGCGTCCGAAGTGCTCGAGGGCGCACCTATCGGTGGCTCTCTGGACGCCCGCTTCCCTCCACCGGGCCTCTGCCAATCAGAGAACGTGGTGCCCGATCAGCTGACTGATGTGCTGGATGTTCACGTTGCCCTTGAACTCGAGTCGCACCTTTCCAAGGCCGCTAAACCACAGCTCGAGTTCCGAGTCGAGGTCGAATGTGCCTGCGGTCTCCACGCTCCAGGCTTGAATCTTGCTGAGCGGAAGCGACGTGTAATCCCGCTTCTTGCCAGTGATGCCTTGGACGTTGATGGAGATTAAACGCTTGTCGGTGAACACCACGGAGTCGCGTATTCCCTTGAAGGCGAGATGCACCTGTTCGCCTTGAACGAGGAGGGACTCCAGTTCGGCAGCGAGAGACTGCGGGTCGATCGGTCCGAGCTTGACATAGGTTCCATTCTGAAAATCGATCACGACCAAGCACCCTAGGTCCGCGTGCAGCCTACTTGTCGGAACTCTGGAATCCCGGTGCGTCATTCCGCCGCCAGTCGGGCGGCCGGGCCTCCCACGCACATGTCGATGACGAGCGTTGCCTGAACCGGTTGGAAAGGCAGGCCGCCTGAGCAGCTCTCCCGAGAAGACGAGGCACCCCAGGGCAGCCGTTCGGCTCGACCACGGTGCCACGGCACCCGTCGAGCGTTCGCCAAACCTTGTTCGCGATCGCCAAGGGGATGACACTCGATCCAAAGGCGAAAGGGGATCGTGATGGGGAACCTCTCGAGGTCCGAACGGCTCCGCAAGGCGCTCTGCGGGTCCTGCCTGATCGCCGCGCCTGCCCTGTTGCTCGTCGGCGGCCTTCTGCATCCAACCGAGACCACTGATCCGGTGCGCCAGTACGAGATCATCTCAAGCAGCGCGGACCGTTGGGAACTCGCGCATTGGTTCATCACGGCGTCGATGCTGTTGATGGTCGGTGCGGTGCTCGGCCTGGCTCATCAGCTGCACGAGCAGCGTCCAACCGAGGGCATCCTCGGTGGAGCCGTCGCTCTGGCCGGCGTCTTGGCGCTGTTCGCCGTCGCCGCGGCAGAGACCGTTGTCGTCACCGAGTTCGGACGCTCAAGCGAGCCCGGCGCCGCAGCGCTGTACGAGCGCATCTTCGAATTCGGCTCGACCCGCTGGACCGTGCTGCTGGTGATGGTGCTCCTGCTACCGGTCGGGCTGGTCGCGATGAGCTACGGCCTGTACCGCGCGCGACTCGCGCCGACCTGGACAACCGGCGCCCTCGGTTTCGGTGCGCTGTTGTTCGCGGTGTCCTTGCCGAGCGGCTCGGCGGTGTTGTTCGCGGTCGGACTAGCGGCCATGGTCGTCGGGATGGCTCCGATCGGCTGGAAGTTGCTCAGCGAGACCGACGAACAGTGGGAGCACCCATCACGACTGAGCACCAGCCCCGCGACCTGACCCGGCCAGGACTACCCGTCGGCGCGGACGCCGTCGGAATGGCGGAAGAACGCCAGTGCGGTGATTCCCGCGCGAGGTCGTGGAAGCTGTGCCGCCGGGTGAGCGGCGCCAAGAACCGACCCGCGGCAGAACCAGCTGAACATGTAGCGACTTGCCGCGGACAGGAATCGAGACCTGAGTGTCGACCTCCGACGCGATTCGACCCTGCGCAACTGCCACGATCCGCGCAGCCTAAAGGGTTGCGTCATAGCCGCAATTGACGTGGTTGCCGGTTCTGCGAACTTCCGCAAGCACACGGATCTGCGACTGGTCGAGCGGACATGCCGATGCAGTGAGGAGCCTCCTCCGCGTCGCGATCGAGACTTCCGCACTGAAGACGGCCGTAGTCACAGCGGTCAACGATGCAATGCCGGTCGACAGGGCGTTACCCCTGAGACGGAATGGCGGACGCCGCCCGGTCAGGGCGTCAGGATCGCGCGCCCACGCACCCGACCAGCGTCGAGGTCGTCGAGAGCCTTCTGGAAGTTGTCGAGCGGGTACTTCTGGGTGTGCAATGTCACGTCGCCGCGGGCGGCGAGCACCATGAGTTCGCACAGGTCGGTGTAGGAGCCTACGAGGTTCCCGATGAAGTTGATCTCGGTGGAAATGATGTCGATGGTGGGCACGTTTATGTTCTCCCCGTATCCCACGACGTGGTAGTCACCGGCCCGACGCAGCATCGCGATGCCGTCCTTCGTTGCGCCACCTTCCCCGACGAAGTCGATGACCGTCTCGGCGCCCTCACCACCGGTCAGCTCGAGGACCTCGTCCACGTGGCTGCCGTCGGCGACGATCCCGTGGTCTGCACCGATCTCGGTCGCGAGCTTGACCGCCTCCTGGTTGCGGTCCACCACGAGGATCTCAGCGCCGGTGATCGCCCTCAGGACCTGGATGCCGATGTGTCCGAGGCCGCCGGCACCGATGACCACGCAGCGGTCACCTGGGCGGAGCCGCCGTGCAGCCTTGGCAGCCGCGTGGTAGGCGGTCAGACCGGCGTCGGCCAGTGCGGCGACGTCGGCTGGCTCGAGGGACTCGTCGATCCCCACCACACTCCGGGCGGAGGTGCGCAGGTAGTCGGCGTACCCACCATCGGTGTCGATGCCCGGAAACTGACTGTTCGCGCAGTGCACGTCGTCACCGGAGCGGCAGGCCCGGCACAGGCTGCAGGTGACAAGGGGGTGGCAGATCACCTTGTCGCCCTCGGTCACGTTCGTGACCCCGCTGCCGACCGCGGCGACCCACCCTGCGTTCTCATGCCCGATCGTGTAGGGCAGTGTCACGCCACTCTTCTCCGCCCACTGGCCCTCGAGGATGTGCAGATCGGTCCGACACACACCTGCCCCGCCGATCTTCACGATCACGTCGAAGGGACCGATGGGCTCGGGAACGGGGACCTCGTCCATCTCGAGGTTCTGGTGGTAGCCGACCACCCGGACGGCTCGCATGGTGTTGGTCGTCATGAGTGCTCCTTGTGGGCGAGCTGGGTGAGCGGAATGAATGTCTGTTGGCTGGACTCGGCGCCGTCGGGGCGGGGCGCCTGATCGTCCCCCGACCCCGGGTAGCGGGTACGGAGCAGCCCCCGGCAGAAGTGGGCGTTGCCGTCGATGGAGATCCGGGTGGATCGCGCCAGCCGGAGTCTGCGAGGCACTTCCGTGGGCACGTAGCCGCGGCCGTCCTCGTCCACCATCACGAGCGCGTCCGGGACGTCGGGCAGTCCCAATGCAGCACGCCGATGTCGAAGGGCTTCCTTCGCAGGCCCCTCCGGCAGGTCACGCAGGGTCACTGTGCCGAGGTCGGACTCCTGCATTCCGGAACGAGCTCGGAGCAGCGGGGTGAGAGCTCTTTCCATGGCCGCGACGTGTGCCTTGCGAAGGAAGGTCAGACGAAGCTCCTCGAGATCCTCCTCCGCCTCCGCCCCGAACGTGCCCTTGTAGCCGGCGTCGGCAGCCAGGCCGGCGTTGATGATTGCGGAGTCGTGGTGGTCGTCGAGCTCGACCACCACGCGACGGGCGCCGGGGAGCGCACGTATGGCGTCCTTGGCGTCGGAGGCCATCAGATAGGCGAAGTTCGGGGCGCAGAACGAGGTCGGGAGACGGAGGTGCACCTCGACGGCTCCGTCGGCGGCGACGTCGACCGAGCGGACGAAGCCGAGGTCGGTGATCGGTTCGTCGAGCTCGGGGTCCATGACGCAGCCCAGAGCCCGACGTACCTCCTCAACAGCCAGGAGGCTGACCTGCTGCCGGTCGGCGGGTGTCACCGAGACCCGGCCCCGAGGTCGGCCGCCTCCGGCTGACGCGGGCCGGTTGCGGGCTCATCGGCCCCGGGCAGCCGCAGTTCGGCCGGCACGGAGAGGTCGTACATCGCGGCGGCGTTGAGCCCGAGGATCTTCCTCTTCTGGGCGGTGGTGAGCGGCGCGTACTCCGTCATGTCGTCGGGAATCTGGAAGTCCACGAACCGCTCGATCAGCCACCGGGGAGTCCACAGTGCGTAGTCGGATGAGAACTGGATCCGGTCCTCACCCACCCAGTAGATGAGCTCACCGATGATCTGCGCGAAGTAGCGCGGGCGCGTGTGGATGAACGGCATGGCCACCGCGAGACCGGCGTGAACGTTCGGCTCCTGGGTGGCTATCCAGCAGAAGTCCTCCAGCCGCGGAAGCCCGCAGTGCTCCACGATGAAGTTCATCTCCGGGAAGTCGGTCGCGACCATGTCGACGTCGGCCACGTCGAAGGCGTCGCGGTCCAGCGGCCGGATGGTCGGTCCCTTGTGGATGTGGATGTTGCGAATCCCGAGCTCCTGAGCTGCCTCCAGGTAGCGGTAGGACCACGGGTCGTCGAGCTTGTAGCCACGGGAGGCGCCGTGCCACTCCGCGGTGTAGAGCTTTGCTCCCTTGAGGTTGAAGCGCGCTGCGTCCTTCCTGAGCTGGACGAGGCCCTCCTCCCCGTTACGCGGATCCCAGTTGTGGTTGTAGGTCAGCTTGTCCGGATGCTCCTGCGCGAGCGCCCAGGCCTCGTCGGTCTGCCCGAAGCCGTTGAGATAGAACTCGCCGAGATAGGCCGGCTGGAAGATCGCGTGGTCGACGTACCCGACCTCGAACAGGTCGTGCATGAGCCGCTCGCCGCCGTAGTAGCAGTACTCCTCGTAGCCCCACAGTTCGGACTCGGGGCTCAGGTTGCGGTGGTAGTCGTAGAAGCAGTCGATGAACTGCTTGCCGTGGATGTTGCGCTGGTTCGCCTGGCGAGCGTCCCACAAGGCAATATGCGCGTCGACGATGAAGTAGCTCTCCCCGTCCTTGCTGTACATGGTCGCCCTCCCTAACCCCGTGACCCACGTCACAGATCAGGGCGTCAGCGTAGGAACCGCCTTGCGGTTCTCGCAGCGAAAGGGACCCGACACTGATGTCCGGCAGGGCGCATGTCACCCGTCGATGGGACAGCAAAGACACGCCCGAGGACGTGCCTTCTGACCACCGCCGCGAGGGTCCGACCTGGTTACCTGGAGACGCGTAGCTCGCCGAGCTCGGACCAGTCTGTGCCCGGTACCTCGAAGTTCACGATCCGGGGCGTCTCGGCCAAGTAGGACGGCAACTTCTCCTGTGCCTGCTTGAAGTGATCGGAGCCCACGTGCGCGCCACCTGCATCACCATCGCGGAACGCCTCGACCAGCACGTACTCCTGCGGATCATCGATGCTGCGCGACCAGTCGAACCAGAGACAGCCCTCCTCGGCCCTGGTGGCCTCGGTGAACTCCCTGGAGATCTCTGGCCAGTCATCAGCGTGCTCGGGCAGGACTCGGAACTTTGCGGTGATGAAGATCAAGACAACTCCTCCGGTGGAAATTGCAGGCGGCCCAATGCACCTTGCCCCTGACGTGGTTGGTTCCCATCCCAGCATGGACAAAGTCGCTCCCGCATGCTCGGAGTGTCAGGAATCAACCGAAGTAACGCACTCGATGGAGCCGGCCAGGGGACTCGAACCCCTAACCCCCTAATTACAAGTTAGGTGCGCTGCCAGTTGCGCCAGGCCGGCCTGCGCCCGCACGGCATGGCGATGCGGTCGCGAAGGCCATGGTAGACGGGCGCATGCCGGCTCCGGCCCCGGGTACGAGGGAGGGACCAACCAAGGAGGTTCAGCTCATGGGTATGGACGACAAGATGAAGCACTCCGCCGAGCGCGGCCTGGGCAAGGCCAAGGAGAAGCTGGGCGAGAGCACGAACGACCGCTCCCTCGAGGCCGAGGGACGAAGGGACCAGAGCAAGTCCGACCTCAAGCAGGCCGGCGAGAAGGTGAAGGACGCCTTCCGGAAGTAGAGCTCGCACCAGACGGCGGGGCGGTTCCTACGGGACGGACCGCCCCGCCGATCTGTGCCCGGTGGCCTCAGCTGCGAGGAACCCGGCCACGGCCCGCCGGATGCCTGCGGCGTCCAGCCCGTGGGCGGCTGCGTGGTCCGCCGGCGCGCCGTACCTGCGCAGCTCCCGGCGCCCCACTCCAAGGGCGAGGAGCCGGTGCGGTACGTCGACGAGCGCGTCGTCCACGCAGCGGGCGGACGTGCCGGCGAGGTACGGCTCGACGAGCACCACGTCCGGGGTGCCCAGCACCGCCCGCAGGCTCCGCCCGTCGAAGGGCCGCACGGTGTTCGCGTAGAGCACACTGACGTCGAGGTCGGCCACCGCCTCGAGGACCGGGTCGAGCATCGGCCCCACCGCGACCACGGTGGCTCCCGCCCCCCGCCTCACGAGGTGGAAGCGACCCGGCGTCACCGGGAAGGGGTCCCGGTTCTGCTGGCCGGTCACCCGCACGTAGTCCCGCCCGGACCCCGCGACCGCGAGGCGCAGGGCCGACTCGACCTCGTCCGCGTGGCCGGGCACATGGACCGTCCAGTCCGGCAGCGTGTCCATCAGCGCGACGTCGCCCGGTGCCTGGTGGGTGCGGCCTCCGCCGCTGATGTCGTAGGAGGCGCCCGAGCCGACGAGGACTCCCCCGACGTCCTGGTGGTTGAAGCCGAGCTTGACCTGCTCGAACGCCCGCTCCACCAGGAAAGACGCGAAGGTGTGGACCACTGGGCGCATGCCGGTCAGCGCCAGGCCGGCTCCCACGTTGACGAGCAGCTGCTCACGGATGCCGACGTTGACGACCCGGTCGGGGTGCAGGCGTTCGGCCTCGCGGAAGTACTGCCCGGAGATCTCTGCGTACACCAGCGCGACCGAGAGGTCCTCCTCGAGCAGGGCGGCCGTCGTCGAGGCGAAGATCTCGCGCGTGTCCCGGGTCATGACCACTTCTCCTCGACGTGCGCCACGACGACCGAGGGCCTGGCCGGCTCCCCCGGCGTACGACGGCGGCGCGTCAGCGCCCGATGAAGTACCGCGTGATCTCGCCCGTCGACTCCGACAGCGTGCCAACCGTTCGTGGCGAACCGCTCCTCGATGCGGCCGGGGACGCCGTAGGACGCCGAACGGTTGTCGACGACCACGACCGTGAGCGCCTCCAGCTCCAACGCCGCAGCCAGCTCGACTGCCTCATGGTTGCTCCCTTCGTCCAGCTCCGCGTCACCGACCATCACGACCACCCGCGAGTCGAGTCCCTGCGCCCTCAGCCCGAGCGCCGTTCCCACTGCCAGCGGCAGGCCGTGGCCGAGCGAGCCGCTCGAGATCTCCACGCCGGGCACGAGCGTGCGGTCGGGGTGGTAGCCCAGCGGCGAGTCGTACGACGCCCAGTCGGCCAGCCATGCCACGGGGAAGAATCCCTTGGCCGCGAGCACCGCGTAGTAGGCCATCGGGCCGTGCCCCTTGGAGAGGAGGAACCTGTCACGGCCGGGGTCGGCGATGTTGTCGGGCGAGACGTCGAGGACCGAGTCGTAGAGCACCCACAGCACGTCGAGGGTCGACGTCGCCGCGGCCGAGTGCTTCTCGTCGCCGGTCATCAGCGACATCAGGTCGTACACGTCCGCGTAGGTGTACTCGGGGCCTCGGTCGGTGCCCGCGAGAGCATTCGTCGTTGTCATGGGCACGAGGATGCAAGTTCAAGTTGACTTGAAGTCAACATCGCTATTCTGGGAGTCGTGTCGAGACATGCCGCGCACCTCACCATCGGCCAGCTCGCGGAGCGTTCGGGGGTCGCCACGTCCGCGCTCCGGTACTACGAGTCGCGCGGACTGATCGCCTCCGAGCGCACGACCGGCAACCAGCGGAGGTACCGCCAGGCGATGCTGCGACGCGTCGCCTTCATCCGCTCGGCCCAGCGCGTCGGGCTCACCCTCGACGAGGTGGAGGAGGCGCTGGCGACCCTGCCCGAGGGCCGGACGCCGACGAAGGCCGACTGGGCGCGGCTCTCGCGCGGCTGGCGGCCACGCATCGAGG
This sequence comes from Nocardioidaceae bacterium, assembly GCA_035688575.1. Lineage (GTDB taxonomy): Bacteria > Actinomycetota > Actinomycetes > Propionibacteriales > Nocardioidaceae > Nocardioides_C. The sequence continues at coordinate 8,927 of DASSMS010000045.1, forward strand.
AGCAGATCGAGCGCCTCGAGCGGCTGCGCGACAAGCTCGACGGGTGCATCGGCTGCGGATGCCTCAGCCTGCGCACCTGTGCCCTGAACAACCCCGACGACGAGGTCGCCCCCCGAGGGCCCGGGGCCGTCTTCCTCGAGCCCGCCGAACGGGGGCGCCGCTAGGCTGGGGCGCATGCCTCTGCGCATCGTGGCCACCAAGCCGAACCCGGCGCTGGTCACCCTCCCCTGGCACATCCCGCTGGAGAAGTGGACAGACGAGTACGTCGTCCCGCTGCCGCGAGGCATCTCCCGCCACGTCGTACGCATCGTGCGGCTCGGCACGGACGTCTACGCGGTCAAGGAGACCCGCGAGCCGATCGCCTTCCGTGAGTACCGCATGCTCCGTGACCTGCGGCGGCTCGACCTGCCGGCAGTGGAGCCGGTGGCCGTCGTGGCCGGACGCGAGCCCGAGGACGGCGAGGAGGTCGAGCCGGCCCTGGTGACGCGACACCTGACCTACTCCCTCCCCTACCGCTCCCTGTTCTCCCACGGACTGCGCGCCGACAGCCTGCCCAAGCTCATCGACGCCCTGGCGGTCCTGCTCGTGCGGCTACACCTCGCGGGGTTCTTCTGGGGCGACGTGTCGCTCTCCAACGTGCTGTTCCGCCGCAGCGCCGGTGAGTTCACCGCCTACCTCGTGGACGCCGAGACCGGTGAGCTGCACGGCGAGCTGTCCCGAGGGCAGCGGGCCCACGACCTGGAGGTGGCCTACGGGAACCTCTTCGGCGAGCTCCTCGACCTCCAAGCGGGCGGACTGGTGGACGAGAAGGTCGACCCGCACGCGATCGTCGAGCTCGTCGAGAAGCGCTACACCGCGCTGTGGGACGAGCTGACCGGCATCGAGGAGTTCGACACGACCGAGATGTGGCGCATCGAGCAGCGCGTCGAGCGGCTCAACGAGCTCGGCTTCGACGTCGACGAGCTCGACATCGTCACCGACTGGTCCGGCTCGACGGTCCGGCTGCAGCCGAAGGTCGTGGAGGCAGGGCACCACAGCCGCGACCTCCAGAGCCTCACCGGGCTCGACGTCGAGGACAACCAGGCGAGGCGGCTGCTCAACGACCTTGCGGCGTTCACCGCTCACTACGACCTCGGCGGCGAGGACCGCGCGCTCGTGGCCAACCGCTGGCTCACGACGATCTACGACCCGATCCTGGCGATGGTGCCGCGGGAGCTGCGGGGCAAGCTCGAGCCGGCCGAGGTCTTCCACGAGATCCTCGAGCACCGGTGGTTCCTGTCGGAGCAGGCCGGGCACGAGATCGACCTCTTCGAGACCGCGCGCGACTACATCGACACGGTGCTCTCGAAGCGGCCCAACGAGGTCGTCACGGACGCCGACAACCCCGATGTCCTCATGCCGCCCACCCGGTCGTGGCCCGGGACGAGCTGACCGCCAGGCGTCAGATCCGGTCCGGCTTGCACAGCCGGCAGGCCGTGAGGCCGGGCGCGTCCGCCCCGGCCGGTCGCAGGTCCTCCCGCCTTGCGACCAGTGGGCAGTCGGCGCGGTGCACGGTCGTGCCCTCGCCCGCGAGGACCAGCACGGCGCCCGGGTCGCGGTCGGCAGCGGGCACGGGCTGGGACCCCGCCGGGCCCGCCGCGCTGCGCGAGACCACGTCGGCCAGCACGAGGAGCGTGTCGGAGAGCCGCTTCGCGGAGTCCCGCTGGTCCGCGGCGATCCGGGCCAGCCAGGCGCCGAAGTACAAGAAGCCCCCACAGAACGTCAGGCCGAGGCCTAGCAGGCCGCCTGAGACCAGGTAGGACAGCTGGTCGTAGGCGTACGGCGTGTGGGCGGCGCCGTACCACCCGAGGATGATCACGACCAGGCCCAGCGGGAGCAGCACCGCTCCTGCCACGAACAGGACGACCTGAAGGATCCGGTAGCCGTTGTTCTTCAGCGGCGCGGCCCCCGCGGACGACTCGCTCCGGGACTGCGCACGCGGCATCACGTGCCCGCTGGGGTTGGCGACGGTCGACTGTACGGTCATTGGTTCAGGCCTTCCTGAGGTCGGGGACGCCGGTCTCGAGGCCGTGCGAGCAGCTTCCCGCACCGCCGAGGACGAGACCACCGATCTTCTGCAGCCACCAGCCGATGCCGGAGGCCATGACGAGACCGCCCACCATCAGGGCGCCAGGGATGCTGGCCAGGGGTGGGAGCCCCGCCGACGTGGGCTGGACGGCGAGGGCCTCGCTCGCACCGGCTTCGCCTGCAGCGGCGGCCCCACCGTCGAGGGCGGGCGCCGCGCCGGCACCACCCGCGGAGACTCCCCCGCTCGTGCCGGCGCCGCTCGGCGGGGCGGCTGCACCGTTGAGCTCGCTCGGGTCGACCGTGGGCAGATCGAGGTCGAGCTCCATCTTCGGCACGGTCTGGGCCTCCGCGGCGGTGTTGCCGGCGGTGATCACGAACTTCGGCGAGAGCTGCGTCGCGGCCCCGACCAGGCTTCTCAGCTTCTCCTCGGGGATGTGCTTGGTGAGCTCGTCGAACGGGATGTCGTCGAGATACGAGCGGAGCGGGCGGGTGTCGATCACGACCTGAAGGCCCTCGAACGCCGCGGTGCCGCTGTCTCCGCGCGCACTGCGCTCGGGCTTTGGCAGCACGAGCGAGACGCCGAGCTGCGCGAGCGCCTTCTCCGGGTCGTCGGGCAGGTCGGGGAGGTTCGACCTCTGGTCGGCGAGCTGTACGCCGTCGCGGCCCACCGTGATGGGCGTGCCCATGAGCTCGAGCCCAGCAACCCTGGAGACCCCCGATGCTGTGGGCTTCTTGCCGTTCGCGGTGGTCGTGCTGGTGACCGAGATCGAGTCCGCGGTGATCACACCGCCGAGGATCGCCACATCGCTGAGCTCGCTCGTCGCTGTCGCCTGGACGGTGTTGCCGACGGTCTCGGTGCGAGAGGCGCTCACCATGCCGCCGAAGTCCACCACCGCCGCGAGCTCCTGTGGCATGGCGCAGCCGGACTCCGGCTCCTCGGCGTCCGCGGTGCGGTCCTTGCCGGTGATCGCGGCGCCGAGCGAGGTCAGCGGGTCGGGAGGTCCGTCGGGGAGGCCCGGCTGCTCCGGCTGGTCCCCGCCCTCGTCCTGGCTGCCGGAGACGTCGCAGTCGCTGGCCCAGCCCACGGTGGAGCGCACGCCCTTCGCGTCGGAGCTCGTGCGCATCAGCGCACCCGGGAACGGCTCGTCCCGCTGCTCGCTCGGCTCACCGGGCGTCTGCGAGTTGACCTGGACCGGGTAGCCGTCCTTGCAGAGGCCGGTCTGCCCGAGCCCGAGCTGCTCCACGAAGGTCTTGCAGCCCTGGCCGACCGGGTCGCCCGGCCACAGCCAGCTGGCCACGCCCGAGCCGGTGGGACCGCTCGCCGCCTCGACCTTGGTGTAGGCGAAGTCGAGCTCGGCCTGCGGGGTCGCCGGGATCGGCACGACCGGCTCGTAGATCTCGATCTTGAGCGGGGTCGACGTCGCCTCGGTCGAGTAGCCGCCGAAGGCCGGCTCGGCGTGGGCAGCCGGGACCGGCGCAGCAGTGCCCGCCAGACCCGCGGCCACACAGGCCAGGACGATGCGTCTCATGCTGCTCCTCCAAGGATGACGTCGGACATCTTCGCGTTGATCTCGTCGGGCTCACCGGTCGCCACGACGCGGCCGCCGGTCATCACCGCCGCGTAGTCGGAGACCCGCAGGGCGGTGCGGGCGAACTGCTCGACGACGAGGATCGACACCCCCGTCTCGGCGATCCGGGCGACCGTGTCGTAGAGCTCCTCGACGATGAGCGGCGCGAGGCCCATGGAGAGCTCGTCGAGCATCAGCAGCGCCGGGTCGGAGGCCAGGGCCCTCGACAGCGCGAGCATCTGCTGCTCACCGCCCGACATCGTGCCGGCGAGCTGGTGTCGTCGCTGGTCGAGCCGGGGGAAGTACCGGTAGGCGGTCTCCAGCACCTTGTCGGCGGGCACGCCTGCGTAGGAGACCAGCTTGAGGTTCTCCTCCACCGTGAGGTTCGGGAAGACGCTGCGTCCCTCCGGGATCGTGCACAGGCCGTTGCGGGCGAGCTCCTCGGTGCTTGCACCCTCGACGGCGACGCCTGCCATGTGGATGTCGCCGCTCGTGGGCCTCATCTGGCCGCTGACCACCTTGAGCAGCGTGCTCTTGCCTGCGCCGTTGGGGCCGAGGAGCGCGACGACCGCTCCGCGCGGGATGGTGAGGTCGACCCCGCGCAGCACCTCGATCCGGCCGTACGCCGCGTGGAGGTCCATGACCTCGAGGATGGGGATGCTCACGACTGCACCGCCGGGATCTCGGTGGTGATCGGGTCGATCAGGGTGGTCTGCTCGACCGGCTCCTCGTCGGCCTGCCCGAGGTAGGCCTCCTGCACGCGGCGGTTCGCGCGGATCTCTCCCGGCGTTCCCGACGCGATGACTTGCCCGAAGTCGAGGACGTGGATCTCGTCGCAGACGCTCATCACGAGGTCCATGTCGTGCTCCACCATGAGCACCGCGCGTCCTTCGCCGGCGAGGTCGCGCAGGAGGCTGCCGAAGTCGTCGGTCTCGCTCTCGTCGAGACCGGAGGAGGGCTCGTCGAGGAGCAGCAGCCTCGGCTCACCTGCCAGGGCTCGGGCGAGCTCGAGCAGACGGGCGGTGCCGGTGGGGATCGAGTCGGCACGCTCGTCGGCGTACTCCGCGATCCCGACGCGCTCGAGCAGCGCGTCGACCCTGGAGGCCGGGGTGCGCTGGAGCAGTCCGCGCAGGCCGTGGTGGATGTCGAGGGCGACCCGCACGTTGTCGCGCACGCTCAGGGAGCCGAAAGCCTCGAGCCGCTGGAAGGTCCGGGCCATGCCGCGCTTGGCGCGCCGGTGCGGCTGCATGGACGTGATGTCCCTGCCGTCGTAGCGGACGTGGCCGCTGGTGGGCTTCTGGAGTCCGGTGATCACGTTGAAGCACGTCGTCTTGCCCGCACCGTTGGGCCCGATCAGGCCCGTGACCCGTCCCCCTTCGAGCGAGAAGCGTGCCTGGTCGACGGCCGTCACGCCGCCGAACTGCACGACGACGTCGTCAACCTCGAGAAGCGCCATGGCCGGCCACCCCCTCCATCGGGACCACCTGGGTGTCGTCGGGCGTCAGGTCGATGCGCCAGGCGGGCTGGTCCACGTGGCGGTGCTTTCCGACCGGCTCGTCCTCGCGACGCAGGCCGGGCAGGGGCAGCGACGGCAGGCTCGGCATCCGGTCCGCCACGGCCGGCCACAGCCGGCCCTCCACCTTGCGGCCGAGGGCGAAGAGCAGGTTCGCGATGCCGTTCGGGTCGCGTCCGAGCGCCACCGCGCCGAAGCCGATGACGACGAAGGCGAGACCGGCGAGGCCCGGATAGTTGCTCTGGAGCACCGGCAGCAGCATGAAGCCCACGCCGCCGATCGCGGCTCCCGTCACCGAGGTCACGCCGCACACCACCGCGAGCAGGAGCAGCGGGAGGCTGGACAGCAGCTGGAAGTCGGTCGCCGAGATCGTCTGCCGCAGCCCGGCGAACAGCGCTCCCGCGAGCCCGGCCATGCCGGCGGAGAGGCCGAACAGTCCGACCCGGAACCACCGCATGTTCAGGCCGAGCGTGCCGCAGGCGGCGGGGCTGTCGCGCATCGCGATCAGGATCCGGCCGAGCCGGCCGCGTCGCAGCTGCAGGAGCCCGATGCCCATGGCCACGAAGACGATGGTCATCAGCAGGACGTAGGTGCCGCCGTCGGTGACCGGGATGCCCAGCAGGGCGAGCCGCTCGGCCGGGAGGCTGCCGTTGAAGCCGAAGGCGAACGAGGCCTGGAAGACCAGCTTGTCCATGAGCACACCGAACGCGAGCGTGCTGAGGGCGAGGTAGAGGCCGGTGAGCCTCAGCACCGGAAGCGCCACCAGGGCTCCGACCGCGGCCGCGACGAGGGCGGCGAGGACGAGGCCGAGGAGGTTCGGCGAGTCGAGCTTGGCCCAGGCCAGTGCGCCGACGCCCGCGAAGGTGAACTGCGCGAGCGAGACGTGCCCGCCGTAGCCGGTCAGCAGCACCAGCGAGAGCATCACCATGGCGTACGTCGCGGCGGTGCCCGCGAGCAGGATGTTCGAGGACGACATCGACAGGGTCAGCAGCGCCATCAGCACCACGAGTGCTCCGCCCGCGACGACCGAACGGCGCACGGTCGGCAGCGGCGCCGAGACGATGCCCTTGACCTGCCCCACGCGCAGCTGCGCCTGCGGCATCAAGATGATGACCGCGAAGAGGAACAGGGTGGGGATGACCGCCCGGAGGCCGGACAGGTCGCCGCTGCTCGGGAGGTAGGCGACGGCGTAGGACTGGAGGATGCCGAGCGTCATCGCCCCGGCGAACGTCAGCGGCAGGCTCTTGAGGCGGCCCAGCATGGCGGCGGCGTAGGCGTTGATCACCAGCAGGGTGAGGTCGTAGTAGTCGAGGCCGATCACCGGCGTGAGCAGGATGCCGGCGAGCGCGGCGAGGGACGTGCCGATGGCCCACGCCAGGGCGGCCACGAGTCCGGGCTTGCCGCCGTACAGCTTGAGCAGCTCGGGGTTGTCGACCGAGGCGCGCATCGCGGTGCCGACCCGCGTGCGGTTCAGCAGCAGGAACAGCCCGGCCGCGACAGCCGCGGAGAGCAGGATCGTCAGCAGCTGGTGGTAGGTGATGAACACGTCGCCGAGGTTGAAGCCGGCCTGGTCGAAGAACTGCGGCACGCTCCGCGCCTCGGGCTTCCAGACCCACTGGGCGAAGCCGATCAGTCCCACGAACAGTCCGACCGTGACCACGAGCGACACGCTCACAGGCGAGTCCCCGAGGTTGCGGGTCACGAACCGCTGCACGAACAGGCCGAACAGCGGTGCCACGACGAGGAGCACGAGGCCCAGTGCCAGCCAGGCCGGGATGCCCTGCCGCTGGCTGAAGTCCCAGTAGACGAAGGCCATCACCATGCCGAAGGCGCCATGCGCGACGTTGAAGACCCGGGTCGTGCTGTAGGTCAGCACGAGGCCGCTCGCCGCGATGGCATAGGCCGCCCCCGTGAAGATGCCGAGGACCGTGAAGGACAGCAGGCTGCTCATGTCAGTTCGCGTTCGTCACGCCGCTGCACGTGAACTTCGTGGGCCCCTCGGGCACCCACTTGCCCTTCTGGAGCCTGATCCAGCGCCAGCAGTCACCGGTCTGCTTCGAGCCGACGTGCTGGGGGCTGTGCAGGCCGTTGCTCGTCCAGTTGTCGACCTTCGTCACCGCCCTGACGAGGCTCTCACGGTTGAGGTCGCCGCCGAGGCCGATGCTCTGCTCCACGAAGAGCCGGGCCGCGGACCAGGAGAAGAGCCCGAAGAACGTAGGCGTCGCACCGGGCTTCACCTGCTGCAGCCACGCCTGGTAGAGCTGCATCTCCTTGTTGGAGTTGACCTCCTCGAACATCGCGAAGTTGATGAAGATCTTGGTGCCCTCGACCGCGTCGCCGCCCGACTCGACGTATCGGGGGTCGTAGCCGGTCGGGTCGAGGACGAACGCGTCGGGCTTGAAGCCCTGCTGCTGCATGGCCTGGGCCAGGCGCACCGCCTGCTGGTAGGCGCCGAGGAACTGCACGTACTTCACGCCCTTGTCCTTCATCTGCTGGACGTACGGTGCGTAGTTGAACTCCGAGACGTCGATGCCCTGGCGGTAGACGAACTTCATGCCGCGACGCTGCATGGCGTTGGCCTGGTTGTTCGCGTTGAGGGGACCGACACCGGCGTTGATCCAGACGTAGGCCGCGCGCTTGGCCGCAGCCGGGTAGTTCTTGATGATGTGGTCGGGGACGGCGTTCTGGAACGTGTTGGGGTTCGCCGACTGGACCCCGAAGCAGTTGTCGCACTTCTGGCGCTCCGCCGAGACGTTCGCCGAGCGCAGGTCGGGGATGCCGCACTTGTCGGCTGTCGCCGCGCCGCCGCCGTCGAACGCGGACATGGACCCGACCGCGGCGAACGCGCCCTCGCAGGCCTTGGCGTAGGCCTGCTGGTCCGCGCCGGCGTCGGTGCGGCTGTCGAGCGACATCAGCTCGAGCTTGCGGCCGCAGATGTCGGAGGACGCGTTGAAGTAGGCGATGTAGGCCTTGACCGCCTCCTGGGCCGACTCGAACAGGCCGGGCACCGGTCCGCTCACATCGGCGGCGTTGGCGATCACGATCTTGCCGTCGCTGATGCCGGTCTGGTTCTTGAAGCCGGCGCAGTTGCCCGCCTTGACGCCACCGCTCGCCGCGTTGCCTCCGCTGCCCTCGGTCGCGCTGCCGCCCGAGCCGCCCGAGGAGGAGCCGCCGCCCGTCGCGGTCGAGCCACTGCCGGTCGAGCCGGCCGCCCCGCCAGTCGTACCCCCGGCCGCGCCGGTGTCGCCGGCGGCCGAGCCGTCGGGGCCGACCACGCCCTGGTCCAGGCCACCGCCTATCGTGCCCCCGCCTGCTGCCCGCACGTCCTCGGGGCTGAGCTGGGAGCCACAGGCGGCCAGCACGAGGCTGAGGGCAGCGGCCGCTGCGGCGGTGGCGAATGCGCGTCCTCGAAGTCTCACGGGAGGGGCTCCTTGTCGGCCCGGGTCCGGACTTCTCGCGACGGACCCGGGACTCGAGTTCTTCGGTGCATGTGTCTGACCGGTAAACGACCTGCCCCGTGAAAGGTGATGCTCTCCACCGTTCAGGCGCGGGTCCTCACACGGTCGTGCTCCCTCTCCCGCCACCGATGCTAGAACGTGTTCTATTTCTTGGCAAGGCTCGCCGCGTGGGCGCCGGGGGGCGCAAGTCGCGCCCATGCACCGTGACGGCCTCGCTCCAGCAGGAGCGGGCGGGCGGCGGTACGGCGGTCAGCGGGCGAGCGTGCCCCGGCGCTCCGCGACGGCGTAGAGGGTGACCGACGCGGCGACGCCGGCGTTGAGGGACTCCAGGGAGTTCACCATCGGGATGGACACCAGCTGGTCGCAGGTCTCCGACACGAGCCGTGAGAGGCCCTTGCCCTCCGAGCCCACGACGACCACCAGCGGCCCGTCAGCGAGCTCGAGGTCGGGCAGGTCGACGTCGCCGTCGGCGGTGAGGCCGACGACCATGCAGCCGGCCTCCTGGTACGCCTTGAGCTGGCGGGTGAGGTTCGTGGCCTGGGCGACCGGGACCCGTGCGGCGGCGCCGGCCGAGGTCTTCCACGCCGACGCGGTCATGCCGGCCGCGCGACGCTCGGGGATGAGCACGCCGTGGGCGCCGAAGCCCGCCGCGGAGCGCACGACGGCGCCGAGGTTGCGGGGGTCGGTGACCGAGTCGAGGGCGACGATGAGCGGCGGCTCCTTGAGCTCGGCGGCGCGGTCGAGGAGGTCGTCGGGGTGGGCGTACTCGTAGGGCGGGACCTTCGCCGCGAGCCCCTGGTGGACCGCGCCCTGGGTCAGCCGGTCGAGCTCGTTGCGCGGGACCTCGAGGAGCGAGATGCCCTGCTCGGCGGCGATCCGGAAGGCCTCGCGCAGCCGGCCGTCACGCTCCGCGCCCTCCGCGACATAGACCGTGGAGACCGGCATGTGCGCACGCAGCGCCTCGACGACCGAGTTGCGGCCCGCGATCCACTCGCTGTCGCCGCCGGACTTCACCGCGCGCCCGGGGCGGGCGACCTTGGTCTTCTCGGCGCGCTTCGCGGCCTTGTACGCCTTGTGGCCCTCGCGGTCCTTCGCCTTGGGTGTCGGGCCCTTGCCCTCGAGCCCGCGGCGGACCCGTCCGCCCGAGCCCGCGGTCGGGTTGCCCTTGCCGGACTTCTTGACCGCGCCGCGGCGCGAGGAGTTGCCTGCCATCAGTTCGCCTTCGCTGGTTGCGTGTACATGGTGATGCCGGTGCCCACGGCGTGGCTTCGGCCCACGACGTCGCTACGACGCCAACCCCGAGTCACAGATTCCACTTGGGTCCCTGCGGGGTGTCCTCGAGCTCGAAACCGGCTGCCTTGAGCTGGTCGCGGATGGCGTCCGCCGCCGCGAAGTCCTTGTCGGCGCGGGCAGCCTCCCGCTGCTCGAGGAGGCCGGCCACGAGGGCGTTGACCGCCCCGGTCAGCTTCTGGTCGCGGTGGGAGTCGCCGCCCGCCCAGTGCGGGTCGAACGGATCGAGGCCGAGCACGTCGAGCATCGCCCGGACCGAGGCCGCGTTGCCGCGCAGTGCGGGTGAGTCGCCCGCGGCGAGCAGCTTGTTGCCCTCGCGGACCACGTCGTACACGGCGGCCATCGCGGCGGGAGTGCCGAGGTCGTCGTCCATCGCCTCGACGAACTCCGCGCACAGCATCCCGTCGGTCGGCACCCCGCCGACGAGCTCGGCGGCCCTGGTCAGGAAGTGCTCGATCCGCCGGAAGCCGGCCGCGGCCTCGTCGAGCGCCTCGAAGGAGAACTCGACGTGCGAGCGGTAGTGGGCGGCGACGATGTAGTAGCGCAGCTCGATGGGCCGCACGCGCTCGAGGACCGCGGGGACGATCAGCGAGTTGCCGAGCGACTTGCTCATCTTCTCGCCGGCGGTGGTGATCCACGCGTTGTGCATCCAGAAGCTCGCGAACCCGTGGCCGGCCGCGCGCGACTGCGCCTGCTCGTTCTCGTGGTGGGGGAAGCGCAGGTCGACGCCGCCGCCGTGGATGTCGAAGGCGGAGCCGAGGTACTTCAGCGCCATCGCCGAGCACTCGATGTGCCACCCCGGGCGACCGCGGCCCCACGGCGAGGGCCAGGAGGCGGTCTCGGGCTCGGAGTCCTTGTGACCCTTCCAGAGTGCGAAGTCCCGGGGGTCGCGCTTGCCGCGGGGGTCGGCGTCCTCGGCCGCCTCCATCTCAGCGACCTTCTGCCCGGAGAGCTCGCCGTACGACGGCCACGACATCACGTCGAAGTAGACGTCTCCGGAACCGTCCTCGGCGGCATAGGCGTGCCCCCGCTCGATGAGCGCCTCGATCAGCTCGATCATCTCGGGGACGTGGCCGGTGGCCAGCGGCTCGTACGTCGGCGGGAGGACGTGCAGGGCGTCGTAGGCACGGTCGAGCTCGCGCTGCATGTCGTAGGCGAGGTTGTACCAGGGCCGGCCCTGCTCGGCGGACTTGATGAGGATCTTGTCGTCGATGTCGGTCACGTTGCGGATGAAGCTGACGTCGTACCCGCGGGCGGTCATCCAGCGTCGGAGCACGTCGAAGTTCACGGCCGACCGGACGTGGCCCACGTGTGGCTCGGACTGCACGGTCAGCCCACAGACGTAGATGCCCGCTTTGCCGTCCTCGAGGGGCACGAAGTCACGGACCTCGCGGGTGGCGGAGTCATGGAGCCGTAGAGTCACCGGTCAATCGTAACGACCGCGAGGCAGCCCTCTGACCAGCCCGCGCCCCGACCCCGGGCGCAGCCATCGGCGCCACCCTCGCTGTGACTCCTGTGAAAAGGGTCAACTCAAGGGACCAGATTGCCTATCGTGAAACGATGAGCACTCTGTCCCGGGCCACCCGTCTGCTCGTCGCCTCGACCGTCGCCGCGCTCGTCGTACCTCTCGGTGCGACCGCACCCTCGGCCGGCGCCCCCGCTGCGGGTGTGACCGCCGAGGTGGCCGCCCCCCAGCCACCGGCGCGCCAGATCAGCTACCACCAGTGGGCGAACCAGAGACAGCTCTCCCGCGGCACCTTCACCGGCACCCGCGCGGTGCGCGGCGTCCTCGAGCTCGCCGAGCCCGTCGGCACCCGCAGCTACGACGACCCGCACGGCTACCGGACGAAGCGGTACGCGTTCGGCCGGTGGGCGTCTCCGTGGCGCGAGGCGGGCTTCGCCTTCGACCAGCTGATCCCGTCGTGGGACGCCACCACACCGGGTGACTCCTGGATCCAGGTCCAGGTTCGCGGACGGAGCGAGTCCGGCCGCGTGAGCAAGTGGTACACCATGGCCAACTGGGCCGGCCACGACCGGCAGTTCCACCGCACGAGCCTCGGCTCGCAGACAGACAACCTCGCCCAGGTCGAGGTGGACACGCTCAAGACCAGGTACTCCATGGGGTTCACGACCTGGCAGGTCCGCCTCACCCTGCTGCGCAAGGACGGCACCAAGGCCGTGCCCAGGGTCGACACGATCGGCGCGATGACCTCCAGCCTTCCGGCCGCGGACCGGGTGCGGACCTCCCGTCCCGGGGTCGCGAGCGGCATCAGTCTCAAGCTGCCCCGCTACTCGCAGATGATCCACCAGGGGCACTACCCGGAGTACGACGCCGGCGGCGAGGCCTGGTGCTCCCCCACCTCGGTGTCGATGGTGCTCGGCTCGCTCGGCCGGCTGCCCTCGCAGCGCGCGTACTCCTGGGTCCCGGCCGGCCACCCGGACCCCTGGGTGGACCACGCCGCGCGCACCCACTACGACTACGGGTACGACGGTGCGGGCAACTGGTCCTTCAGCGCCGCCTACGCCGCGAGCCGTGCCGACTCCGCGTTCGTGACCCGGCTCCGCAACCTGCGCGAGGCCGAGCGCTTCATCAAGGCGGGAATCCCCTTGGTGGCCTCGGTGAAGTTCGGGCCCGGCGAGCTCACCGGCTCACCCATCCGGTCCACGAACGGGCACATCCTGGTGATCGCCGGGTTCACCGAGTCCGGCGACGTGGTCGTCAACGACCCGGCCGCCCCGAAGAACCGCGGCGTCCGACGCGTCTACAAGCGCGGCGAGTTCGAGAACGCCTGGATCCCCGAGTCCGGCGGGCTCGTCTACGTCGTCCGCAACCACGGGACCCCGCTGCCCCAGACGAGCACGCAGAACTGGTGAGCCGCTCAGGCGCCCGCCGAGGCGAGCTGGTGGAGCACGGCTGAGGCGGCGTCCTCACCCGAGCGGACCGCCCCCTCCATGTAGCCGTTCCACACCGGTGAGCACTCGGCGCCTGCCCAGTGGATAGGGCCGACCGGCTCCCGGAGCGCGTGGCCGTACTGGGTCCACACGCCCGGCGTGAAGTGGGCGCCGTAGCAGCCGCGGGTGAACTCCTCGGCCATCCAGTCGCGCTCGATGAACTCCCGTGGGGCCGTGGCGCGGGGGCCGAAGTACCGCTCGAAACAGGCCAGGACGGCCTCGCGCCGCTCCTCAGGGGTACGACGGGCGAGGCGACCCGCCTCCCCTGCCTCGATGAACCCCATGAGCACGCCGGGCGTGCCCGACGGCGGGGAGTTGTCGGAGGTGATCTTGACCGGCCCCGTGTCGGAGGCCGCCTGCCCGTTGAGGCCCTCGGCCCGCCAGAACGGCTCGTCGTAGACGGCGTAGGTCTTGATCACGGAGCCGGCCGGGAGGCGCTGGGTGAGCTGGTCGCGCCACGAGGGAAGCGGCGGGTCGTACTCCAGGCGGCCGGCGAGCGTGGGCGGGAGCGTGACGACGGCGTACCGGCCCTCGAACCGCTCACCCGCACGGGTGGTGACGCGGACCCCGGCGCCGTCGTGGCTGATCGTGCGGACGGGGTCCCCGAGACGGACGCGGTCCCCGAGCTGGGCTGCCATCGCCTCGGCGATCCGGACCGACCCTCCGACGATCCGGTCCTGTTGCGCGCCCCGGTCGACGTAGAGCAGCGTCTCGAAGTCCGTGCCGGAGTGTGCGTAGAACAGCGCGTGGAGCAGCGACAGGTCCGTGGCCTCCGCCGCGAACACCGCCTCGCACGCCACCCGGAAGTAGGCCCGCCCGGTAGGTGTGCGCAGGTTGCGACGGATCCAGGTCTCGAACGTCATCCCGTCGAGCACCTCGGCGCCCGGGCTGTTCCAGGGCTCGGTCAGGCTCACCCGGCGGGCCAGCCGCTCGAAGCGGGCAAGGCCCTGGGCGAGGTCGGCGAGCGCGAAGGGCCCGAACCTCGGCATCGCGCCGCGACGCGGTGCGAGCCGCGTCTGCCGCCCTGCGATCTCGACGAGCACGTCGCCCTCGTCGTTGTGGGTGCGGAAGTGCTCGAGGCCGAGCTCCTCGACGAGGGCGTACATCCGGTTCTGCGTCGGACCGATCCACTGCCCTCCGAGCTCGAGCGGCGTGCCGTCGTGGAGAACGTGCCCCTCCGTGCGGCCGCCGACCCGGTCACGGGCCTCGAGCACCACGACCTCGACGCCCTCCGCGGCGAGCCTGCGAGCGGCGGCCAGGCCGGAGAGCCCTGCGCCCACGACCACGACGCTCATGCCACCACCTCCAGCTCGACCCCGGCGGCACGGTCGGTGCCGCGCCACTCCCGGCGCACCCACGAGGGCCGCCGGTCGGGGAGGTTCGCGGCGAGGAGGTCGGCGAGCCAGCGAGCCTCGGCCTGGTCCGCGACCGAGAACGCCTCCGCTCCCGGCGGCGGGTCGGCCATCCACCCGGCCTCGAGTCGTTCGCGCTCTGCGGAGAACCTCGCGAGCGAGGCGGCGTGGTCTCGCACGGCGAGGCGGTGCAGCCGCTCGTGGCGCCACCAGCGGTAGGCGGCGTCGAAGTGGTTGTCCGGCATCGGCTCGGGGTCGACATCCAGGGGCTTGGTCACCTGCACCGGTTTGAACACCGACGTGCACGGGGCCGAGGTGCCGGTGACCCAGTGCAGCACGTCCGAGGGGTAGCGCAGGTCTGCCACCCAGGAGGCGGTCGTCTGGGTCGTGGTCACGATGCCGCCCGCGTGGGCACACGGCGCGTCGAGGGCGCCGTTGACCGGGGACCAGACCGGCCCGGCCGCGTTCCCGTGGTCGCGGAGCGCCGCCATCAGGTCGGCCGGTGTCCTCGCCGCGACGGCGGAGGCCTCGGTGCGCGCCCGCCTGGTCGCGCAGGCGGCGACCCGGCCCCGGACCGGGTCGGCGTGCCTCGCGGCGAAGTCGGGGATGGTCAGCCCGTTGCTGATCGAGCGGCCGGGCCCCACGACCTGCTCGGTGGCCCAGCGACGTCCTGCCGTCTCGAGCACGGTCGCGCCGAACGCGTCGGCCACGATGAACGAGCTGTCGTAGGTGAACCGCGGGTGCTCGTGGCTGCAGGACCCGCCCTGCCCGTGCTCCTCGAGCAGCGCAACGATCACGCCGACCGCCTCGTGGGCGCTGGTGGCGCGTTCGAGCCCGAGCCGGACGAGGTCCATGCCGAGCAGGCGCGAGGGCGCGTCCTTGTCCCGCTTCTCCCGCGCGCCCCGGGTGAAGACCGCCTCGTTGCCGATCACGACACCGTGGTCGTTGGCGCCCATCTCGGCGCCCCACATCCACCACGGTCGGCTGAGGAGGACCCGATGCGTCTGCGGCGCCTGTGGGATCTCGCTCCACGTGCAGCGCAGGCGCGCGCCCTGCTCATGGTCCTGGCCGTCGTACCACCGGAGGACCTGCGCCTCGTTGGGGTCGCGGTCACTGTTCTTGGCGAACAACACTCCGTCGTCGGTCAGGCTGACCATGGTGTCGCACATGCTCGGCAACCTACCGCCGCACACGGATAACCGCTTTGCGAGAGGCGAGATGTGGCGGAATGCTCGGCACATGCCGATCCACATCCACAACGTCACCTTCGACTGCGCCGACGCCCGGGCCCTGGCGAGCTTCTGGTCCACGCTCACGGGGTGGAACGTCTACTACGACGACGACCCCGAGGTGCTGGTCGCCCCCGCCTACCCGAACCGCAGCACCGGGATGCTGTTCATCCCCGTGCCCGAGGGCAAGACCGCGAAGAACAGGGTTCACCTCGACATCGAGCCCACCGAGGGCACCCGCGACGAGCTCGTGGAGACGGCAGTGTCCGCGGGCGCGAGGGTCATCGGCGACTTCCGCAAGGACGACGGGAGCGGCTGGGTGACCCTGACCGACCCGGAGGGCAACGAGTTCTGCATCGAGCGCAGTGCGGCCGAGCGTGGCCCGGAGAGGCCGCGGACCTTCCGGCTCGGCACCTGAACCGAAACCGGGCCGGTCAGCGGTTTCGTCGCCAGATAGAGGCGTTCAGGGCGGTCGCGAAGCCGGTCCACAGCGCGTACGGCACCAGGGCGGCAGCTGCCCGCTTGTCGCGTTCGGCCGCCTCCCGCACGAGCAGCAGGTTGAGGGCGTCCAGCAGCGCGATCGCCGCCAGCCCGCTCGTCGTCGACTCCTTCTTGAAGAACGCCCAACACCACCCTGCGTTGACGGCGAGGTCGGCGGCGGTCAGCGCGAGGAGCCGCCCTCGGTCCTGCGGACGGCCCCGATCCACCATGCGGCCGGTCCCCCAGGCGATGAGGCCGTAGAGCGGCGTCCATACCAGCGGGAATGCATAGCCCGGAGGCTGCCACCGCGGCTTCTCGAGCGAGGAGTACCAGCTGCTCTCCGGTGTGGTGCCGAGGCTGCCTACCACTGCGGCGGCCGCGCTCATGGCCGAGGTGACTGCTGTCGCGCGCATCGTGCCAACTCCCTCTGTCGTCTCTAGCCTGCGTCGAACTCCACCGTGTGCCAGCCCGTCGCACCGTCGGGGAGCACGCCGCGCCGCACGCCGGTCTGCGTGTAGCCGCTGCGGTCCGTGGCCCGCACCGCGAGCGTGTGCGAGCCGGGCGAAACCTCGACCGAGCCGGTCCACTGCACCCACGTGTCGACGCTCGGGACCCCGCCGAGCCGCGCCTGCTTCCACGGCCCGCCGTCGAGCCGGTACTCGACGCGCTCGACCCCCGTGTGCTGCGCCCAAGCCGACCCGCCGATGCGCAGGGTTCCGGCGGCCACGTCGGCGCCGCCCCGAGGTACGTCGATCCGCGACTGCGTCTTGACCGGGCCCTTCGCCGCCCACCCCTTGCCCGTCCAGTAGGCGGTAAAGTCCTCGAACCGCGAGACCTTGAGGTCCACGACCCACTTCGTCGCGGAGACGTACCCGTAGAGCCCGGGCACGACCAGGCGCACCGGGAAGCCGTGCTCCACCGGCAGCGGCTCGCCGTTCATGGCGATCGCCAGGAGCGCGTTGCGGTCGTCGGTCAGCGCCTCGATCGGGGTGCCGCAGGTCCAGCCGTCGTGCGAGGTCTGGAGCACGGCGTCGGCCTCGGGCCGCACCCCCGCCTCGGCGAGGACGTCGGCGACCCGGACGCCGCTCCACCAGGCGTTGCCGATCAGGTCGCCGCCGACCTCGTTGGAGACGCAGCACAGCGTGACCCAGTCCTCGGTGAGCTCCCGTGCGAGGAGGTCCTCGTAGCTCAGCACGAGCTCCCGCTCGACGAGCCCGTGGACCCGCAACCGCCACTCCATCGGGTCGACCGTGGGCACGACGAGGGAGGTGTCGATCCGGTAGAAGAGCGCGTTCGGGGTGCGCCACGGAGCCACCCCCTCGACGCCGACCTCCGCTCCGTCGGGGACCGCCCCGCGGCGTACGGGTAGGCGCAGCAGCCGTCGCGCCGTGTCGACCCCTCGCCGCGAGGCACCCGCCACCTGGCCGGCCGCGCCCAGCCCCACAGCCGCGACCGCGACCGCCCCCGCCGTGATGAGGAAGCGCCGTCGCGCCTCCTCCGGCTCGTGCTCCCGGTGCTGCTTGGTGACCTGGTCGACGAGGATCGGGAGTACGACGATCCAGGTGACCGTCCCCGCGACGACCGGCACCACGTCGTACCCCGTGGCACCGGGCCTGGTCCACACCGCGGCGACCGCGACGGCTCCCATCAGCACGAACACGACGACGGCGAGCGACTGCCCGCGCTGGGTGAGCGCACCCGCCCAGGCCGAGAGTGCGAGGAGGACGATGGTCACACCGACCACGAGGATCGGCTTGTCGTACTGCCCCACCAGCTGGATCAGGCTCTCCGCGATCGCCCCCGGCGTGACCTCGATGATCGACTCGGCGACGGCGAGCAAGGGGGTCGCCCGGATCGTGAGCAGCATCGTGACCGCATGGCTGACGGCGATCCCGGCCAGGCCTGCCACGAGGCCCGCGAGCGCGTACAGCGATCTGGGGGCGACGGTCACACCCCCATGTTCGCCCATCCCGGCCGGTCGGACAGGTCACGGGCGCCTTACGGCATGATCGGCCGCGTGAACGGAACAGCCCAGACCCCGCGGATCGGCATCGGCACGGACGTCCATCGCCTCGTCGACGGCGCCCCGATGCACCTCGCCGGGCTGTCCTGGCCCGACGAGCCCCAAGGCCTCGAGGGGCACTCGGACGCGGACGTCGCCGCCCATGCCGCCTGCGACGCCCTCTTCTCCGCCGCAGGTCTCGGTGACCTGGGCAGCAACTTCGGGACCGGCGAGCCGGAGTGGGCCGGCGCAGCGGGGTGCACGCTGCTCGCCGAGGCCGCGCGACGGGTCCGTGCCGCGGGCTTCCAGATCGGCAATGTCGCGGTGCAGGTCATCGGTAACCGCCCCAAGCTCGGGCCGCGGCGCGCCGAGGCGGAGGCCGCCCTCGGCAACGCGTGCGGCGCACCTGTGACCGTCTCCGCCACCACCACGGACGGCCTGGGGCTCACCGGCCGCGGCGAAGGCGTCGCTGCCATCGCCACCGCCCTGCTCCTCCGCTGACCCCGAGGCTGCGGCCCCGAATTACCAAGGTATGCAGGCAATCTGTCTCTCCCCACGGTGATCTTGCCGTGGGAAGAGACAGATTGCCGAGGGAAGAACCAGCGCAGCCATGTGCGAGGCCCGGGCCCGGAGCCCGTACGACGAGGGGCTCAGCCCTCCGCGAGGCGGCCGAGCTCCTCGCCGAGGGCCTCCTCGATGACCTTGTTCATCTCGTCGCGGAAGACCGCCAGCACGGCCTGGGAGGCCACGGGAAGGAGCGTGCGGATGCTGTCGAGCATCGCGGGCCACCTGTCCTCGGGCATCCCGGCCTCGGCGAACGGCTTCCAGATCTGGGCCCGGAACTCGTCGACGAAGCGCTGCGCGATGGTGTGCAGGTGCTCGCCGAGGAGCGGCAGCAGGTCGAGCACGGAGGCGCGGTCGAAGCCGAGAGCCATCGCCTTCGCGCCTGCTCGGACCACGAACGGGCGCAGCAGGCGGACGCGTTCGTCGTCGATGCGCTCCACCAGGCCGACCTCGACGAGCCGGTCGAGATACCCGGTCTCCTCCTCGACGCCGGCCATCCGGAGCAGGGCGGCGACCGGCATCTCCTCGGGCTCCTCGGCCTGGCCGAGCGGGCCCTCGAGGGTGCTGAGGAGGTCCAGCGCGTGGCCGGCGGTCGCCGTGGTCTGGCGCTGGAGCACCTTCTCCACGGCGGCGAGGGTGTAGCCCCGGTCGAGCAGGTCGCGGATCAGCTGGAGCCGGCTGACGTGCTCGGGCCCGTAGTAGCCGGTGCGGCCCACGAGCCTGGGGGCGGGGATCAGGCCGCGGCCGGCGTAGGCCCGGACGTTGCGCACCGTCATGTTCACCGACGAGGCGAGCTGGTCGATGGTCATCTGCGACGTCGGGTCGGGGTGCGCGGTCACGCGGTCATCCTCCCAAACCGGATGGGACGGGTCTTGACAGGCGCAGATCACAATGTGTCATCCTGCATGTTACATCGCAAGTGTCACATAACGACGAAACACTGACGAGCCGCAGACCCTCGGGAGCCCCACATGCTGCCCCTCGTGCAACGCACCGCCGAAGCACCGTCCGCCGGAGGCGCGCCGATCGACCAGATCCTGGTCGTCGCCGGCTTCACCGCGGTCGTCTACGCCGCGATCCTGTGGGTGATGGCCCGCGAGCGCACCGGCCACAAGACTCTCGTGGGCCGCGCCGCCGACGCGGCATCCCGGGTCGACGGGAGCCCGCGCTGGTTCGCCCTCCCGCTCGCGATCTCCGTGGCGGGCGCCCTCTCCGGCGCGGTCGGCCTCTACTGGGACGTGAGCTTCCACATCGCTGTCGGCCGCGACGAGGGGCCGCTGGCCAACCCGGCCCACTACCTCATCTTCATCGGTTTGATCGCGATCTTCGCCGGAGGTGCGCTCGCCCTCGCTCTCGCGAACGACCGCCTCCCCCGGCGTACGCTCCGGCTCACCGGGACCTGGCGCGTCCCGATGGGCCCCGCGATCGGCACCGCCGTGGCCCTCTTCGCGCTGCTCGGCTTCCCGCTCGACGACGTGTGGCACCGGTTGTTCGGCCAGGACGTCACGGAGTGGGGCCCCACGCACGTGCTGATGATCGGCGGCGTGCTGATGCTGCCGTACACCATGCTGCTGACCTGCGCCGAGTCGCGGCAGCTCGGCGCCTCCCGCTCGCGCGCTCTCTTCGAGTGGGTGGCGATCCTCATCCTCGCGGCCGGCCCGGTCGCCTTCCTCCTCGAGTACGCGTTCGGCGTCCCTCAGTTCCCACTGCTCAACGACCCGGTCGTCCTCACCGTCGCCACGGTCACCACGTTCACGCTCGCGATGTACCGCGGTCTGCGCTGGGTGGTCTCGATCTGGGCCGCCCAGGCCGCGCTCCAGCTGGCGCTGGTCGGCCTCAACGTGTGGGCCTTCGACGCGCTGACCCCGTGGCCGCCGATCCTGCTCGGTGGCGCCGTCGTCGCGTCCGTCCTCGCCGGGCGGGCGCGGCCGACGATGGCGTACGGCGCCGCTGCCGGTGTCGCGATGGCGATGGGCATGCTGCTCGTCGAGTACTTCTGGACCCAGGCCACCCGCCCCATGCCGTGGCCGGCCGAGATGATGCCGTGGGCGGTGCTCTTCGCCGGTATCACGGGCGTCGGCATCGGCATGGTCGCCACGTGGATGCACCAGCAGCTCGGCAAGGTCGCCGGCGACGACGCCGCGGAGGCTGCTCGCGCCACCGCCCCGGCCACCCACACCGGGCGCTGGGCACTGGCGGCGGTCCTCGCGGTGCTCGCCGTCTTCGTGGTCAACGTGCCCCCCGACCCACCCGAGAGCGGCGGTACGGCGGACGTGGCGGTCGGCCCGGTGAAGGACGGCCGGGCGTACCTCACCGTGCGCACCGACGCCGAGGTCGTGGAGGACGCGTACTGGTTCGAGGCGCTCTCGTGGCAGGGCGGCGGCGCCGTCCGCGGCGACCTGGTGGAGGTCGAGGAGGGCGTGTGGCGCACCGACGTCCCGATGCCCGTCGAGGGAACCTGGAAGACGCTCATCCGCCTGCACACCCCCGTCCACGAGCTCGCGGCCGCGCCGGTGTACCTCCCCGCGGACCCCGCTATCCCGGCCGCGGGGCACGCCGCCACCAGCGGCCCGCGAGAGCTGGTCGAGGAGAAGCTCATCCTGCGCCGTGAGGAGAAGCAGGGCGTCCCGGGCTGGCTGTGGGGCACCGCCTACGCCGTGGTCGGCGGGCTGTTCCTGGGTCTGCTCGCCACCGTGGCCGTGGGGTACTCCGCCGCCGGCCGGAGCGGACCCGGCGGACCGGGACGCGGCTCGGGGGTCCGCGCGCCGAAGGTCGTGCGGCGTCTCGTGGGGGCGGGCGCATGAGCAGCCGTCCGAGCACGACCCGCCTGCGCACCCATGACGGGCTCGACCTCCACGTGCACGTCGAGGGTCCTCAGGACGCCGACCTGAGCGTCGTACTAGCCCACTGCTGGACCTCCGACCACGACTCCTGGCGCTACCAGGTCCGCGACCTGCGCCACCGGTTCGGCGACTCGTTGCGGGTCGTGTCCTACGACCACCGGGGGCACGGCGCCTCGGACGAGACCCCGCGGCGCGCGGCGACGATCGAGAACCTCGGGCGCGACCTGTCCGACGTCATCGACGCCCACGCCTCCGACGGCGACCTCGTGCTCGCCGGCCACTCGATCGGCGGCATGACGCTGATGGCGCTCGCCGAGCACAGGCCCGAGCTGTACGCCGAGCGGGTCCGGGGCGTGCTGTTCGTGGCGACGTCGGGCGGCTCGCTGCACGAGGTCACGCTCGGCCTGCCGCGGGTGGGCGCGCGGGTCCGCCAGCAGATCCCGCTGATGCTCGCGACCCGTTCCAAGATGCTCAGCCGTCGCAGGCGACGCCGGGCGCCCGTGGTCGAGGCGATGGTGGCGCGGCGCTTCCTCTTCGGCGAGGACATGCGGCTGCGCGACCACGCACTGGCGGTCGAGGGGATCATCAACACCCCTGCCGCCTCGATGCGCGGCTTCTTCGAGGACGTCATGCGCCACGACCGGCTCGAAGGCCTCTCGGCGCTCGAGGGGGTCCCCGTCCACGTGATGGTCGGAGACCAGGACCGGCTGACCCCGCCCTCGCACGCCGAGCTGCTCGCCGAGAAGGTGCCCGGGGCGCGGCTGACCGTCGCGCCCGGCGCCGGTCACATGCTCCCGCTCGAGTGCGACGCCCTGGTGACCGAGGCGCTCGTAGAGCTCGTGGAGCAGGCGCGGGCGACCCGCTCCGAGCCGAGCAGCACCCGCCTCGCCGCGAGGTAGCGGCGCACCACCAGCTCGGCGACGAGCGGGTGCCTCCCCAGGACGTCTGCGACCACCGTCGGGCCGTGGGCCGTCGCCTCGGAGGTGGCCTTCGAGGCGAAGTGGCCGGGGGCGAGGAGGTACGGCGACGCGGCGACCCGCGTGTGTCCCTCGGCCCGCAGCCGCGCCATCACCTCGGGCACCCGCGGCCCGTCGCCGCTCAGGAACGCCACCCGCACCGCGCCGTCCCAGCGATGCCGCAGCAGCCGACCCGCGACCATCGCGTCGACGCTCGCGCCCGGGTTCCTCGAGCCCGCGACGACGAGCACGGCCGCGTCACCCCGCGTGGCACCGGCGGCGCGCAGCTGCCTCGCGGCGGCCGCGGCGAGAAGCGGGTGGGGCCCCAGCGGGCGTGCGATCGTGACCGGGAAGGGGCTGAGCCGCGCGGACTCCGGCAGGTCGTGGTCGGCGTGGTAGCCGGTCGAGAGCAGCAGGGGGACGACGACCGAGGGCCCCTGTGCCGTCGCCATCACCGACGCGAACGACGGCTCCGTGAGCTCGACGTAGGACTCCACCACCTCGACGTCCGGAAGCCGCCTCCCCACCCGGCGCACCAGCGTCCCGACGACCCGCGGACCTTCGGCATGACGCGTACCGTGCGCGACGGTGACCAGGCGTGGCTTCACGGACGCTCCCCTCGTCTCACGAGACCGGCAGGCGGTAGCCGCGCTTGACCACGGTCTGTACCAGGCGCGGGCCGACGGCGGATCGCAGCCGCGCGACAGCGACCTCGACGGCGTGCTCGCTTGCGGCAAGGCCGCTCGGCAGGTGGCCCATGAGCTCGCGTCGCGAGACGACGTGACCGGGCCGGTCGGCGAGGGCGCGCAGCACCGCGAGCGGCGCCTGCGACAGCGCCACCTGGCCGCCGTCGAGGCAGACCCGGTCGCCGTGCAGCAGCAGCCGTCGTCCGCCTACGACGAGCTCGGTGCCCGCGCGACGGCTCGGCAGCTCGACCTCGAGCGTCCTGACCATGGCGGCGAGCCGCGACCGCGTCGGCTGCACGACGGGCACGCCCCACATCGCGAACGGCGCCGCGGTCACCGGCCCGACACAGGTGGCGAGCACGTCCTCGCGGAAGGCGTCGAGGACCTCTGACCGCCGACCGCTCGCCACCGCCACGTCCATCAGGATCTCGGCGGCCGGGGCGCTGGTGAACGTCACGGCGTCGACCTCCCGCTCCGCCACGAGGTCGACCATCCGGAACATCGCGGCCTGGTCGTCGCCCGGGGCGCACCGGTACACCGACACCACCTGCACGTCCGCGCCCCGCACCCGCAGCGCGTTGGCCACGACCGAGAGCGACCGCCCGTGCTCCTGTACGACGATCCGCCTGCCGGCGAGGCTGGTCCCGCGCAGGTGGGCCAGCACGTCCTCGAAGCACTCCGAGGGCGGCGACCACGCCTCCCGGAGCCCATGAGCACGCAGCGCGCCGACCGACTTGGGGCCGCGCGCGATGACCGCCGCCTGACCGAGTGCGGACAGGAGGTCCTCCAGCAGGCCCCACGCCGCGGCCGCCTCGAACCAGCGCCGCAGCCCCATGCCCGTGGTCGCCACGAAGATCTCGGGCGGGCGGTCGACCACCGCCTCAGTCGTGGCGCGGAGCTCGAAGTCGTCGGCGGACTCGATCGTCATCGCGGGCGCCGACTCCACCTCGGCCCCGCGCCGCTCGAGCAGCCCGGCCAGCTCCTCGACCTTGCGGGCCGAGGTGATGCCGACGCGGAAGCCGGAGAGCGGGAGGACCGACGACTCGGTGAGTGTCTCGCTCACGGCGACGGTCTCCGTCGACCCACGAGGACGACGCCCTCGACGACCCTCACCTCGTAGGCGGGCACGCTCACGTCCACCTCGTCGAGGCAACGGCCGTCGCGGAGATCGAAGGCGTGCTTGTGCATCGGCGACGCCACGAACGGCACCTCCTCCCCCTCGACGGTTCGCGTCCCCACGATGCCCCGGGCGAGGACTCCGGCCCTGCTGAACGGGTCCTGGTTGCCGAGGGCGTAGACCGTGTCGTCGTGGGTCCGGAAGATCGCCACGGCGTGGCCGTTCACCAGGGCCGCGGCCCCGCGCTCGACCTCGAGCTCGGCCAGCCTGCACACCGGGGTCCACGTGTCGAGGGCGCTCATCGGGCCGCCTCCACGGTCTCGGGCGCACCGACGGGGATCGACCCACCGGCGATGACCGGCCGGACCTGGTCCCGCTCGGTGGTGAACTCGATGGTCGGGTCGGGGAGGTCCGGCGCGTTCACGAAGGACACGAACCGCCGCAGCTTCTCGGGGTCCTCGAGCGTCGCCCGCCACTCGTCGAAATAGGTGTCGACGTGGCGGGCCATGTCGGCCTCGAGCTCGGCGCCGAGCCCGAGGGCGTCCTCGACCACGACCTCTCGCACCCGGTCGAGGCCGCCGTCGAGCGAGGCGATCCAGGCGCTCGTGCGCTGGAGCCGGTCGGCGGTGCGGATGTAGTACATGAGGAAGCGGTCGACGTACCGCACCAGCGTCTCGGTGTCGAGGTCGGCGGCGAGCAGCCGGGCGTGCGCGGGGTTGGCGCCGCCGTTGCCTCCGACGTACAGGTTCCAGCCGCTCTCGGTGGCGATGACGCCGAAGTCCTTGCCTCGCGCCTCGGCGCACTCGCGGGCGCACCCGCTGACGCCGGCCTTGATCTTGTGCGGGGACCGCAGGCCGCGGTACCGGTTCTCCAGGTCGATCGCGAGCTTCACCGAGTCCTGCACCCCGTAACGGCACCAGGTGGAGCCGACGCAGGACTTCACCGTGCGCAGCGACTTGCCGTACGCGTGGCCGGACTCGAAGCCCGCGTCCACCAGCCGTCGCCAGATAGCCGGCAGCTGCTCCAGCCTCGCCCCGAGGAGGTCGATCCGCTGACCACCGGTGATCTTCGTGTACAGCGAGAAGTCCCGGGCCACCTCGCCGATCACGATCAGCTTGTCCGGGGTGATCTCGCCGCCCGGCACGCGCGGGACCACCGAGTAGGTGCCGTTGCGCTGGATGTTGGCGAGGTAGGCGTCGTTGGTGTCCTGCAGGGCCACCGTGGTCGGGTCGAGCACGTGCCCGCCCAGCTGGCTGGCCAGGATCGAGGCCACCGCGGGCTTGCACACGTCGCAGCCCCGGCCGCGACCATGGGCGGTGACGATGTCGTCGAAGGTGCGGTAGCGGTGCACCGCGATCACGTCGAACAGCTCCTGCCGCGACAGGTCGAAGTGCTCGCAGATCCCGGTGGCCACGGCGACGCCGGAGGCTGCGAGCCGCTCGTCGAGGAGGCTCTTGACGACCGGGACGCAGGAGCCACAGGTGGAGCCGGCCCTCGTGCACTTCTTCAGGCACGCCACGGTGTCGCAGGCACCGGAGTCGACGGAGCCGCAGATCGCCGCCTTGCTCACGTTGTTGCAGCTACAGACCACGGCGTCGTCGGGCATCGCTAGCCCGCCACCGGCGGTCGAGGCCCTCGCGGGGACGATCAGCTCCTCCGGGTTCTCCGGGAGCTGGATCCCGGAGGCCACCATCGGGCGCAGGGTGCCGTAGGCGGAGGCGTCGCCGACGAGGATCCCGCCGAGCAGCCGTGTCGCGTCCTCGCTGACGACCAGCTTCTTGTAGACGCCCGCCACGGCGTCGGCGAGCACGAGCTCCAGAGCACCGGGCGTGGTGGCGAACGCATCGCCGAAGCTCGCGACGTCCACGCCGAGCAGCTTCAGCTTCGTCGACATGTCGGCGCCGGTGAACACGCCGTCGCCGCCGAGGAGCGTGTCCACGACGACCTCTGCCATCGAGTAGCCAGGCGCCACCAGCCCGTACATACGACCGCCCGGGGCGGCACACTCACCGACCGCGAAGACGTGTGGGTCCTCGGTGCGGCAGTGCTCGTCGACCAGCACTCCGCCGCGCTCGGCGACCGGGAGGCCGCAGCCACGGGCGAGCTGGTCCCGCGGCCGGATGCCCGCAGAGAACACGACGACCTCCGCCTCGACCGTCTCATCCCCCAGGTCGAGCCCGGCGGCACGCCCGTCCGCCTCCACGACCTGACGCGTCGCCGCACCCGTGTGGACGTGGACGCCGAGCTTCTCGATGTGCCGCACGAGGGTCGTTCCGCCGGCCTCGTCGAGCTGCACGGGCATCAGCCGCGGGGCCATCTCCACGACGTGGGTCTCCAGGCCGAGCTGCACGAGCGCGTTGGCCGCTTCCAGGCCGAGCAGGCCGCCGCCGACGACCGCCCCCCTGGTGGCGGTCGCGGCGGCGGCCCGGATCGCCTCGAGGTCCTCGATGGTGCGGTAGACGAAGCAGCCCTCGAGGTCGTGGCCCGGGACGGGCGGCACGAACGGCGCCGCGCCCGTCGCAAGGACGAGCACGTCGTAGGCGAGCGTGTCGCCGTCGTCGAGCGTGACTGTGCGCTCTTCGCGGTCCACCGCGGTGACGGTCGTGCCGAGCCTGAGGCGGACCCGGGGGTCGTCGTACTCCCCGGCAGGCAGCAGCGAAAGCTCGTCGGCGCTCGCGGCGCTGAAGAACGAGGTCAGGGCCACCCGGTCGTACGCCGGCCGTGGCTCCTCGCCGACCACGACGACGTCGAACCTCTCGGTCAGGCCTCGCTCGACCGCGGCCTGCACGAACCGGTGTCCGACCATGCCGTGCCCGGCGACCACGAGGGTCTGTCGCAGATGGGTCATGAGGGGTCCTTTCGGGTTGCGTTGAAGGTAGGTGGCTCACGTAAGGTCCGCGTTTGCTGGATGTTTCGCGCAGGAAAACCACTTCTCACAGCGGCGTGGCGACGAGCTCCTCGACCACGTCCGTGCAGCCGCCGCAGCCGGTGGTGGCCCGGGTCCTCACCACGGCGGTGGCCAGGTCGGGGCAGCCGCGGAGCCGGCCGGCCGTCACCCCGGCGCAGGCACAGACCTCCGCGTCGTCGGGGAGCGGCCCGGCGACGGCGGGTGCGTCGGTCATCAGGAGGCGTCCTGGCTCGTCGGGCGCCAGGACGGTACGGCGGTCGAACAGCTGCGTGACCAGGCCGACCCGGGTGAGGTCGCCGACCATCACCGCGGCCTCGATCACCCCGCCGCGCACGACGAGCTTGCGGTAGGTCCCCGCGATCGGGTTCGCGACCTCGACCACCTCGCCCGGGGCCTGCTCGGGGTCGCCCATCACGGCGACGTCCAGGCCGGTCGCACGAAGCCGAGCGACGACCCGCGAGCCGTCGTACCTCGCCTCCTCCCCGGCCAGCACCCTGGCGAGCACCGCCGCCTGCTCCCACGCCGGAGGCACGAAGCCGGAGGTGCGACCGCCGGGCTCGGCACAGTCGCCGAGGGCGTGCACCCGGTCGTCGGTGATGGACCGTAGCTGCGCGTCGACCACGACGCCGCGGCGGACGAACAGCCCGGCCCGCTTGGCGATCGCGGTCGCGGGACGCGCTCCGGCCGCGAGCACGACGAGGTCCGCGGGGAGCGTGTAGCCGTTGTCGAGACGGATGCCCTCGTCGGTCATCCGCACGGCCCGCGTGTGGGTGTAGACCTCCGTGCCGAGCCGCCGCAGGCCACGGGCGAGGACGGCGCCGGCCTTCTCGCCGACCTGGGACGACAGCACGTGGGAGCTGCCCTCGACGAGGTCGACCTCGAGTCCGCGGACGCCGAGCGCCCGCGCGACCTGGAGGCCGAGCAGACCGCCGCCGACGACCACCGCTCGCCGCGCGCCGGGGACAGAGGCGTGCAGACGGCGGCAGTCGGCGAGGGACCGGAAGGCGTGCACCTTCGGATGCAGCCGCCCCTCGGCGGTCACCAGGCCCCGGATCGGTGGCAGCGTCGGGACGGACCCGGTGGCGAGCACGAGCCGGTCGTACGTCAGACGCCGTCCGTCCTCGAGCACGACCTCCCGCACGGACCGGTCGACCTCCGCGACGCGGGTGCCGGTGAGCAGGCTGACCCCGTTGTCGGCGTGGAACTCCTCGCTCTGGAGCACGGTCTCGGCTTCAGGGTGGGTCCCCTCGAGCACGGCCGAGAGGAGGATCCGGTTGTACGACGGCCCCGGCTCGTCGCCGACGACCGTGACGTCGAGGCCCGCCTCTCGCGCGACGAGCTCCTCGACGAGCCGCGTGGCCGCCATCCCGTTGCCCACGACGACCAGCCGCTGGCCTTGCCTAGGCATGGGGAGCTCCGCCGTCGAGGATGCGCACGTGGGTGGGGGCGCCGCAGCCGTGGTCGGGTCTGGCGGGAGGCCGAGCGGAGCGAGGCCGGATGGTAGGCAAGGCGTCCCCGCCCTCGGGAGCCGGCGAGAGTGCGGAGACGCTCGCCGCGCACACCTTGAACTCCGGCATCCGCGAGGCCGGGTCGAGGGCGTCGTTGGTCAGCAGGTTCGCGCCGACCCAGTGGAAGGGCACGAAGACCGTGTCGGGGCGCGCGGTGTCGACGACGCGGACGGGTGCCTGCATCGTCCCGCGACGGGTGGTGACCCTGACCGGCTCCCCGTGGGCGACCCCGATGCGCCCTGCGACGAGCGGGTGCAGCTCCACGAACGGCCCGGTGTCGTCGAGGTCGCGCACCCGGCGGGTCTGGGCTCCGGACTGGTACTGCGCGAGGACCCGACCCGTGGTGAGGTGGAGCGGGTACTCCTCGCACGGTTGTTCAGCCGGACCGCGGTGCGTCACGACGTGGAAGCGGGCGCGCCCGTCCGGGGTGGCGAACCGGTCGAGGAACATCCGCTCGGTGCCGGGGTGGTCGGTGTCGGGGCACGGCCAGAACACGCCTTGCTCCGCAGTGAGGCGGTCGTAGTCGAGGCCCGCGTAGTCGGCCGGACCACCCGCCGATGCCCGGGCGAGCTCGGCGAAGACCGCCTCGGGGTCGGTCTCCAGCGCGACAGGCGATCCCAGCCGCTCGGCCAGCCCGGCGAGCACGTCGAGGTCGCTGCGGACGCCCTCCGGGGGCTCGACCGCCTTGCGCCGCAGGATCACCCGGCCCTCCAGGTTCGTCATCGTCCCCGTCTCCTCCGCCCACTGGGTGACGGGCAGCACGACGTCCGCACGCGCAGCGGTCTCGGACATCACCACGTCGGCGACGACGAGCAGGTCGAGCGCGTCGAGCCGCTGCGTGACCTGGTTGGCGTTGGGGGCCGAGACGACGATGTTGGACCCGAGGACGAGCAGGGCACGTGCTCCGCCCTGGGTCCCGAGCGCGTCGAGCAGCTCGTAGGCCGACCGGCCCTTGCCGGGCAGGGTGTCCGGCTCGACGCCCCAGACCGCTGCCACGTGATCACGTGCCGCCGGGTCCTCGATGGACCGGTAGCCGGGAAGCTGGTCGGCCTTCTGCCCGTGCTCGCGCCCGCCCTGCCCGTTGCCCTGGCCGGTCAGGCAGCCGTAACCCGAGTAGGGCCTGCCGCACTGGCCGAGCGCGAGCGCGAGGTTGATCCATGCCAGCACGGTGTCGGACCCCTGCGCGTGCTGCTCGGCGCCCCGAGCGGTCAGCACGACCACCCTGCCGGCCTCGCCGAGCAGCCTGGCCAGGTCGCGCACCTGGCTCGCCGCGACCCCGGTCACGCGCTCGGTGAGCTCGGGCCACCACGACATCGCGCTCCGTCGTACCGCCTCGAAGCCCACGGTCCGCCGGTCGACGTACTCCTGGTCCACCCAGCCACCCGCCACGACCGCGTGGAGCAGCCCCTGTGCCAGGGCGAGGTCCGTCCCGGGCACCGGCTGGACATGCACGTCCGCACGCGCGGCGGTGGCGGTCCGGCGCGGATCCACGACGACGACCGTCCCGCCTCGCTCCCGGAGCCGGTCGAGGTGCCGGGCCGCCGGCGGCATCGTCTCGGCGAGGTTGGAGCCGACCAGGAGCAGCACGTCGGTCTGCTCGACGTCCGCGAGCGGGAACGGCAGCCCCCGGTCGATCCCGAACGCTCGGACACCCGCCGAGGCGGCCGAGGACATGCACCACCGGCCGTTGTAGTCGACCATGCTCGTGCCGAGGCAGGCGCGCGCGAACTTGCCGATCGTGTAGGCCTTCTCGTTCGTGAGCCCGCCGCCACCGAAGACCGCCACGGCGTCACGGCCGTGCTCTGCCTGGATCGCGGCGATCCGGTCGGCGACGATCCCGAGGGCCTCGTCCCAGCCCGCCGCCCGGAGCTCCCCCGTGCCCGGGTCTCGCACGAGAGGCGTGGTGAGGCGCTCGCGGTGCCGCAGCAGGTCCGCGCTCGTCCAGCCCTTGCGGCACATCGCGCCCTCGTTCACGGGGAACTCGTCCCAGGTGCCGACGACGGTGTCCCGTCCGCGACGTGAGAGCCGCATGCCGCACTGGAGCGAGCAGTACGGGCAGTGGGTCGGGGTGCTCATCGGCTACACCTGCGCGTGGGCGAGGCTGGGCACCCGCGTCACGAGCACCCGGCTGCGCAGGTAGCACCACCAGGTCAGGCCGGCACACGCCGCGTAGAAGAGGACGAAGCCGTAGAGCGCCGCCTCGATCCCGCCCGTGTTGGCGATGGAGACGCCGAAGGAGCGCGGGACGAGGAAGCCTCCGTAGGCGCCGATCGCCGAGATCACGCCCAGGGCCGCCGCGCTCTGCACGCGGGCTCGCTTGCGCTCCTCGTCGCTCTCGCCGACCCGGGCGCGGAAGATCGCGGGGATCATCCGGTACGTCGTGCCGTTGCCGATCCCGGCCAGCGTGAACAGCACCATGAACGCGGCGAGGAACGGTCCGAACGCGTGCGCCTCGACCGACCACACCACGCCAAGCACGCCGACCCCCATCGCCAGGAAGGTGACAGCCGTGATCCGCGCTCCGCCCCATCGGTCGGCGAGGAGACCTCCGAGGGGACGGACGAGTGACCCGACCAGCGCGCCGAGGAACGCGTACCTCCCCGAGACCTCCGGGAACTGCGTGGCCATCAGCAGCGGCATCGCGGCGCCGTACCCGATGAACGAGCCGAAGGTGCCGATGTAGAGGAACGACATGACCCACGTCTGGCGGTCCTTCGCGACCCGGACCTGGTCGCGCATCGGGGACCTGGCCGAGGAGAGGTTGTCCATGAACAGCCACGCGCCGAGGGCGGCGACGAGCGCGAGGGGCGCCCACACGAGCGCGACGTTCTCGAGGTTGACCGCCGAGGCGGCGCCGACGACGGAGACGCCCACCACGATCGGGGTGATGAGCTGCACCGTGCTCACGCCGATGTTGCCGCCCGCGGCGTTCAGGCCGAGCGCCCAACCTTTCCTCGCGTCGGGGTAGAAGTAGGAGATGTTCGCCATGCTCGAGGCGAAGTTGCCGCCGCCCAGACCAGCCGTGACCGCGGCGAGGACGAACATCCAGTACGGCGTCGCGGGGTTGCTGACGCACACCACCAGCAGCGTGCACGGGACGAGCAGGAGCAGAGCGCTCACGACCGTCCAGTTGCGTCCCCCGAACCGGGCCACCGCGAACGTGTAGGGGAAGCGCATCGTGGCTCCCACCAGGCTAGGCACCGCGGCCAGCCAGAACAGCTGGTCCACGGTGAAGTCGAAGCCGGCCTGCGCGAGGTACACCGCGCTGACGCTCCACAGCATCCAGACCGAGAAGCCCACGTGCTCGGCGAGGATCGACCAGACCAGGTTGCGACGGGCCACCCTGCTGCCGCCGCCCTCCCAGAACGCCTGGTCCTCCGGCTCCCAGTGGTCGATCCACCTGCCCGTCCGGTGGCGCCTCGGGGTCTCGGGGCCGGAAGGCGGGGTCTGCGTCGCGAGGTCCGTAGCGGTCATGGGGGCTCCTGGGATGTCCGGCAGGCAGGCCCGGTGGCCGCACCCCCTTGTGCGGCTCCGGGCCTGCGGAACTAGTTGGCCCCTGACGCTAGGAACTCCGTGTTTCGCGCCTGCTCTGTCGATGTGCCCGCGAGGTCAACTTCTCCTCACTCCCTCACAGCCGCCGCCCTTCCCCGGCCCTCCGCGTCGCGGCGAAGACCGCGCACACGGGCCTCGGCGACACCGCGAGTCGTGGCAGTTCCAGCTCGACGGGCTCGCCGACCGCTACCGGCTGGTGGCGTTCGACAACCGTGGAGCGGGACGGACCGCGATGCCGAGCGGCGAGGTCTCGGTGGAGCAGATGGCCGACGACTCGGCCGCGGTGCTCGAGGCGGTCGGCATCCCCTCGGCCCATGTCGCCGGCTTCTCCGGCGGCAGCATCATCGCGCAGGAGCTCGCGCTACGGCATCCGGCGCGGGTGCGCAGCCTCGTGCTGCAGAGCACCTGGAGCGGGAGTCACACCAGCCGTTCCAGGAGATGCCCGGCCAGTGGAACGCCCTCGTCGACTCCTTCTGGCGGGAGGTCGAGGCGACCGGCTGAGCCGCTACCGTGTGCGGCGTGACTGACGCTGCCCTCGCCCTGCCGCGTACGGCGGTGGTCCTGCTCGCCGCGGGGGAAGGCCGCCGGGTGGGCGCCGGCACGAACAAGGTGCTGCTCCCCCTCCTCGGCGCCCCTGTCTTCACGTGGTCCCTGCGGCACGCCCTCGCGCTTCCCGGCGTGACCCACGTCGTGCTGGTGACCCGCCCCGAGGACCGGGCGGAGGTGGACCGGGGCCTCGACCTCGTCGGCGACGAGCACCCGGGCGCGCAGGTCTGGATCGTCGCAGGTGGCGACACCCGCCACGGGTCCGAGTGGAACGCCCTGCGGGCCGTGGCCGATGCGGTCGACGCGGGCGAGGTCGACGTGGTGGCGATCCACGACACCGCCCGCCCGCTGGCCGACAGCGACCTGTTCGCGTCGGTCGTCCGCGCGGCCCGCGAGCACGGCGGCGCCCTCCCCGTCCGAGTCCATCGCTCGCTCGTCCCACGGCAGCCGGGTCGGCCCCTGGACAGCGAGGTGGTCGGCGTACAGACTCCGCAGGCCTTCGCGGCGCGGCCTCTGCTCGACGCCTACCGGCAGGCCGAGGCGGAGGGGTTCACAGGCACCGACACCGCCGCGTGCGTGGAGAGGTACACCGACATCGCGATCCACTGCGTCCCGAGCCCGGCGACGAACATCAAGATCACCTTCCCCGAGGACGTCAGGCTCGCCGAGCGACTGCTGCGCCGGGGGTAACCCGCCCGGGCGTGGGTCGTTGGACGATGCATGCTCCGCCTGCGGACCACAGCCGTCGCCCACACCGCCGCACTGCTCGCGGTACCCACCATCACCTCGCCTGCAGCAGGCGGTGAGGGCGACCCCGTCGACCCCGTGAGGGAAGCGGCGAACTTCTCCAAGCAGGCCGAGCGCGCGCCGGACTACCTCACCCCGAAGGCGCTCGCCGACCAGGCGACCCAGGGCCAGGAGTCCTTCACCGAGGGCCTGCTCGAGCAGGCGACCGACCCGGGCCGGCTCTTCGTCACCGACGTGTGCTGGTCGAAGGCCCTGGCCTGCGGCGGGGACACCCGGCTCCGCCACTGGGAGGAGCGCGGCTACGGCATCGTCGAGCCGGTCCACTTCACCGCGCGCAACGGCTCCACCATGGCCGGCCACGTCTGGGCGACGAAGGCGGGCCCGGCCAAGCGTCCGCTCGTCGTGATCACCAACGGGTCGGTCCAGGCCAGCGAGGAGCTGTACTGGTGGTCGGCCCAGACGCTCGCGAAGGCCGGCTACGTCGTGCTCACCCGGGACCCGCAGATGCAGGGCCGTTCCGACACGTTCGGCGAGGGCGAGGACGCAGGCGAGGGCTTCCCGTCCCAGAGCACCGGGGTCACCTTCTTCGACCACACCCAGGACTCCCTCGACTTCGCGCTCTCACGGCCGCGAAAGCCCTACTGCCCGCGCCCGAGCCGGTCCCGCACGAGCCACTGCGACAAGCAGCGGGCGCGTGTGAGGGACGGCCTCGCGACCCGCCACAACCCGTTCTGGCGGCTGGTGGACCGCACGCGCATCGGGCTCGCCGGACACTCGTACGGCGCCGCCGGGGTGAGCTGGGTCGGACAGCAGGACCGCCGCGTCGACGCGGTCGTGGCCTGGGACAACCTGTGCGACCCGACCCGGCCGCCCGAGTCGATCAACCCGCTCGAGGACGCCGGCGGCCTGGGCTCGGCCTGTCTCAGCGGTGGGCTCGGCAAGCCCCGCCTGCGCGTGCCCTCGCTCGGCCTCTCCGCGGACTACCACCTGTTCCCGACGCCCTACACGACCGCGCCCGACCCGCGCGAGAAGGCAGCCGCGTCCTACGCGTTCTCCCGCGCCGGCGTCGACACCGGCCAGATCGTGGTCCGCGGCGGGACCCACTACGAGTGGTCCTACCTCCCGATGCCGACCTTCGGCGCGACGCTGCGCGGCATCGACCTCTCCGCCTGGTACACCACCGCGTGGTTCGACAGGTACGTCAAGGGCGACCTCACGGCGCAGCGTCGCCTCCTGTCCGACAGGTGGCGCCGCGACGGCATCGGGGCCTCGGTCGACCAGGAGGGCGACGGCAACCTGTTCAGCCACCACTACCGGTCCCGGCTCGACCTCGGGCACGACGACGGGCGCCGGGCGCGCTGCGAGAACCTCCGCCGTGGCTGCCGCGCGCTCGGCCCACGAGACGGGCGCGGGCCGTCGTACTCCTATCTCGCGGTCGCGACGAGCAAGGACCGCTAACCGGCCGCGAGGGCCTCGAGCAGCGCGACCGAGGACTCGTCCTCGACCCGGCGGCCGAGCGCCGGGGCCTCGAGGAAGCGCACCTCGAACCGCTGCCGCAGCCAGGACACGAGCGCGGTGAAGTCGTCCGCGTCGGGCCACGCGTCGAGCTCGGCGACCACGTCGGCCGGGAGTACGACGGGAGAGGTGACCGCCCACAGCCCCTCGCGGTCGACCGTGCCTCCCACGACCCCCTCCTCGACGGTCTTGATCGTGTCGGTGACCGGCTGGACGCCCACCACGACGACGTCGTCGGCCACGGCGGTGGCGAGCGCCTCGCGGAGGAAGGCGATCGGGGTCAACGGGCACAGCGGGTCGTGGAGCACGAGGGGCCGGTGCTGGTCCCGGACGTCGGCGAGGTGGACGTTGAAGTCGACGAGCTCGACCCCGGAGTCCTCGAGCGCGAACGACGCGAGCGCGACGAGGGGCTCGCCGTCGAGCATCGCGAACGGCATCGCCCCCCGCCCGGTGGTGGGTACCTGGCCCATGGCTACGGGGGGCGCATCGTGGTCGTCGCCGCGGTCGTCGTACGGGAGGTCGCTGGTCACAGACCCATGAGACCACGAAGGCCCCCGGGACGGTCGCGTCCCGGGGGCCTGCTGTCGTGGACTAGGAGGCGAGAACCTCGTCGAGGAGGGCCTCGGCCTTGTCCTCGTTGGTGTGCTCGGCGAGCGCGAGCTCGGAGACCAGGATCTGACGCGCCTTGGCCAGCATCCGCTTCTCACCTGCGGAGAGGCCGCGGTCACGCTCCCGGCGCCACAGGTCGCGCACGACCTCGGCCACCTTCATGACATCACCGGAGTGCAGCTTCTCCAGGTTGGCCTTGTAACGACGCGACCAGTTGGTCGGCTCCTCGGTGTGCGCCGCACGCAGCACCTCGAAGACTCGGTCCAGGCCCTCCTTGTCGACCACGTCTCGTACACCTACGAGATCGAGGTTGCAGGCGGGGACTCGGACGACGAGATCCTGCTGGGCGACGATGCGCAGTACGAGATACTGCTTGTCCTCACCCTTGATCTTGCGAGTCTCGATGTCCTCGATAACTGCGGCCCCGTGATTTGGATAAACAACCGTTTCGCCGACGGTGAATGTCATGTGCCAAGTACCCCTTCCTAGGTCTCTAGGATAACACGACCGCCGGACAGCCCCTTTTGCGTTTGCGCAGGTCAGAGGCCAAATCGGGGGTTGACATTTGCATCATTCAGTGCCTTGTGAGGCAGTCCTCGCGCACCGTGACGGCCGTCCGGAGTGGTCAGAACCCTTGTGGTTCCAAGGGAATCGCGGGGTGGTCCCACCATTGGCGATGCGAGTGGTCAATACTGCGAGCCATGAAGTACAGGAAGCCGCGCGGGGTAACCCTGTCACTTGTCCTGGCCTGCCATCCCCTTCCCACGCTGGCCATGACGATCGGCCTCGCCGCCGCCGCGGCGCTGACCGGCCGCTCGGCCCTCGAGGTCGGCCTGGTCGCGCTCACGGTCCTGACCGGCCAGCTCACCGTCGGTTGGCTCAACGACGTGGTCGACCGCCACCGCGACCAGCAGGTGGGGCGCCTCGACAAGCCCGTCGCGCTCGGCTGGATCGACCCGGGCACGGTCACCTTCGCCATCTCCGTGGCGGTCCTCGCGGTGGTCCCGCTCTCGATCGCCAACGGGACCTACGCCGGCCTCGCCCACCTGGGCGCCGTGGCGTCCGCGTGGCTCTACAACCTCTGGTTCAAGAAGACCGTGCTCTCCTGGCTGCCCTACGCCGTCTCGTTCGGTTTGCTGCCGGCCTTCCTGTCCTACGGCGGTCTCGGCGGCGGCATGCACGGCGGCCCACCGACCTGGGCGATGACCGTCCTGGCCGCCCTCCTCGGCATCGGCGTGCACTTCCTCAACACCCTTCCCGACCTCGTGCAGGACAACGAGACCGGTGTTCGCCACCTGCCGCTGCGCATCGCGCTCAAGATCGGGGCGCCGAAGCTGCTGTGGATCTCCGTGACCTGGACCGCCCTCGTCTCGGCAGGGATCGTGGTGGCAGGGCTCACGGTGGGACTGCGTCAGTAAACGCTAGACTTCGGGCTGTTTTGCAGGTCGAGCCGTCGCCGTAGCCGCCTCGTCCGACAGGCCGCGAGAAACCCCGTCGCGGCGTGCCCTCGAGAGGAACCGTGTAGAGAAGTGAACGCCCCCCTTCGTCGCAGCATCGCCGCCGCAGCCGTCGTACTTGCCCCGACCCTGTCCGCGTGCGGCCTGACCGGCTTCGACAACCCCACCGACGTCGTCTACAACCCCGGTGTCGGCGTCAACGAGCGCGCCGGGACGATCGACGTGCTCCACGCCCTCGTGGTCTCCGGCGCGGACGGCAGCGGCACGGTCGTGGCCACCCTGGCGAACAACGACCAGGCCGAGGAGGACGCCCTCACCCAGCTCGCCGGCGCGGGCGAGGACTCCGGTGCGTCCGTGAGCCTCGACGGGCCGCTCGACATCCCGGCGGGCGGGACCGCCCAGCTCTTCGACGCGGGCGAGGTCTTCATCGAGGGCGACACCATCCAGCCCGGTGCCTTCGTCGAGCTGACGTTCACCTTCGAGCAGAGTGAGACCGTCACGGTCGAGGTCCCGGTCGTCGCGCGTCGCGGGGACTTCTCCGACATCCCGGTCCCCTCGGTCGCCCCCACCCCGGCCGCCGAGGAGGAAGAGGCCTCCGCCCACTGAGGCCCGCCCACACTCCCGGTATGTGAACAAAGGACCGGTTTGGTCCGTTTGTGGCCCAGACCATGGGGCACCGCTCCTCTGGGAGCCGCTGGCATCGGGCCGGCGGCCAAGGAGGGAGAACCATGTTGCGTCTCGGGAGAGGGCGTCGGCGCGGAACAGCCGCGACGCTCGTCGCAGGACTGACGGCACTGTCGATCACGTTCGTAGGATTGGGCGCGGGCAGCGCCGGTGCAGCGCCCAAGTCGGTCGGCGACAAGGCGACCACGATCAGCAACGACCTGGTCGAGATCGAGCCCGCCAAGGTCAAGGGCACCTTCACCAACCCGGAGACGGGCAGGCAGGGTGAGGTCGTCGCGAAGTTCATGCCCACTGAGTTCACGGGCGAGAACGGGAACCTCCAGGTAGTCGGCACCCTCAGCGGTGTGTTCACCGGCGCCAAGCTTCCCGAGGGCACGCCGCGCCACTTCAGCGAGCAGGTGACCTTCGACGTCGTGGGCGGCGGCTCGCCCGGTGAGGCGACCACCGCCGGCTTCCGGGCCGCGGGCTTCACCCCGGCCTCGTCGCACGGTTGCGACATCCTCAACCTCGATCTCGGGCCGCTGGACCTGAACCTGCTCGGCCTCCAGATCGACCTGGCGCCGGTCGTCCTCGACATCGTGGCCCAGCCGGGCGCGGGCGCCCTGCTCGGCAACCTGCTGTGCGCGGTGGCCGGCCTCCTCGACGGTGGCCTGGGTGGGGGCCTGGGTGGCCTGCTGGACGGTGTGGTGGATGCGCTGAACGGCCTGCTCGACGGGCTCCTGGATCTCCAGGCGATCGGCAACCTCATCGACGAGATCCTCGGGGTCATCGGTGGCCTGACCCAGACGCAAGCCGTCTAGGCATGACTCAGGGGGCGTCCCCGTACCCCCTGACGGGGACGCCCCCTCTGACGACGGGCGTCGGCGCGACCGTGCGCCGGCGTCCGTCGTGCGTCTCAGGGCTCCCCGGGGCGACGCCAGGCGTGCGTGCGGCGCCGCTAGGGTGTGGACCATGAGTGCTGAGGCCCCGTACACGCTTGTGCTGCTCCGCCACGGCGAGAGCGACTGGAACGCCAAGAACCTCTTCACGGGCTGGGTCGACGTGCCCCTCACCGAGAAGGGCCGCGCGGAGGCGATCCGCGGCGGCTCCCTCATGGCAGAGGCGGGCGTGCTCCCCGACGTGCTCCACACCTCCGTGCTGCGTCGCGCGATCGCCACCGCGCAGCTCGCGCTGGACGAGTGCGAGCGGCACTGGATCCCCGTGAAGCGGTCGTGGCGCCTCAACGAGCGGCACTACGGCGCGCTGCAGGGCAAGAACAAGAAGGAGACGAAGGAGCAGTACGGCGAGGAGCAGTTCATGCTCTGGCGCCGCTCCTACGACACCCCGCCGCCGCGGATCGA
>DASSMS010000125.1:0-12103 GCA_035688575.1 Nocardioidaceae bacterium
GGCAGTCCCCGGCCGACTTCGTGCTCTCGGACTACTCCTCCACCGAGCGGAAGATCCTGCCGTTCCAGGTGGACCGTGCCGCAGACGCGGTGGAGTGCCTGATCACCGAAGGCCTCGAGAAGACCCAGAGCCGCTTCAACAGCTGACCGACTCCATGGAAGGCAGGTCGCGGCCCCCGAGGCGCGCGACCCGACGTGAAAGGCAGAAGCACGTGACCGACAGAGACTTCGACGCAGGACAGCCGCCGGCAGAGGTGGCCACCGACGACCACGCCCTCGCAGCCTGGACCGCCACCGTCGCCGGCGAGCTGCTCCTGCAGGTCCGCGGCGAGGGCCTCGAGGGCAAGGAGCTCAAGGACGCCGGCGACCGCGCCGCCCATGAGCTCCTCATGCGCCTGCTCGCCGAGCACCGTCCCGACGACGCCGTCCTCAGTGAGGAGGGCAAGGACGACAAGGCCCGTCTGGAGTCCAGGCGAGTGTGGATCGTCGACCCGCTCGACGGGACCCGTGAGTTCTCCGAACCGCCGCGCGACGACTGGGCCGTGCACGTGGCGCTGTGGCAGGACGGGGACCTCGTCGCCGGTGCGGTGGCGCAGCCCGGTCTGGGCACCACCTTCAACACCGGCCGGCCCCCCGTCGTACCCCCGCGCACCAGCGACCGGCCCCGCATCGCGGTCAGCCGCACGAGGCCGCCGGAGTTCGTGAAGGCGCTCGCCGAGGAGATCGACGCCGAGCTGGTGCCGATGGGCTCGGCCGGCGCGAAGGTGATCTCGGTCGCCCGCGACGTCACGGACGCCTACGTCCACGCCGGTGGCCAGTACGAGTGGGACTCGGCCGCGCCGGTCGCGGTGGCACGGGCCGCGGGCCTGCACACCAGCCGCGCAGACGGGGCGAAGCTCGAGTACAACCAGGACGACGTGCTCCTCCCAGACCTGCTGGTGTGTCGTCCCGAGCTCGCCGAGCAGATCACCGGCTTCGTCGAGCGGTACTGGGCGGAGAACCCGCCGGCCTGACGCGGCGCACTCCCACGGGCAGTCAGTGCACGAGGGTCTTGAACGTGATGGCGACCAGGCCGAAGAGCCCGGCGACACCCGCGGAGACCAGCCGCTCCCTCGTGCTCATGCGACCGCCTCGGCCGACCGACCACCCTGCGAGGGCCAGCAGCGCCGTGCTGGTGCCGAGCGCGGCGAGGACGGCGGTCCGATACTCCGCTCCGAGGAGCCCGAGCACCGCCAGCACCAGGAGCGGGAGGGCGGACTCGGTGACGATCTCCCAACCGTCGGTGAGCTCCCGGCGGAGGGTCGGCCAGGTGGGGCGGCGGCCATCGGCAATCCGTCGGGACACCACTCGCGCGTAGCGTTCCGCGGCCCAGTAGACGAGGAGCGTCGCCAGGACCACCACGACGAGCTGCCCGACCGTCTCCGAGTGGGCGGACGCCATCACGGCGGCACTCACCACGATGCCGAGGATGCCCGTGGCGATGCTCTCCTCGGTGCGCCCGGCGAACTCTCGTGCGGAGGGCTGGGAAGCCATGGCGCCGACTCTGCCCGCGTCGCGCAGGGGGCGCCTCATCCCACCCGGATGAGCGTCGGC
The DNA here is from genome assembly GCA_035688575.1 of Nocardioidaceae bacterium. Lineage (GTDB taxonomy): Bacteria > Actinomycetota > Actinomycetes > Propionibacteriales > Nocardioidaceae > Nocardioides_C. The sequence continues at coordinate 1,593 of DASSMS010000125.1, forward strand.
TCGTGGCGATGCCCGGAACGCCCGGCCGGAAGCCCCCCCGATCGGAGCCGTCGTAGACTCGGTCACCGACCCCCTCCTCCACTCCAGTAGGGGGCTGGTGTGTTGTCCGTCCATGCCTCGGCAGGAAAGAGCACGACTTGAGCTTGAAGGGTCTGGCCGACCTCGTCCTGCGGGACAAGGTCCTGGCCTCCGCCGTCGAGGACGCGCGCGACGGTTCGGTGCCCGCCCTGGACCTCACCGGTCCGAGCGCGCTGCGTCCGTTCGTCGTCAAGGGCCTCGTCGACGCCGGCCGCACGGTGCTGGCCGTCGCCGCGACCGCGCGCGAGGCCGAGGACCTGGTGACCTACCTGCGCGACCTCGTGGACCCGAGCACGGTTGCGTACTACCCGGCGTGGGAGACCCTCCCGCACGAGCGACTGTCGCCTCGGTCGGACACCGTCGGCACCCGCCTGGCGGTCCTTCGACGGCTCAAGCACCCCGGCAGCGACCCGACCAACGGCCCGGTCAAGGTCGTCGTCGCGCCGGTCCGCTCGATCCTCCAGCCCCAGGTGAAGGGGCTCGCCGACCTCGAGCCGGTTGAGCTCGCCGTCGGTGACGAGGTCGACCTCGACGACGTGGTCCAACGGCTGGCCGCGGCGGCGTACTCCCGGGTCGACCTGGTGGAGAAGCGGGGCGAGTTCGCGGTCCGCGGAGGGATCATCGACGTCTTCCCGCCCACCCTCGAGCACCCGGTGCGCGTGGAGTTCTGGGGCGACGAGGTCGAGGAGATCCGGTCGTTCTCCGTGGCCGACCAGCGCTCCCTCGAGCCCGTCTCCCGGCTGTGGGCGCCGCCGTGCCGTGAGCTGCTGCTGACCGACGAGGTACGACGCCGGGCGACCGAGCTGGGGGAGAGCCATCCCGAGCTCGCCGAGATCACCCACAAGCTGTCGGAGGGGCATGCCGTCGAGGGCATGGAGTCGCTCGCGCCCGTCCTGGTCGACGAGATGGAGATGCTCGTTGACCTGATGCCCGACAGCACCCACGTGCTCGTGCTCGACCCGGAGCGTGCCCGCAGCCGGGCCCACGACCTCGTCGCGACCAGCGAGGAGTTCCTGCATGCGTCGTGGGCGGCCGCCGCGGGAGGGGGCCAGGCCCCGATCGACCTCGGCGCGGCGTCGTACCGCTCGCTCGCCGACGTCCGCGCCCGCACCCTGGCTCAGGGCAAGCCGTGGTGGAGCATCTCGCCGTTCGGGCTCGACCCCGACGCCGGACAGGTGATCCGCGAGCCCTTGCGCGACGAGACCGGCGAGGTCGTCGACGCAGGGATCGACGTCGAGGCCGGGGCAGTGGAGTCGCGGACCCTCGCCGTCCGCCCCGTCGATGCCTACCGCGGCGACTTCGAGCACGCGATCACCGACATCAAGCAGTGGCTCACCAACGGGTCGCGGGTGGTGCTGCTCAACGAGGGGCACGGGCCCGCCGAGCGGATGGCGGAGGTGCTCAAGGAGCACGACGTCCCCGCGCGGCTCGTGGAGAGCCTCGACGCCGAGCCCGAGCCCGGCATCGTCCACGTCTCGACGGCCTGCCTCGACCACGGTTTCGTCGACGACGAGCAGTGCCTGGCCGTCCTCACCGGTGACGACCTCACCGGCCAGCGGTCCTCCACCAAGGACATGCGCCGGATGCCCACCCGGCGCAAGAAGCAGATCGACCCGCTCGAGCTCAAGCCCGGCGACTACGTGGTGCACGAGCAGCACGGGGTGGGCCGCTACGTCGAGATGGCCCAGCGCACCGTGCAGGGCGCGACGCGCGAGTACCTCGTGCTCGAGTACGGCTCCTCCAAGCGTGGTGCGCCGCCGGACCGGCTCTACGTCCCGGCAGACACGCTGGACCAGGTGACCCGGTACGTCGGAGGCGAGCAGCCGTCCCTCGACCGCCTCGGGGGCGGCGACTGGACCAAGCGCAAGAACCGTGCGCGCAAGGCCGTCCGCCAGATCGCCGCGGAGCTGATCAAGCTCTACGCCGCGCGGCAGGCCACGAGGGGTCACGCCTTCGGCTCCGACACCCCTTGGCAGCGCGAGCTCGAGGACGCCTTCCCGTTCGTCGAGACCGTCGACCAGCTGTCCACGGTCGACGAGGTCAAGCGCGACATGGAGCAGCAGGTCCCGATGGACCGCCTCGTCTGCGGCGACGTCGGCTACGGGAAGACCGAGATCGCGGTGCGGGCGGCGTTCAAGGCCGTGCAGGACGGCAAGCAGGTGGCCGTGCTTGTGCCGACCACGCTGCTCGTGCAGCAGCACTTCTCGACCTTCGCCGAGCGCATGGCCGGCTTCCCCGTCGTGCTCAAGGGGCTGTCGCGGTTCCAGACCGACGCGGAGGCCAAGGCGGTCCTCGACGGGCTCGCCGAGGGCAGCGTGGACATCGTGATCGGCACGCACCGGCTGCTCAACCCCGACACCAGGATCAAGAACCTCGGCCTGGTGATCGTCGACGAGGAGCAGCGCTTCGGCGTCGAGCACAAGGAGGCGATGAAGCGCCTGCGGACCTCCGTCGACGTGCTGGCCATGTCCGCGACGCCGATCCCGCGGACCCTGGAGATGGCGATCACCGGCATCCGGGAGATGTCGACGATCACCACCCCGCCGGAGGAGAGGCACCCGGTGCTGACCTACGTCGGCGCCTACGAGGACCGTCAGGTCACCGCGGCGATCCGTCGTGAGCTGCTGCGGGAGGGCCAGGTCTTCTACATCCACAACCGGGTCAGCACCATCGAGAAGGCGGCTGCGCGGATCCGGCGGCTCGTCCCCGAAGCGCGCGTCGGGGTGGCCCACGGGCAGATGGGCGAGCACCAGCTCGAGCAGGTGATGGTCGACTTCTGGGAGAAGCGGTTCGACGTGCTGGTGTGCACGACGATCGTGGAGTCCGGGCTCGACGTGTCCAACGCGAACACCATGGTGATCGAGCGAGCGGACATGCTCGGCCTCTCCCAGCTGCACCAGCTGCGCGGTCGCGTGGGTCGTGGCCGCGAACGCGCCTACGCCTACTTCCTGTACCCGGCCGACAAGCCGTTGACCGAGACCGCGCACGAACGGCTCGCCACCCTGGCCCAGCACTCCGACCTCGGAGGAGGCATGGCGATCGCCATGAAGGACCTCGAGATCCGCGGCGCCGGCAACCTGCTCGGCGGCGAGCAGTCCGGCCACATCGCCGACGTCGGGTTCGACCTCTACGTCCGGCTGGTGGGCGAGGCAGTCGCGGAGTTCAAGGGCGACGGCTCGGCGGAGGAGCCCGAGGTGAAGATCGAGCTGCCCATCGACGCGCACCTGCCGCACGACTACGTGCCGTCGGAGCGGCTGCGGCTGGAGATGTACAAGCGCCTGGCGGAGGTCCGCGCAGACGAGGACGTGACGGCGATCCGCGAGGAGCTGCTCGACCGGTACGGCGAGCCGCCCAGCCCGGTGGCCAGCCTGCTGGAGGTGGCCCGGCTGCGTGCGCGGGCCCGCCGCGCGGGGCTCACCGACATCACGCTCCAGGGCAAGTACATCCGTTTCGCGCCCGTGGACCTGCCCGACTCGGGGAAGGTGCGGCTCGACCGGCTCTACCCGCGCAGCGTCCTCAAGCCGAGCGTGCGTACGATGCTGGTGCCCCGGCCCCAGCCCACAACCGTGGGAGGGCCGCCCATCCGGGACGAGGAGCTGCTCGCGTGGGCGCGACAGGTCGTGGACTCGGTCGTAGACCGTGCGCCCCAACCGGTCAACTGAGTCGAGCAGCTGAGAGCCTGAGCCGAACCAGAGGTCGAACGAGGAGTCACGAGTGTTGGCAGGACGCAGGGCGAAGCTGGCTGCTCTCGCAGCGGGGGCGATGACGATGCTGGCCGGGTGTGGGCTTCACCCCGGGGCCGCCGCGGTCGTGGGGTCGGAGACGATCTCGCACGACCAGGTCGACGACGTGGCCCGCGCGGTGTGCTCCGCGAACCTGGCGACGGCCAAGGCGAGCAACCAGCCTCCGCCGACCCTGCCGAGCCGCGGCGCCCGGGAGGTGGCGGTGCAGATCCTGCTCGAGACCGAGCTCTCTCAGCAGTTCGCCGACCACGAGGGCGTCGAGGCGAACCCGCAGCAGGTCTCGCAGGCGGTCGCCCAGAACGAGGCCGGCCTGGAGATGCTCCCCGAGGACCAGCGGCAGGACTTCCGCGACACCCTTCGTGAGTACGCCGAGGGCCAGCTGATGCTCATCCAGGTCGGCCAGGACTCCCTGGGCGGGAACGCCGACGAGAACGAGGCGATCGCCGAGGGCATCCGGCTCAGGAACGAGTACGTCGCAGACCTCGACGTCGAGGTCGACCCGCGCTACGGGCGCTTCGAGGAGGGCACCTTCAAGCGAGGCGGGACCTCGCTGTCGGTCCCGGCCTCCGCAGGGGCACGCGCCGGCGACAAGGCGCAGCCCGAGGACGCGTTCGTCGCCGACCTACCGGCCTCCCAGCAGTGCCGCTGACCTTCCTCGTCACCAGCCCGCGGGTCCCCCCGGGGCTGATGTCGTGGGCTGCGTGGCAGGCGGTCGCCTCGGCCGACCAGGTGCTCGCCTCCGACGACCGGTCCCCGCTGTTCCGGGCCGTCACCGCGGCGGGCCACCGGGTCGACGTACTCCCGTCCCCGTCGGTGGCAGGGCTGCTCGCCCTCGCGGCCGACTCCGGGGTCGTATGGCTCGCCGACGACGAGGAGGCGACGTCGTTCCCGCCCGCCCTCGCGGAGCGCATCGTCACGGCCGAGGACGCGCCGGAGGTGGAGGTGCTCCACGGGTCGTACGACGTGCCGGGCGCACGGCTGCTGGACCTGGTGACCGTCATGGACCGGTTGCGCACCTCCTGCCCCTGGGACAAGGAGCAGACGCACGAGTCCTTGGCGAGGTACCTCCTGGAGGAGGCCTACGAGACGCTCGAGGCGATCGAGACGGGCGACTACACGCACCTGCGCGAGGAGCTGGGAGACCTTCTGCTGCAGGTGTACTTCCATGCCCGCATCGCGGCCGAGGATCCCGACGACCCCTTCGACATCGACGACGTGGCGGGCGGGATCGTCGACAAGCTGGTCCATCGGCACCCGCACGTGTTCGCTCTCGCGGAGGGGGTCGACGCTCCGTCGTTGGGCGAGGTCGAGGAGAGCTGGGAGGCGCTGAAGGCTGCGGAGAAGGGTCGTGGCTCCGTCCTCGACGGCATCCCGCTCGCGCTGCCGGCGCTGTCGCTCGCGGAGAAGACGGTGGGCCGCGCCGGGCGGGTCGGGGTCGCACCGGCCGTCACGGACGGTCTCGGCGACCGGCTGCTCGCCCTCGTGGTCGAGGCGCGCTCGGCCGGCCTCGACGCCGAGCAGGAGCTGCGACAGGCAGTTCGCCGCCTCGCCGAGGCGGTCCGCACGGCTGAGAGCGGCGGCTGAGGCGGGTCAGGCCCGCGCGGCCAGCTCCTCGAGCACCTTGGTGAGCTCGTCCCCGACCATCACCTGCAGACGACCATCGTCGTCGTAGCCGCTCAGCTGCGTGAGCTCGCCGTCACGCCACCAGTAGACGAACGGCGAGACGCCGCCGGGTGCGTCACCGAACAACGACGCCGTCAGACCGGTCAGGCGCTGGACGCCGTCGAGCACGTCGATGCCCTCGATCGGGTGGAAGAGGAGCATGTGCCGGATCGGAGCGGCGACCACGACGCCGTGGGGCAGGTCGCCCCGGCCCCAGGTGGCCTCGAGCACCTCCCGGAAGGTGATCAGCTTGCTGGCGGTGAAGTAGGAGTCGCCCTCGACGATGTGCAGTGCGCCCGAGCCTGGCTCGCCGGCGACCTCATAGGACTGGATCGGCTCGGCGAGCAGGTTGCGGAGACCGGCCTCTCGCAGCCGGTCCTCTCCGACCCGGTCGACGTCCTCGTCGCGCAGGACCGTCACCGAGTCAGGCAGGTCGAGGGCGATTACCTCGACGAGGTCCCCGGCGACCGGGCGCGCGTAGGAGTACCACTCCCGCCACTGAGGCGGCAGCGTCGCAGTACCCATGACCCGCAGGAAGACCCCGGCGAGAATCTCGTGCTCGGGGAGGTCGGTCAGGGGTGGGGCCTCGATGCTGCGGGTGGCGCTGGCGACGTGCTCCCGCACGATCTCCGGCCAGTCGGCCTCGCCGCCGGGCGCCTGTGCGCACGTGGCGGCCAGGTTCCACAGCCCGAACTGCCGTCCGTCGGAGGCCTCGAGGTGCTGCGCGTGGGGGAGCACCTCGACTCCCGCCTCGGCGAACGCCTCCCGTGCGAGCTCGCGGAGCCGTGCGCCCTGCCGCTCGGTCAGGAAGTCGAGCTCCGGGTCGGGTTGCTGGGCCTGCTCGGCCTTCGCACGTCTCCAGAAAGCCACTGATCGTCCCCCTTTGTCGCGATGCTTTCGTCGGGCCCATGTTGCCGGAGGCACGCAGCCTTGTCCGGCGATCCCGGGATCGCGGGGGTGACGGAGGGAGCGTCCGCGCGCTCGAGGGGGCCGGTCAGGCGACTCGGCGCTGGCCGGGGAACGGGAGCTGCTCGACGCCGAGCGCGGCGTCGATCGTGCGCAGGTCGAGAGAGCCCATGCACTCCGAGGCGAGCACCATCAGCTCCCCGAGCAGCAGGATCTCGTCGAGCTGCTCGGTGTCTCGCAGCTCGGCGGCAAGGGCGTTGATCATCGAAAGTCCTCCCTGGGTTTCCACTCTCTAAACGGGGCGGACCCCGTTTGCGTTACTCCCTGGTCCAGGGGCTAAGACCCGGCACTGCCCGTCGCCGGTGCGAGCGCCCCGAAGGCCGCGGTCGCCAGGACGAGAGCAAGCAGCAGCAGGAGGATCCGGAACGTCTGGAGCAGAGGCATGTGACCACCAACGACGACCGGTGCGCCAGGTCACGCGTCAGGCACACACCGCGTCGGGCTCTCGCGGGGTCTTCACGGCCGGGAGGACCCCGCGCCGTTAGGCTGACCCTGTCCAGCACCCACCCCCCGGCAAGGAGCACGACCGTGGCGTCCATCGAGGCTGTCGGCGCACGCGAGATTCTCGACTCGCGCGGAAACCCCACTGTTGAGGTCGAGGTCGCTCTCGACGACGGAACCATGAGCCGCGCCGCGGTGCCCTCCGGCGCCTCGACCGGCGCCTTCGAGGCGGTCGAGCTGCGCGACGGAGGCTCCCGCTACTCCGGCAAGGGTGTGGAGAAGGCCGTCGACGCGGTCCTCGACGCGATCGGACCCGAGCTCGTCGGCTTCGAGGCCTCCGAGCAGCGACTCGTCGACCAGCGCCTGCTCGAGCTCGACGGCACGCCCAACAAGGCCAAGCTCGGCGCCAACGCCATCCTCGGTGTCTCGCTCGCCGTCGCCCGCGCCGCGGCCGAGTCGGCCGGCCTCCCGCTCTTCCGATACGTCGGAGGGCCCAACGCGTACCTGCTGCCCGTCCCGATGATGAACATCCTCAACGGCGGGGCGCACGCGGACACCGCCGTCGACATCCAGGAGTTCATGATCGCGCCGGTGGGCGCGCCCACCTTCCGTGAGGCCATGCGCCAGGGCGCGGAGGTCTACCACGCGTTGAAGTCCGTGCTCAAGGAGCGCGGCCTCTCCACGGGTCTCGGCGACGAGGGTGGGTTCGCCCCCGACCTCCGGTCCAACCGCGAGGCCCTCGACCTGATCTCCACCGCAGTCGAGAAGGTCGGTCTCAAGGTCGGCGACGACATCGCCTTCGCCCTCGACGTCGCCGCGACGGAGTTCTACTCCGGCGGCGCCTACCAGTTCGAGGGCGCCGCGAAGTCGGCTGAGCAGATGCAGGCCTACTACACCGACCTGGTCGCCTCCTACCCGATCGTCTCCATCGAGGACCCGATGAGCGAGGAGGACTGGGAGGGCTGGGCCACGGTGACTGCGGCTCTCGGCGAGCAGACCCAGATCGTCGGTGACGACCTGTTCGTCACCAACGTCGAGCGGCTCGGGCGCGGGATCGAGGAGAAGTCCGCGAACGCGCTTCTGGTCAAGGTCAACCAGATCGGGTCGCTCACCGAGACCCTCGACTCTGTCGACCTCGCGCACCGCAACGGTTTCCGCTGCATGATGAGCCACCGCTCCGGCGAGACCGAGGACACCACGATCGCCGACCTCGCAGTCGCGACCAACTGCGGCCAGATCAAGACCGGTGCCCCTGCCCGCTCCGAGCGCGTCGCCAAGTACAACCAGCTGCTGCGCATCGAGGAGGAGCTCGACGACGCGGCCCGCTACGCGGGTCGTGGCGCCTTCCCGCGGTTCGGGCGCAGCTGAGGCAGTCGGTGCCCAGCAACCGTCCGTCGTCGCCGCGGGGCTCTCGTCCCCGTAGCGCGACGAGCCGTCCGTCCCGGTCCGGGGCAGGGTCGCGTCCGGCGTCCCGGCCCGGACCGCGGTCGGCGCACGGGCGGCCACGCGCGGCGGCGTCGGCCCGGCCGCCCCGGCCGAGGTTCACCGGGCGGGCCGCGATCCTGGTGCTCGTGCTCGCGGTGCTCGCGGTGTCCTACGCCTCCAGCATGCGGGCCTACCTCGAGCAGAAGCAGCACCTGCAAGAGCTGCGCGAGAGCATCGCCGACTCCCGCAAGAACATCGCCGCGCTGCAGCGGGAGAAGCGCCGATGGAAGGACCCGGCCTTCGTCGAGGCCCAGGCCACCCAGCGGCTGAGCTGGGTGATGCCCGGCGAGATCAGCTTCCAGGTGATCGGCGAGGACGGCAGGCCGCTCGACCACGAGGACACCCTCTCGGACCCCGACGTGATCGACGCCGAGAACGAGCCGGCCTGGTGGGAGACCGCGTGGCAGACCATGGAGGCAGCCGGCAACCCCGAGGACGTCCCCAACCCGGTCGAGGAGATCGACCCCCCGAACAAGAGGAAGCAGTGACCCCTCACGAGCCTGCCGCTGAACCCGTGACAGCTCGCGACGAGGCGGTCATCGAGGCCCAGCTCGGCCGCCCGCCCCGCTCGATCCACGCCATCGGCCACCGCTGCCCGTGCGGCAACCCCGACGTCGTGGCCACCGAGCCCCGGCTCGAGGACGGCACGCCCTTCCCCACGACCTTCTACCTCACCTGTCCGCGCGCCGCGTCGATGATCGGCACGCTCGAGGCCTCCGGGCTGATGAAGGCGATGTCCGAGCGGCTGGAGTCGGACCCGGACCTCGCCGCGGACTACCGCCGGGCCCACGAGTCCTACCTCGTCTACCGCGAGGGCATCGCCGAGGTCCCCGAGATCCACGGCGTGTCCGCCGGTGGCATGCCTACCCGCGTCAAGTGCCTGCACGTCCTCGCTGGCCAGTCCCTGGCCCAGGGCCGGGGCGTGAACCCGCTCGGCGACGAGGTGCTCGACCTGCTCGGGGAGTTCTGGGCGTCGGGGCCCTGCGTGGATCCGGACGAGAAGGACCCGGCATGACCCGGGTCGCCGCCGTGGACTGCGGCACCAACACCATCAAGCTCCTCGTGGCGGATCTCGACCCCGGGACGGGCGCCGAGCACGAGCTGGTCCGCGAGATGCGCATGGTGCGGCTCGGCCAGGACGTCGACCGCACCGGAAGGCTCGCCGCCGAGGCCCTGGCGCGGACGTTCGCTGCCGTCGACGAGTACGCCGCCATCGTGGCCGCCCACGACGTGGAGGCGATCCGGTTCTGCGCGACGTCCGCGGCGCGGGACGCCTCCAACGGAGCCGAGTTCGCCGCGGGCGTCGAGGCCCGGCTCGGTGTCCGGCCCGACGTCGTCACCGGTGCCGAGGAGGCTCAGCTGTCCTACGACGGGGCCACGCGCGGCCTCGCTGGAAGCGGCCTTCCCGCGCCGTTCCTGGTCATCGACATCGGCGGGGGCTCGACCGAGCTGATCCTCGGTGACGGGCACGGGCACGTGCGGGCCGCGAAGTCCCTCGACATCGGGTCCGTCCGGATGACCGAGCGGTACCTCCTGAGCGACCCGCCGACCCGCGACGAGGTGTCCGGGGCCGCGGCCGACATCGCCTCGGCGGTTGCCGCCTCCGGCGTACCGCTGGGGGAGGCGCGGACCGTCATCGGCGTCGCAGGCACGATCACCACCGTGGCCGCGGGTGTCCTCGGGCTCCAGGAGTACGACCGCGCGGCGATCGACCAGGCGCGGCTGGCCGTCTCCGACGTGCACGCGCTGACCGAGCGGCTCCTCGCGATGACGGTGGCCGAGCGGAAGGCGCTGCCGTACATGCACCCCGGGCGTGCGGACGTGATCGGTGCGGGCGCTCTGATCCTCGACGAGGTGCTCCGGCGTACGACGGCCGACACGCTGCTCGTCTCCGAGGCCGACATCCTCGACGGGATCGCCTGGTCGGTCGCCTGAGCCTCTGAGGGAACCAGGCAGGTCCCTGGTGCGTCGAAGCGACATGAGAGCCCTTCTGCGACTGGTAGCCCTCCTCGTCATGGCCGGTTCGTCGCTCGCCCTCCAGACGGGGAGCGCCAGCGCCCTCTCCTGCGTAGCTCCTGCGGAGTGGTACCCGAAGGCCGCGCACGTCTTCGTGGGCCGGATCGTGGATGTCCGCGG
>DASSMS010000143.1:0-53564 GCA_035688575.1 Nocardioidaceae bacterium
CGCGGCGTTGACAGAGGCCTATGACCTCCCGCTCTCCGCGAGCGCGAACTGCGTCGTCGTCTCCGGTCGACGCGGCGGCGAGGAGCGGATCGCGGCCTGCGTGGTGCGCGCCGACACCCGCGCGGACGTCAACAACCTCGTGAAGCGGACCCTCGACGTGCGAAAGGCGTCCTTCCTGGCGACCGAGCGTGCCGTCGAGGAGACCAGGATGGAGTACGGCGGGATCACGCCGGTCGGCCTCCCCGCCGGCTGGAGGATTCTCGTCGACGCCTCGGTGCTCGACATCGACGTGGCGGTCATCGGCAGCGGGGTGCGACGCTCCAAGCTCCTCCTGGCCGGCCGGGACCTCGCGGAGCTGCCCGGGGTGGAGATCCTCGAGGGCCTCGGCCTCTGACCACTGGGGCCGAGGAGGTGCGCTCGCGGCTTTCAGGCCCTGACCCGGGTCGATGACCGGGACGTGCCGTTCTCCCAAGCATCCTTGGGAGTCGCGCACCCGAAGAGCAGTGGGGGACAACGGCTGGTCGGTTCAGGACCTTCGACCCACGCGCGTGGGGGCATGGCCAAGGGAAGGTACGTGCGATAGACAAGAGGCAAGCCCGACGGCTTGTCGCCGAACCCTTGGGAGAAGTGCATGAGCAGCACCGGAGCGAGCCCCGCCGCGGAGGCGCCCGAGAGGCGGAACCCGAACCTGATGCTGGCCATGGCCACGCTCGGGTTCGCGCTCAACTTCTGGGCCTGGGCGCTGATCAGCCCACTCGGGCCGCTCTTCCGGGAGCAGGGAACGCTCGGTCAGCTCTCCGAGTCCGACGTCGCCCTGATGGTCGCGGTGCCGGTCATCGTGGGGTCCCTGGGCCGCATCATCGTCGGGGCGCTGACCGACAAGTTCGGCGGCCGGGTGATGTTCCCGGTCATCTCGGGGATCACGATCGTCCCGATCCTGTTCATCGCCTTCTTCGCACTCGACTCCTACGCCCTGATCCTGTTCGGTGGCTTCTTCCTCGGCATCGCCGGCACGGCCTTCGCGGTCGGCGTCCCGTTCGTCAACGCCTGGTTCCCCCCGGAGCGTCGTGGCCTGGCCGTCGGCATCTTCGGTGCGGGCATGGGCGGCACCGCGATCAGCGCGCTGACCACCGTCAAGCTCTACGAGAACATCGGCGAGAAGACGCCGTTCCTGATCACAGCGGCGGCGCTTGCGATCTACGCCGTCGCGGCCTGGCTGATCATGCGGGACGCGCCCGGCCGCACGGTGCCGACGACCTCGCTGATGACGCGCCTCGTGGCGAATGCAAAGCTGCCGATCACCTGGCAGGCGTGCATCCTCTACGCCGTCGCCTTCGGTGGCTACGTCGCCTTCTCCGTCTACCTCCCGGCCTACCTCAAGACCGCCTACGACCTCACGCCGGCCGACGCCGCGAACCGGATGGCCGGCTTCGTCGTCGTGGCCGTCCTGATGCGGCCCGTCGGTGGCTGGCTCTCGGACAAGTTCGGCCCCGTCCCGGTGCTCGTCGGTGGTTATGCCGTGGTCGCCGTCGGTGCCGCTGTCGCGTCCACGACCCCCTTGCTCGAGCACGTCGGCACGGTGGCCTTCCTGGCGATGGCGGCGGCCCTCGGATCGGGCAGCGGCGCCACGTTCGCGCTCATCGCCAGGGTGACCGATCCGTCGCGAGTCGGCGGTGTCACCGGCCTGGTGGGCGCGGCGGGCGGCCTCGGCGGCTTCGTGCCCCCGCTGATCATGGGCTACGTCTACGGCCGCACCGAGTCCTACGCCATCGGCCTCGGCCTCCTGTCCGTGACGGCGGTCCTCACCCTGCTGCTGACCCTGACCGTCGTACGACGGACCGCTCGGCGTCACGAGGAGGAGATGGCGCCGGCGTGAACCCACCACCCGTTACGGCCGACCCACTCCCGACCGTTGCGAACGAAGCCTGATCGTCGAGCCAGGAGAAGTTTGTGAGCACAGAAGTACAGCCCGGAGACAAGCGGCACGAGGTGGGGATGGACGGGGGTGTAAGCGACGCACTCGTGCGCTCACGGCGGTTCTTCACCAAGGCCGAGGTCTCCGAGGACCTTCGGACCCTGCACCGTAAGGGAGGTCGCGGGGCCGACGACTTCTACCGGGACCGCTGGAGCCACGACAAGGTGGTCCGCTCGACGCACGGCGTGAACTGCACTGGCTCGTGCTCGTGGAAGGTGTACGTCAAGGACGGCATCATCACCTGGGAGACCCAGCAGACCGACTACCCCTCGGTGGGCCCCGACAAGCCGGAGTACGAGCCGCGCGGCTGTCCTCGCGGCGCGGCCTTCTCCTGGTACACCTACTCGCCGACCCGGGTCCGCTACCCCTACGTGCGCGGTGTCCTGCTCCAGATGTACCGCGAGGGCAAGGCCCAGCACGGCGACCCGGTCCTCGCGTGGTCACACGTGGTGGACCACCCGGCGCGCGCCAAGGCCTACAAGTCCGCCCGCGGCAAGGGCGGCCTCGTGCGCGCCTCGTGGGAGGAGGTGACCGAGATGGTCGCCGCCGCCTACGTCCACACCATCAAGAAGTGGGGTCCCGACCGCGTCGCCGGCTTCTCGCCGATCCCGGCGATGTCGATGGTCTCCCACGCCTCCGGCGCTCGGTTCACGTCGATGCTCGGCGGCTCGATGCTCTCGTTCTACGACTGGTACGCCGACCTGCCGGTCGCCTCGCCCCAGGTGTTCGGCGACCAGACCGACGTGCCGGAGTCCGGTGACTGGTGGGATGCGGGCTACCTGGTCATGTGGGGCTCGAACGTCCCCGTGACCCGCACCCCCGACGCCCACTGGATGACCGAGGCCCGCTACCGCGGCCAGAAGGTCGTCGTGGTCGCGCCCGACTACGCCGACAACGTGAAGTTCGCCGACGAGTGGCTCGCGCCCACCCCGGGCACCGACGGCGCGCTCGCACTGTCCATGGGGCACGTGATCCTCAAGGAGTTCTTCGTCGAGCGGCAGACGCCGTACTTCACCGACTACACCAAGAAGTACACCGACCTGCCCTACCTGGTGGTGCTCGACGAGACGGACGAGGGGGACTACCGGCCCGGGAAGTTCCTCACCGCCGCGGACCTCCCGTCCTACGAGCACGAGGAGAACGCCCACTTCAAGACCGTCCTGATGGACACCCGGACCGACGAGCCGGTCGTCCCGAACGGGTCGCTCGGCCACCGCTTCGGGGACACCGGTGCGGGCCGGTGGAACCTCGACCTCGAGGGCGTCGACCCCAAGCTCACCCTGATCGACACCACCGACGACTCCGTGACGGTGGAGCTCCCGCGGTTCGACAACGTCGACGGCCAGGCGGGCTCGGCGCGGCGCGGTGTGCCGGTCCGCCGGGTGGGTGGCCACCTCGTCACGACCGTCTTCGACCTGATGCTCGCTCAGTACGGCGTCGGCCGGCCGGGCCTCCCCGGCGAGTGGGCGCGCGGGTACGACGACGCCGACGCGCCGTACACCCCGGCCTGGCAGGAGAAGGTCACCGGCGTCCCGGCAGCGGCCGCGGCGCGCATCGGCCGGGAGCTCGCGCAGAACGCCGAGGAGTCCAAGGGCCGCTCCATGATCCTGATGGGAGCGGGCACCAACCACTGGTTCCACTCCGACACGATCTACCGCAGCTTCCTCGCGCTGACCACGCTCACCGGCTGCCAGGGCGTCAACGGCGGCGGCTGGGCGCACTACGTCGGCCAGGAGAAGTGCCGCCCGATCACCGGGTGGGCCCAGCTCGCGTTCGGCCTGGACTGGAAGCGGCCGCCGCGGCAGATGATCCACACGGCGTACTGGTACCTCCACACCGACCAGTTCCGCTACGACCACTTCTCCGCCGACGTCCTCGCGGCGTCGACCGGAGCCGGTCGCTTCGAGGGCATGAGCACCGCCGACGTGATCGCCAAGAGCGCGCGGATGGGCTGGATGCCGTCGTACCCGACCTTCAACCGCAACCCGCTCGACCTCGCCGACGAGGCGGCCGCCGAGGGCCGCCCGGTCGGGGAGTACGTCGTCGACAAGCTCAAGTCCGGGGACCTGAGGTTCGCCGCGGAGGACCCGGACTCACCGGAGAACTTCCCGCGCGTGCTCGCGATCTGGCGCGCCAACCTGCTCGGCTCGTCCGGCAAGGGCAACGAGTACTTCCTCAAGCACCTGCTCGGCACCGACAACTCCCTGCGGGCGGCCGAGTCCGGTGAGGGGCAGCGACCCGGCGAGGTCGACTGGCACGAGGACGCCCCCGAGGGGAAGCTCGACCTGCTGCTGACGCTGGACTTCCGGCAGACCAGCACCACGATCTTCTCCGACGTCGTGCTGCCGGCGGCGACGTGGTACGAGAAGCACGACCTCAACACCACGGACATGCACCCGTTCGTGCACTCGTTCAACCCCGCGATCGCCCCGCCGTGGCAGACCCGCACCGACTGGGACGCCTTCCAGACCATCGCGGCCAAGTTCAGCGAGCTGGCCGCGGGCCACCTCGACACCCGCAAGGACGTCGTCGCGGTGCCGCTGCTGCACGACACCCCCGACGCGATGGCCAACCCGCACGGCGTGGTGAAGGACTGGAAGCACGGTGAGTGCGAGCCGGTCCCGGGCGTCACGATGCCCAAGCTCGTCGAGGTCGAGCGCGACTACACCGCCATCGGTGCCCAGATGCAGGCCCTCGGCCCGCTGCTGGACAAGCTCGGTACGACGACCAAGGGCATCACCTACGACGTGACCGCCTCGATCGACTACCTCAAGCACAAGAACGGTGCGGTACGTGGCGGCCCGGCCGACGGGCGACCCTCGTTGAAGCGGGACATCAACGCCGCCGAGGCGATCCTCGCCCTGTCCGGCACGACCAACGGCCACCTCGCCACCCAGGGCTTCAAGACCCTGGAGAAGAGGACAGGCACCAAGCTCCACGACCTCGCGGCCGAGCACGAGGGCAAGCAGATCACCTTCGCCGACACGCAGGCCGCGCCGGTGCCGGTGATCACCTCGCCCGAGTGGTCCGGGTCGGAGACGGGCGGACGTCGCTACTCGCCGTTCACGATCAACGTGGAGCGGCTCAAGCCGTGGCACACGCTCACCGGCCGCCAGCACTTCTACCTCGACCACGACTGGATGTCCGAGCTCGGGGAGAACCTCCCGGTCTTCCGGCCGCCGCTGAACATGGGCGCGCTCTTCAGCGAGCCGGAGATCGGGTCCACCGGCGAGCTCGGCGTCACCGTCCGCTACCTGACCCCGCACAACAAGTGGTCGATCCACTCGGAGTACCAGGACAACCTGTTCATGCTCTCGCTGTCGCGGGGCGGCCAGACGATCTGGATGAGCGACAAGGACGCCGCCAAGGTCGGGGTCGAGGACAACGACTGGATCGAGGCGGTCAACCGCAACGGCGTGGTCGTGGCCCGGGCCATCGTGTCCCACCGGATGCCCGAGGGGACGGTCTACATGCACCACGCGCAGGACCGGCTGATCGACGTACCCATCGCGGAGACGTCGGGCAAGCGAGGCGGCATCCACAACTCGCTGACCCGGATCCTCGTGAAGCCCAGCCACGTGATCGGCGGCTACGCCCAGCTGGCGTTCGCCTTCAACTACCTAGGCCCCACCGGCAACCAGAGAGACGAAGTGACCGTGATCCGCAAGCGCAGCCAGGAGGTGACCTACTGATGAGGGTCATGGCACAGATGGCGATGGTGATGAACCTCGACAAGTGCATCGGCTGCCACACCTGCTCGGTCACGTGCAAGCAGGCGTGGACCAACCGCACCGGCACGGAGTACGTCTGGTTCAACAACGTCGAGACCCGGCCCGGCCAGGGCTACCCGAGGACCTACGAGGACCAGGAGGAGTGGAAGGGCGGCTGGACGCTGAACAAGCGCGGTCGGCTCAAGCTCAAGGCGGGTGGCCGCTGGAAGAAGCTCGCCACGATCTTCTCCAACCCGAAGATGCCCTCGATCAAGGACTACTACGAGCCGTGGACCTACGACTACGCCACGCTCACCGACGCGCCCGCCCAGGAGCACACTCCGGTCGCCCGGCCGAAGTCGCTGCTGTCGGGCAAGGACATGAAGATCGAGTGGTCCTCGAACTGGGACGACAACCTCGGCGGCTCCGCGGCCACCAAGCAGCACGACCCGATGCTCAAGAACATCGCCGACAAGGTGAAGTTCGAGTTCGAGCAGACGTTCATGTTCTACCTGCCGCGGATCTGTGAGCACTGCCTGAACCCGTCCTGCGCGGCGAGCTGCCCGAGCGGCGCGATCTACAAGCGCGAGGAGGACGGCATCGTCCTCGTCGACCAGGACCGCTGCCGCGGCTGGCGTATGTGCGTCTCCGGCTGCCCCTACAAGAAGGTGTACTTCAACCACCGCACCGGCAAGGCCGAGAAGTGCACGTTCTGCTTCCCGCGCATCGAGGTCGGCCTGCCCACGGTGTGCTCGGAGACCTGCATCGGCCGGCTGCGCTACATCGGCCTGATGCTGTACGACGCCGACAAGGTGCTCGAGGCCGCGTCCACCCCTGACGAGCACGGGCTCTACGAGGCCCAGCGCGAGGTCTTCCTCGACCCGTTCGACCCGGCCGTGATCCGCGAGGCCGAGCGTGCCGGCATCCCGCGTGACTGGATCGACGCGGCGCAGCGCTCGCCGATCTACGCGCTGATCAACCGGTTCAAGGTCGCGCTGCCGCTCCACCCTGAGTACCGCACGATGCCGATGGTCTGGTACATCCCGCCGCTCTCGCCGGTGGTCGACGTCGTGAAGGACACCGGCTACGACGCGGAGGACAAGGTCAACCTGTTCGCGGCCATCGACGCCCTGCGGATCCCGGTCGAGTACCTCGCGGAGCTGTTCACCGCGGGGGACGTCGCGCCGGTCGACCGCGTGCTCAAGAAGCTCGCGGCGATGCGCTCCTACATGCGCGACATCAACATGGGCCGCGACCCAAACGGGTCGATCCCCGAGTCGGTGGGCATGACCGAGGAGGAGATGTACGACATGTACCGCCTCCTCGCGATCGCCAAGTACGACGAGCGCTACGTCATCCCGCCCGCCCACGCCGAGCAGGCCCACTCCCTCGAGGAGCTCGCCACCGAGTGCTCCCTCGACTACGAGGGCGGTCCGGGCATGGGCGGGTCGGGTCCGTTCGGTGAGGGGTCCGGGGCGCCCACGCCGATCGCGGTCGAGAACTTCGCGATGCTCAAGAGCCGGCAGACCGCGGACACGCTGGCGGCCCCGGCCGGCAAGGAGTCCCGCGTGAACCTCCTGAACTGGGACGGCAAGGGAGCCCCGAGGGGACTCTTCCCGCCCAAGGACGACGGCTCGGCCCGGCCGGGTGAGTCGACCGAGGGTCCCGGGGGGACGTCGGGCACGACCGGAGGGGCGGACCTCCGGTGAGCCGGAAGCACCCCCGCCCCACGCTGCCGTCGTCGCAGCTCTCGGTCGCGTGGCAGGCCGCCTCGCTGCTACTCGGCTACCCCGACGAGCAGCTGCTCGGGCAGCTCGACATGATCCGTGCGGCGTCCCACGACCTGCCGCCTGCGCTCGGCGAGCCGATCCGCGCGGTCGTCGTACACCTGGAGGAGACGCCGGCGACCGAGGTGCAGGCGGATTACGTCGAGACGTTCGACAACCGGCGGCGCAACAGCCTGTTCCTGACCTACTTCGCGCACGGGGACACCCGCAAGCGCGGGGTGGCCCTGCTGCGGTTCAAGCAGACCTACCTGCGCTCGGGCTTCGTGCTCGACGACACTGAGCTCCCCGACCACCTGTGCGTTGTGCTGGAGTACGCCGCGACCGTCGACCAGGAGCTCGGCTGGGGCCTGCTCCTCGACCACCGCGCCGGCCTCGAGCTGCTGCGGATGTCGCTGCGCGACGCCGCGTCCCCCTGGGCCGGTGCGGTGGAGGCGGTCACGGCGACGCTTCCTGCGTTGCGCGGCGACGAGGTCGACGCCGTACGACGTCTCGCCGCGGAAGGTCCCCCGGAGGAGGAGGTCGGCCTCACGCCGTACGCCACCCCGGGCTTCGACCCCGGTCCCTCCGTCCCGGGCTCGGTCGCCGCGGGACCCCAGCCACTGCCGATGCCCGTTCCCTACGACACCGTTCGCTCATCAGGAGCCCGCTGATGTCCCTGTTTCTCTGGGTGATCTTCCCCTACGTCTGCCTCACGATCTTCGTCGTAGGGCACTACTGGCGCTACCGCTACGACAAGTTCGGCTGGACCACGCGGAGCTCCCAGCTCTACGAGGACCGGCTGCTCCGGTGGGGCAGCCCGCTGTTCCACTTCGGGATCCTCGCGGTCTTCCTCGGCCACGTCATGGGCCTCGGCGTCCCGAAGTCGTGGACCGAGGCGGTCGGTATCTCCGAGGGCCTCTACCACTTCATGGCGGTGTCCATCGGCGCCCTGGCCGGCTTCGGGACCGTCGTGGGCATGACGATCCTGATCTACCGCCGGAGGACGGTGGGCCCGGTCTTCTCGGCGACGACCGTGATGGACAAGGTCATGTACTTCTTCCTCGCCACTGTGATCCTGCTGGGCCTGTGGAACACGGTCGCCTCGAACATCCTGGGTCACTACGACTACCGTGAGTCGGTGTCGGTGTGGTTCCGCGGGATCTTCCGGTTCGACCTGCAGCCGGAGCTGATGGCGAACGCGCCCCTGGGCTTCCAGGCCCACGCGCTGGTCGCGTTCACGCTGTTCGCGCTGTGGCCGTTCACCCGGCTGGTGCACGTGTTCAGCGCTCCGCTCGGGTACGTCACGCGCCCCTACATCGTCTACCGCAGCCGGGACGATCAGGCGCTCGGGAGCCACTCACCTCGACGGGGATGGGAGCGAATCAAGTGAGCGAAGACATCGAGCACGGTCACGACCAGCACGGCGGACGGCCCCACGGCCACGAGTCCCACGAGAACCCCGACAGCGTGATCCTCTCCGAGCTCGCCGACGCGCTGTTCGCGGACCTCCCCAACCACCCGGCGGGCCGCACGGCCAAGACGATCATGTCCGGGACGGTCATGCGCGCGGTCGTCGTCGCACTCACGGACGGCACGGAGATGAGCGAGCACGACTCCCCGCCGGCCGCGACCCTCTTCATGATCTCGGGTCGCGCGACCCTCCGCGCGGGCGAGCGGGAGTGGCCCCTCGCCCCGGGGCAGCTCATGCAGGTCCCGCCGCAACGGCACTCGGTGAAGGCCCAGTCCGACTGCGCGTTCCTGCTGACGGTCGCCCTGCGCTGAGCGCCGTTGGACCAATTACCAGGGGATGCAGGCGATTGGTCTCTTCCCATGGTGATCTTGCCGTGGGAAGAGACAGAACGCCGTGGGAAGAGCGGGCCGCCTCGCCGCGGACCATGACGCGGTGGCGGCCGGGGGCGCGCTCGACACAATCGGGCCTGCGGCACTCCCGGCCGCGGGGCAGACCGGCGTCAGGAGCATCACGAGAACTCGCCGCACAGGCGATGGCGCCTGCGCCACGTTGCCGACCTGCTCCGGGACATCCGTCCCCACGCACCACCCTTGTCCTGGTCCCTACGGCTCTCAACGGGACGAGGTCCCGGTCCGCACCGACGATGGTCCCGTGGGTCTCTGCCCGCGGACGGACCGCCGATGGTCGCGTGGGTCTTGACCCTCACGGTCGGCCAGAAGTTTCATGCCTGACCTGTCCGCTCTGCCGCAGATCCTGCGACGGACCGCGATGCAAGACGATCGGAGGGGCCTTCACGGGGCGCGGTTAGGCTCGCAAACGCCCGTAACTCTCGCACCGACGCAAGGAGACCGCCATGGCCTTCAGCCGTGAGACCGCGGCCGGTGTGTCCGAGGACATGGTCCGGCCAGCGGCGGGTGTCGAGCGCGCGAACGGCGGCGTCAGCGGCCTCGTCGGCGGGCTCGTCGACCGCCGCGGCCAGGGCCTCGTCGCGGGCCGCGGGCAGGACCTGACGGCCGCAGAGGCGGCGAGCGGGTAGGGATGGCCGTCCTGCAGACGCCCCCCTCGTCGGTCGGCCGCACCACGACCGAGCGTGTCCTCCTCTACACCGAGGAGGACCCCTTGGTGCTCGCCAGTGGCCGGGAGCTCGGACCGGTCGAGGTCGCCTACGAGACCTACGGGGAGCTGTCGCCGCAGCGCGACAACGTGGTCTTCGTCTGTCACGCGTTGACCGGCGACGCCCACGCGGCGGGCTACCACGACGACGCCTCCAAGCCCGGCTGGTGGGACAACCTCATCGGGCCCGGGAAGCCCCTCGACACCGACCGGTTCTTCGTGGTCTGCCCGAACCTGCTCGGCGGTTGCCAGGGCACGACCGGTCCCCTCTCGACGAACCCGGCCACCGGCAAGCCTTACGGTCTCGACTTCCCGCTGCTCCAGATGAGCGACTTCGTCACGGTGCACCGGCGGCTGCTCGAGCACCTCGGGATCGAGCGCCTGCACGCAGCCGTCGGTGGGTCGCTCGGCGGGATGCAGGTGCTCCAGTGGACGCTCGACGCCCCCTCGCAGATCGACAACGCCGTGGTGGTCGCGGCCTCCTCACGCCTGACCGCGCAGAACATCGCCTTCTCCGCAGTCGCCCGCGAGGCGATCATGCGCGACCCGGACTTCCAGTCGGGGGAGTACGTCGGGACCGACCGGGCGCCCCACCTCGGGCTGTCCATCGCGCGGATGATGGCGCACATCACCTACCTCTCCGAGGAGGCGATGTCGGAGAAGTTCGGCCGGCGCCTCCAGGGCGACGAGCCCCCGGGCAGCCGGATGGGGCTCGGCGTGGACTTCCAGGTGGAGAGCTACCTCAACCACCAGGGCTCGGTGTTCCTCGACAGGTTCGACGCGCTGTCCTACCTCTACCTCACCCGGTCGATGGACTACTTCGACGTCTTCGCCGACCCCGGTGCGCCTGCCCGGATCGCCTCGGGTGGCACGCGGTTCCTCGTGCTCTCTTTCGACACCGACTGGCGCTTCGACACCTCCCACTCACGCCGCATCGTTCGGACCCTCGAGCACGCCGGGGCCTCGGTGACCTTCCGGGAGATCCGGTCGGCCTGGGGCCACGACTCGTTCCTGCTCGTCGTGCCCGGCTACCACGAGACGGTGAGCGCCTTCCTCAACGCCGACGGCCGGGGCCTGCGGTCGGGTACTCCGGTGCACGTCCCCGGACGGCCCGACCTCGACGAGGTGGCGCAGCTGATCCCCGGCGGGTCCCGGGTGCTCGACATCGGGTGCGGCGACGGCGACCTGCTCGCCCATCTCGTGCACGAGCACGGCTGCTCCGGCACCGGCGTGGAGATCGACCCGGCCGCCGTACTCACCGCCATCCGCCGCGGGGTCCCGGTGATCGAGGTCGACCTCGACGAGCAGCTCGACGAGTTCGCGGACAACGCGTACGACGTCGTGGTCATGTCGCAGACGCTCCAGGCCACCCGCCGGCCTGCCGACGTGCTCCGCGAGATCAGCCGGGTCGGCCGCCGCTGCATCGTCTCGGTGCCGAACTTCGGGCTGTGGCGGCACCGGTTCGGGCTGCTGCTCCGCGGCCGGATGCCGGTGTCGCGTGAGCTCCCGCACCCCTGGCACGAGACCCCGAACATCCACCTCTCCACGCTCGCCGACCTAGAGGCGCTGTTCGAGCACCTCGGCCTGGTGGTCGAGCGGCGGATCCTGCTCGACGAGAAGGCGGCGCCGATGCGGTCCTCCCGCGCCGCGAACCTCCGGGCCGGTGCCGCGGTGTACGTCCTGTCCCGGTGAGGTGCGGCGCGCCGTTCAGTTCGGAACCGAGCATTTCGGTGCCGGAGACCTGAGTTCGGAACTGATCAGGTGCCTGCGCGGGCGCCGGGGCCGTCGACGCTGTCGGGCGGGGGTGGCTCGGTCCGTCAGGCGGGGGTGTTGGCGCCGGCGAGGTGGAGGGCCTCGCGCGCGGCGGGCTCGGCGAGAGCGCGGTCGGCGGGGACCAGGCCGATCCGGGTACGGCGGTCGAGCAGGTCGTCCACGTCGAGGGCGCCCTCGTGGGTCACGGCCCAGAGCATCTCGGCGGCCGTGACGGGGGAGTCGGGAGCGACGGGTCGCATCGGGTCGTCGGTGAGCCCGGCCGCGGCGGCGAGCACCGAGGACGCCTCCGTGCCGTAGCGGCGCACCAGCCGCGCGGGGGCCTCGATCGAGGCGAGCACATCGCGCGGCGCGGCTCCCACGAGCGGGAGGTGCTTCGTGCGGCACGGGCCGGCGGCGAGACCACCCCGCACGACGGCGGCGTCGACGGCGTCCTGCGCCATCTTGCGATAGGTGGTGAGCTTTCCGCCCACGACGGTCACCACCCCGGTCGCCGAGGTGAGCACGGCGTGCCTGCGGGACAGGTCGGCGGTGCGTCCCTCGGAGTGCAGTAGGGGCCGGAGGCCGGCGTAGGCGCCCACCACGTCGCTGCGGTGCAGGGGGCGCTCGAAGACCGCGCCGACCACGTCGAGGAGGAAGCCGATCTCGCTCTCGCTCGGGACGGGTACGTCCGGCACGGGCCCGTCGACCGGCTCGTCGGTGAGTCCGACGTACACCATGCCGTCGGGCTGGGGCAGGACGAGCACGAAGCGGTTGCTCTCCCCGGGCACGGGCGCGGTGACCGCGACGGACAGTCCCGGCAAGGCGGACCCCCTGAGGACGAGATGGGTGCCTCGGGAGGGGCGGAGGGTCACCTCGGGCACCAGGTCACCCGCCCACACGCCGGCCGCGTTCACCACGGCACGCGCCCTGATCGTCGAGACGCGGCCGGTGAGCTCGTCGCGGACCTCGGCCCCGTGTCCGTGCAGGGAGAGCACGCGGGTGCGGGTGAGGACCCTGGCACCGTGACCGGCAGCGGTGCGAGCGATCGACACGACCAGCCGCGCGTCGTCCTCGAGCTGGCCGTCCCAGGAGAGCAGGCCGCCGCGGAGACCGCGGCCGCGGAGGGCGGGGGCCATCGCCAGCGTCTCGGTGGCCGTGAGGCGGCGGGGGTGCGGCAGCACCTCGGCCGGGGTGCGGGCGGAGACCCGGAGCAGGTCGCCGGCCCTGAGGCCACTCGACACGAGCCGGGCCTGGATCCGGCCGACCATCGGCATCAGCGGGGTCAGCATCGGCAGGGCGTGCGTGAGGTGCGGGGCGGTGCGGGTCATCAGGATGCCGCGCTCGACTGCACTCTCGTAGGCGACGCCGAGCTGGCCGTTGGCGAGGTACCGCAGACCCCCGTGAACGAGCTTCGAGCTCCAGCGGGAGGTGCCGAAGGCGATGTCGTTCGCGTCGACGGCGACCACGTCGAGGCCCCGGGAGGCCGCGTCGAGCGCCACCCCCGCACCGGTGACGCCGAGTCCCACGACGAGCAGGTCGACGGTCCGGTCGTCGGTCGCCTCGGCGAGCTCACGGGTACGCCGGGTGGCCGAGAGCGCCGTGGCGGAGGTCGCGCCGGGGCCCGTCGGGGAGGTCATGGCGCGAGGTACCTCTCGAGCAGGGCGCGCAGCTCCTCGTCGTACGCCTCGACCGGGTGCTCGTCGTCGGTCATGGTCTCCGCCGAGAGCGTGAAGCCGTGGGCGGCGAGCAGGATGCTGCGGGCCAGCAGCCTCGGGTCGCCGTCGCGCACCGACCCGTCCATCTGGCCCTCGGCCACCATCGGCTCGAGCAGGTCGAGGATGTTGTCCTGGGAGCGACCCCGCCGCTGGAGCAGGTAGGGCAGCAGCAGCTCTGGGTCGACCTCCACGATCTTGCGGAGGAGGTCGTTCGAGCGCAGCGCGGTCACCGTGCGGCTGATGCCCGTGCTGAGCCGCTCCAGCGGGGCCGAGCCGGCACCGGCGCTCGCGACCTCCGCGACGACGCCGCCCCACTCGCGGGTCATGAGGTCGGCGAGCAGGGTCTGCATGTCGGGCCAGGTGCGGTAGATCGTCATCCGCGAGACCCCCGCGCGACGGGCCACGTCGGTGAGGGTCGTGCGCGTCCATCCCGTGGCCAGGATGCACTCCCGCGCCGCATCGAGGTACCGGTCCTCGGAACGCTCGTTGTTACGAATGGACGTCATGTGTCACACTGTAACACATGACGACTCCGATGCACTGGGCCCGCTGGGGCGACCCCGGGCACGCCGGCGCCCTTCCCGACGCCGCTGCCGCTCTCGTCGACGCGGTCTTCGGGACCGAGCCGCAGGCAACCGTCGACCTCGACGACGTGCTCCTCCCCGAGCCCGGTCTCGCCCCAGCGCTGACGGCCGAGCTTCGTGACCTCCTCGGGGGCGAGCACGTGCGGACCGACCACGAGACGCGGGTGCGCCACACCCGGGGCAAGTCGACCCCGGACCTGCTGAAGATCCGGCAGGGTGACGGCTCGGACGCCCCGGACGCGGTGCTGCTCCCGGCCGACCACGACCAGG
Organism: Nocardioidaceae bacterium; assembly: GCA_035688575.1. Classification (GTDB taxonomy): domain Bacteria; phylum Actinomycetota; class Actinomycetes; order Propionibacteriales; family Nocardioidaceae; genus Nocardioides_C. Next base: position 14,357 of record DASSMS010000143.1, read on the forward strand.
TCCAGGCGGTCGTGACCTGGTGCAGCAAGCGTCGCGTGGCGCTCGTGCCGTTCGGCGGGGGTACGTCGGTGGTGGGCGGTCTCGCAGCGAGGCGCGACGGGTTCGCCGGTGTCGTCGCCCTCGACCTCTCGCGTCTCAAGCGACTCGTCGCGGTCGACGCGGAGTCGCGCACCGCCGAGCTCGAGGCGGGGCTGCTCGGGCCGGAGGCCGAGGCGCTGCTCGCCGAGCACGGCCTGACCCTGGGTCACTTCCCGCAGTCGTTCGAGTACGCCAGCATCGGCGGGTTCGCCGCCACCCGGTCCAGCGGCCAGGCGTCCTCGGGCTTCGGGCGCTTCGACTCCCTCGTGGTGGGGCTCCGCGTGGTCACCCCGCTCGGGACGCTCGAGCTCGGCAGCGCGCCCGCCAACGCCGCCGGGCCGGACCTCCGGCAGCTCGTGCTGGGCTCCGAGGGCGCCTTCGGCGTGATCACCTCGGTCACCGTGCGGGTGCGGCCCGTGCCGGCGGTGAGGGTGTACGAGTCGTGGCGCTTCGAGACCTTCGCCGAGGGCACGGCGGCGCTCCGGACCCTCACCCAGGACGGGGTCGCGCCCACCGTCCTGCGGCTCTCCGACGAGTCGGAGACCTCGATCAACCTGGCCAAGCCCGACGAGGTCGGCGGCGAGAGCGCCGGGGGATGCCTCATGGTCACCGGCTTCGAGGGGACGCAGGAGTACGTCGACCGCACCCGCGCGGTCGTGACGCAGCGGCTCACGGGGCTCGGGGGCCGGTCCCTCGGCGAGGAGGGCGGGGAGGCCTGGGCGCAGGGCCGCTTCCACGGTCCGTACCTGCGCGACTCCCTGCTCGACGTCGGAGTCCTCGTCGAGACCCTCGAGACCGCGACGTTCTGGTCGAACCTCCCCGCGCTCTACGACCGCGTGAAGGGGGCGCTCGAGAAGGCCTTGTCGGAGCAGGGCACCGACCCGATCGTGCTCTGCCACATCTCGCACGTCTACGAGACGGGCGCCTCCCTGTACTTCACCGTCGCCGCCAAGCAGACCGCCGACCCCCTCGCGCAGTGGGCCGCCGCGAAGGCCGCGGCCTCGGACGCGATGATCGCGGCCGGTGCGACGATCACCCACCACCACGCCGTCGGCCGCGACCACAAGACCTGGTTCGCCCAGGAGGTCGGACCGGTCGGCGTCGAGATGATCCGGGCGGTCAAGGACCGCATCGACCCCGCCGGGGTCCTCAACCCAGGGGTGCTCGTCCCGTGACACGCTCCTTCGCCTTCCTGGTGAACCCCGCCTCCGGCGGCGGGGCGGCTCCCGCGGCCGTCGTACCGGTGGCGCGGACGCTCCGGGACGCGGGCTGCCAGGTCGAGGTGACCTACAGCCCCGGCCCGGTCGCCTGCCGGCAGCTCGTCGCGGAGGCGGTGTCCCGGGGCGACGTGGTCGTCGCGGTCGGCGGGGACGGGATGGTCGCCTCGCTCGCAGGCGCGGTGGCGCAGGCGGAGGGGATCCTCGGCATCGTGCCCAGCGGCCGCGGCAACGACTTCGCGCGCCAGCTCGGCATCGGGGGCTCGCCTGAAGAGGTCGCGCGGACGCTCCTGGAGGCCGAGCCGCGGTGCGTCGACGTGATCGACGCCGACGGCCGGGTCGTCGTGGGCAGCGTCTACGCCGGCGTCGACTCCCTCGCCTCGGAGCTCGTGGACCGGGCCCACCGCCTCCCGCGGACGCTGCAGTACCCCTACGCGGCGGTCCGTTCGGTCCTCCAGTTCCGCCCTTCGGCGTACGACGTGGTGGTCGACGGCCAGGCCCACCGGTTCGACGCGTTCACTGTCGTGGTGGCCAACTCCGGCTACTACGGGTCGGGTATGCACATCGCGCCCGACGCGGTGCTCGACGACGGCGTGCTCGAGGTGGTCGTGATCCGGGCGGCGTCGAGGCTCGGGCTGATCAGGTCGATGCCCAGGCTGTACGACGGCACGCACGTCGAGCTGGAGGAGGTCGTGGTCCTCCGCGGCCGGGAGGTCTCGGTGAGCGCGAGCCGGCCCGTCCTGGCCTACGGCGACGGCGAGCAGCTCGGGCCGCTTCCGGTCACCGCCTCGGTCCGCCCGACCGCGCTCCAGGTCCTCGCCTGAGCCGGACTCAGGCCGCCGGCCCCCGGTCGCGCACGTCGGCGACGTGGGTCATGGCCTCTCGCAGCTCGGTGAGCCAGCTGTCGGCGTGCTGCTCGACCAGTCGCACGCACCAGGCGAGCGCCTCGGACCGTGACCGAGCCACCCCGGCCTCGATCAACGTGTCGAGGACCTGGCGTTGAGGCTGCTTGAGCCGGGTCATCACCGGAGCTGCGACATGGGTGAACAGGGTCTCGCGTCCACCGATGACCACGCCCCACGAGACCTTCCGGTCGAACCGGTGCTCGGCCTCTCGGGCGATCGAGATCCGCCTGTCGCGAGTCTCCTCCCGGAACGCCTTGGCGCGCCCGGCGCCGGCCTCCTCCCGCTCGGCCTCGCTCGCGTCGTCGGCGAGCTGTGGGTCGGGCAGCGTGAGCAGGACCGTGATCTCCTCGCGGTCCACGGTGATGCGCGGGGCGGAGCTCTGCCACTCCTCAGGGAGTCGGCCGGAGAACCAGCCGCGTACCCGGTCTTGCTGTTCCTTCGTAATCATGTAATCAGCATTACGCACAGTCTGGACGAGCGGTAGCGAGGTCTAGACGAGCGCCAGACCGCGGAGGGCGCAGGCGGCCGGAGGTGCCCGAGGTTCAGTGACGTGACCCGCGTAGCCCGGCGATGCGCTCGGAAACCAGGAAGGTCGCCGTGCTCACCGCGGCGGCGAGAACGGCACCCCACGCCAGGTCGATCGGGACGATGGCGGCCGGGAAGCCCTCGATGACCGCCAGGCTGGTGAGGTCCCACGTCGCGTAGGTCACCAGGCCGAACGCGGCGCCCCGGAACAGCGCGCTGCGCAGGGACCGTTCCTCGACGGCCGGTGCGATCACGAAGTACACGAGCCCGGCCAGGAAGATCGCGTAGAAGGCGACCGCAGCGGCGACGTTCGGCTGCTCCGCGAGGAGGTCGCCGAGCAGTCGCTCGTAAAGGCCCTGCGCGACGAGCCCGAGCCACGCGAGGTCGAGGACCAGGAAGACCGCCGCGGCGACCAGGTACTGCCCCATGAGGGGTCGAAGGCTCATGTCGCCAGCCTAGGTCGATCCGAGGATCCTCCTGGACCTTTCGGAAGCCGCCTCGGGACAAACGGCACTGTGGACCGGGGCACCACGCCGCAACCATGAAGTCATGAGCACACGTGTAGGTGAGATCGTCGTCGGCTACGACGGCTCAGGTGACAGCGAGCTGGCCCTCGACTGGGCCGACGAGCTCGCAGCAGAGCAGGGGCGGACCCTGCACGTCCTGATCTCCGAGGTGGACCCCACCCAGGCCCTCGAGGCGACCAGCGACTGGCACACCGCGAAGATGGCTGAGCTCGAGTCGGACGCGCGCGACCGGCTCGCCGGGGCGCGCTGCAAGGACAGCCGGATCGAGATCGCGTCGGTCCCGCCGATCCAGGCACTCATCGACGCCTCGGCACGTGCGGCCACGGTGGTCGTGGGAGCGCGCGGGCACAGCCTGCTCTCGGGTGTCGTGCTCGGCTCAGTCAGCCAGCACGTGACACGGCACGCGTCATGCCCTGTCGTCGTGGCCCGGGCTCCGTACCACCCCGACTCGGACCGGATCGTCGTCGGCGTCGACGGCTCCACCGGCAGCCGCAAGGCGCTCGAGTTCGCCTTCGAGCACGCGACCCGGAAGCGCGCCCCGATCACCGTGATCCACGCGTGGCGCAACTCCGGGCGGCAGGAGGGGCTGGTCGAGGAGATCGAGGCCGCGGAGCGGATCCTCTCCGAGGCGCTGGCCGGGTTCTCCGACGACTACCCGGACGTCAAGGTGATGACCGAGGCGATCCCGATCGCGCCACACCGGGTCCTGGCCGACGCCTCGCAGGCCGCCGCGCTGGTCGTCGTCGGCTCGCGGGGCCTCGGCGCGTTCACCGGTCTGCTCCTCGGCTCGGTGAGCCAGTCGGTCCTGCACCACGCGCAGTGCACTGTCGCCGTCGTACGGTGAGGTGGATGCGGGCGTGGGAGACCTCGGGCGACGGGACGCTCCGTCGCGCCGAGCGGCAGGTGCCCGAGCCCGGCCCGGGTGAGGTGCTCGTCGAGGTCTCGGTCTGCGGCGTGTGCCGGACCGACCTGCACGTCCGCGACGGTGACCTGCCACAGCACCGCACCCCCGTCGTACCCGGCCACGAGGTGGTCGGCACCGTGGCCGCCCTAGGGCCGGGTGCGGCGCGGTTCGCGGAGGGCGACCGGGTGGGGGTCGCCTGGCTGCGGCACACGTGCGGCGAGTGCGCCTGGTGCCGGCGGGGCCAGGAGAACCTCTGTCCCGACTCCCGCTACACCGGCTGGGACGAGGACGGCGGCTACGCGGAGTACGCCCTGGTGCCGGCCGCGTTCGCCTACGACGTGCCCGACGGCCTGGCCGACGAGCAGGCCGCGCCGCTGCTGTGTGCGGGGATCATCGGCTACCGCGCGCTGCGGCGTGCGAACCTCCCGCCCGGGGGCCGGCTCGGGATCTACGGCTTCGGCGCGAGCGCCCACATCACCGCCCAGGTCGCGATGGCGCAGGGGGCCGAGGTCCACGTCCTGACCCGCGACGCGGACGCGCGCGACCTGGCGCTCTCGCTCGGTGTCGCCACTGCCGGAGGGGCGTACGACGCACCGCCCGTCCTGCTGGACGCGGCGATCGTCTTCGCGCCGGTGGGTGACCTGGTGCCTCCGGCACTCGAGGCGCTCGACCGTGGCGGGACGCTGGCCGTCGCGGGCATCCACCTCTCCGACGTCCCGACGCTGGACTACCAGCGCCACCTGTTCCGTGAGAGGACGCTGACCAGCGTCACCTCGAACACCCGCGCAGACGGGGAGGAGCTCCTGCGGCTGGCTCCACGTCTCGGCGTCACCGCGACGGTCACGCCCTACCCGCTCGACCGGGCGGACCAGGCGCTGGAGGACCTTTCGGCCGACCGGGTACATGGCGCGGCCGTGCTGCGGATGGGGGACCTTCGCCCCTGACGGACGCTCCCGACGCATGGCGCAATGGAGACATGAACGCGACCAAGACCTGGCATGTAGACGTGTACATCGGCGAGCACGAGGGGCAGACCCACGCAGAGGCTCGCCTGCGTCCCGGCGAGGACGTCACGCTCACGGGGACCGGAACCGCGCGGCTCAACCCGACCGACCGCGACGTCCCCGAGATCGGCGACGAGCTCGCGACCGCCCGCGCACTGTCCGACCTCGCGCACCGGCTGCTCCATGCGGCGGCCGAGGACATCGAGGACATCACGCACGAGCGCGCCCGCCTGCACGGTTGAGAGGCCTGCCGGAGCGGGCGCCCGATAGCAGCCCCACCACGCGTGGGGCAGGTGCGCGCTGCGGCACCCCCTGACCCGCACGGCCAGTCGGCGGCCGTGCGGGTCGACCGTGTCCGGTCAGCGCTGATGTGCCGGGCGCGGCCGTCGCGCCCGGACGTGCTTGTCGATGGCGTCGACCGCAAGTACGACGGGCGCGGAGACGAGCGCGACGAGCCACCCAGCCACCGGGGGGTTCGACTGACCCAGCATCTGGCCGATGGCTGGGACGAGCAGCACGACGAGCGAGAAGAGCAGTCCCGCTGCTGCGGCAGGGATGAGCAGCCTGTTCGACGTCCAGCCCAGCGCACCGGGCCAACGTGTCGAGCTCCGGCAGGCGAACGCGTTTGCCGTCTGGCCCAGCACAACGGTGATGAACGCTGCCCCGGACGCCGCCATCAGCGCGGGACCCGTCGGGAACCCTTCCCCGGGACTCCATCCGGCAGCCCCCAGTGAGACGAGGAACGCAACCATCGAAAGGCTGGCCTCCAGCGGACCGAGGAGCCCGAACGCGCGCCTCAGCACCGTCCGGTTCATCAGCCGGCCCCTGACCGGCGGGCCGTCGAGGAGGTGCTTGGCCGGTGGCTCGGCACCGAGCGCGACCGCAGAGAGGGTGTCGGTCCCCAGGTCCAGGGCGAGGATCTGCAGGACACCCAACGCCAGCGGGAACTGGCCGCCCGACAGGGCCCAGACCAGGAACGGCGTCAGTTCGGCGACGTTGTCGGTCAGGTGGTAGGTCAGGAACCGGCGGATGTTCACGTAGGTCGCCCGGCCCTGCTCGACCCCCGCGACGATGCTCGAGAAGGCGTCGTCGAGGAGCACCAGGTCCGCGGCCTCACGGGCGACGTCGGTCCCCGAACGCCCCATGGCGACCCCGATGTCGGCCTCGTGCAGGGCAGGGGCGTCGTTGACCCCGTCACCGGTCATCGCCACGACGTGACCGCGGGAGCGCAGTGCCTTCGCGATCCGGAGCTTGTCCTCCGGTGAGACCCGGGCGACGACCAGGCCGTCGTGGTCGAGGTGGGCGGCAAGGACCCGGTCGTTGGCCGGCAGGTCGGCCCCGGTGAGCACCGGGGCGCCGGGCTGCCGCAGGCCGACCTCGTCGGCGATGGCCGCGGCCGTCGCGGGATGGTCGCCGCTCACCATCGCCACACCGATGCCGGCCCTGCGGCAGGCGGCCAGTGCCTCGACGACCCCGTCTCTTGGCGGGTCCTCGAGCGCGAGCAGTCCCATCAGCCGAAGATCGCGCTCCGCCTCGTCCGGGGTGCGCGGCGCACGGCCTGCGTCCGCGATGGCGACGGCCAGCACCCGCAGCCCCCGTGCCGTCAGGTCCTCCACGGCCGCGTGGGCCGACGGCTGGTCGTCGCAGAGGCGGAGGACGCTGTCGGGGGCGCCCTTGACGACGACACCGTCCTCACCGACGACGGACATGCGCCGACGGCGAGGGTCGAAGGGGAACCGCAGTCCCGGCGGGTGCTCGCGACGGTCACGGTCGGTGTCGATCCCGTGGCGCCGGGCGAAGGCGTCGAGCGCCGCCTCCATGGGGTCGCCGTGCGCCTGCCACTCCCCGTCCACCTCTTGCGCGTAGCCCGTTGAGCAGCGCATCCCGGCCAGGGCCAGGGCGGCGCAGGGCTCCTCGGCGGAGGCCGACGACCAGGCGAGCCGGGCCTCGGGGGCGTACCCGGGGCCGTCCACGGTCACCGACCCAGACGGCGTCCATGCCTCCACGACCGTCATCTGGTTCCGGGTCAGCGTCCCGGTCTTGTCGGTGCAGATGAACGTCGTCGAGCCGAGCGTCTCCACGGCCTCGAGGTTGCGCACCAGGATCTGCCGCTTGGCCATCTGCTCGGCGCCCCAGGCCAGCGACAGCGTCACGGTCGGCAGCAGCGCCTCGGGGACCAGTGCCACGGTCACGCCGATTGCGAAGACGAAGCCGTCCTCTAGCGGGTTGCCCACCAGCACCGAGATGAGCAGGAAGAGCCCGCCGACCCCGAGCGCGATGCCCGCGATCAGGCGAACCACCGCCTTGAGCTCGCGGGTCAGCGGGGTGTCCGGCTTGGCCGACGACGTCGCGAGCGCGGCGATGCCGGCCAGACGGGTGTCCTCGCCGGTCGACGTGACGAGCGCGCGGGCCTCGCCCTCGACGACGAACGTCCCGGCGAACAGTCGGTCGCCGTCCTCGACGACGCCGGGCACGCTCTCACCGGTCAGCATCGAGGAGTCCACGAGCAGCCGGTTCGCCCTGGTGGCGACCGCGTCGGCCGGGACCCGGTCCCCGCTCTCGAGCAGCAGGACGTCCTCGACGACCACCTCCTCGGCCCCGACGACCCTCCGGCGGCCGTCGCGCAGGACCATGACCTGCGTCGGGAGCAGGGCGCGCAGCCGGTCGGCAGCACGGTCGGCCCTGGCCTGTTGGGCGAAAGCGAAGACGGCGTTGAGCACGATGACCGCGAAGATCGCGATGCCGAGCTCGGGGAGGCCCGCGACGACTGCGAGCAGGCCGGCGACCCACAGCATCACCGCGAAGAAGTGGGTGAGCTCGCCGAGCAGGCGGCGGACGGCAGACGGCCGTCTCGGGCCGGGCAGCCGGTTGGGTCCGCGCTTGACGAGCCGTTCGGCCGCCTCGGCCGAGGTCAGGCCCTGCGCGGTGACGACGGACATGGTGGACCGTCCGCTCCCCGAGCGGCCGACCGCCGCGCGGCTTCGTCAGAGGTGAGGCCGGCGGCGGTCGCGTCCATCATGCGCTCCGTCAGGCGTGTTGCTCCGGATGTTCGCCACCCTCCGGCGCGTGGCGGATGCTCGCGTCGGGGCCGGGGAAGACGAGCGCTTCGTGGCCCGTGTCGAACCAGCGCACGACGTAGGGCGGCGTGCCGTCCTTGCCCCGGACCTCGAGAATTTCTCCGTCCCGCTCGTGGTCGGAGACGTGGGTGCCGTCTACGTGGATACGGTCACCGACTGAGGCGTGCACGGCAGGCTCCTTTACTCGGCACGTTGGACCGGGATCCGCACGCTCGGCGTCTCCTCGGTCGCGATGGGGACGCGTACCTCGAGCACGCCGTCGGTGTACGACGCCGTGATCAAGTCGGGGTTCGCGCCTCTCGGAAGGGCGAGGGTCCGGCGGAACGAGCCGTAGTGGAACTCACGACGGTTCTTCTCCTTGGTCTCCTCGCGGCGCTCACCGCGGATGGTGAGCATGTCGTTCTCGACGCTGACCTCGACGTCCTTGTCGGGGTCCACGCCGGGAAGCTCTGCCCGTACGACGTACGCGCCTTCGTCGAGGAAGTCCTCGACTCGCACGTAAGGCGCAAGGCCGACGCCGTGAAGGTTCAGCGGCGAGTTGGACTCGAGCCAGTCGAGCATCTCCGCCATCGGGCTGGAGGTGCGTTTCGCGAGTGTTGCCATATGGGGGTCTCCCTTCGGGCGGGGAAGGTCTGCTCTTCCAGACTCTCGCTCTCGGGGGCCGCGCTGAAGGGACGAAGGTCCCCGGTCGGCCACATCCGGAAAGCTCACCTGCCCGGGGAGGGTTGATCGTCCGGTTTGCGGGAATCATGCGATGTGTTTGCTACTCCCCTCCGCGGGCACCAGCGTGTCGTCCGCCGTACGACCTTCGAGAGACGCCGCTCATGTCCGACCCGCACGTGAACCAGAGCATGTGGGGTTACCAACAGCAGTTCCGGATCTCCCTCGACGCCGCAGCCGACCGTGCGCTGGACCAGATCGGGGCGATCCTCTCGCCGGAGGCCTACGTCGTGGGGTTCGTCAGCGGCAGCGAGGACACCGGCCAGATCAGCCTCGAGGTCCGGGAAGGGCTGGACCCGGGGTTCACGGTCGAGGACTTCGACGGCGTGGTGCTCGACGCCAAGCGGCGCTACGAGGAGTCCCCGGTCCACCAGATGGAGTTCGCGTCCGAGGAGATGCGCCGGGCCAGGCACGAGTACCACCGTGACGCCGCGCGGGCGGCCGCCGTCGAGGCGGTCATGGAACGCGCACCCGCGGGGAGGGGGCGCACGTTCTTCGTCGGGCAGTCCGCCTGTGTGGAGGACTACGAGGTGCACCCGGTCATCTCGGTCGACACCGACGCGCTCGACGCCCTGCCCCGCCTCGAGACGACCGAGGTCGACGGACTCTCGCTCACCGTCTCCCTGTCCCACGGCATCATCAGCGAGCTGCTCCGGACCGCCACGCACGCCCTGCTCGCCGCGAAGCCGCCCCGGTCGATCTCGCCCATCGAGGACGACGTGCCCACCGACGCGGTCCGTCGGGCCGCGAACCACCTGGTCTTCTCGACCGCAGTGATCGCGGGGGAGACTCTCGCCAAGGGGCTCTTCGACTCCTTCGAGGCGCTCGCCTCCACCGCCTACGAAGGCCGCGCCGGCTCCGGCACGGTGATCCTGGCGGCCGAGGGTCACCCCCACGTGGACGTCGCGATCCGGCTGCGTGCCCCGATCTCGGTGCGGGAGCGCCTGCAGTTCCGCAAGCTCCTCGAGATCAGCGACCACCAGCTCGGTCTGCTCGTCGACGGCACCACGATCTACGGTCTCGGGGCGATCTCGGAGCAGTACGACGGGCGCACGGAGGACCTGTTCCGCTACTCGATCGTCGAGCAGGGCGTGTGGATGATGTCCCACCACAACTCGCCCCTGCTGCGGGTGGCGAACGGGCACCCGCAGTTGCCGCGGCCGCGGATGTCGCCCTCGCTTTTCGTGGACTCCATGCGCCGCGTCTTCGCCGACATCGACGACGACGACATCCAGGCCATCTGGCGGCTCACCCAGACCGCTGTCAACGAGGGCAAGGGCACGATGCTCGTGGTCACCACCGCGGCCGCGCAGGAGGCCCAGCGGCTGGCGCCCCAGGCGCTCGCGATCGACCCCCAGATGATCGGCAGCCGGATGCTGCGCTCGCTCACCCGGATCGACGGGGCCGTCCTGCTCACCCCGGACGGGACCTGCCACGCGGTGGGCGTGATCCTCGACGGGATCGCCACCGGCGTCGGCGACCCGGGACGTGGCGCGCGGTACAACTCCGCCGTCCGCTACACCGCGGCGTCCTCGGCGCCCTGCCTGATCGTCATCGTGAGCGACGACGGGATGATCGACGTACACCCCGAGCTCGCGCCGCGGGTGCGTCCCGAGGACGTGGAGCAGGCGCTGTTCGACCTCGAGACGATCGCGGCGGCCGACGAGGTCGACCTCGAGACGTTCTACGCCGCCCGGGAGCGGCTGCGGCTCTTCGCGTTCTACCTGTCCGAGGGCCAGTGCGAGCGCGCGAACGAGGTGGTGGCGAAGGTGGAGCAGCAGCGCTTTGCCGAGACCGGCATGCGCCTGGCCGTCGTACCCTTCGCCCCCGACCCTCGTATGAACGACTCCTTCTTCTCCTCCTGACCGCACCAATTACCAAGGTATGCAGGCAATTGGTCTCCGCCCATGGTGATTTCACCGAGGGAGGACACCAATTGCCGTGGGAACGGCGCCGCTGCCGTTGGAAGGGCGCCGCTGCCGTGGGAAGGTCGCCGGCGGGGGGACGTCACCGGAGGTACGACGAGGGCGTCATCACATCGTCGCGTGCATCTCCCACACCAGGATCTCCGCGCCCGACCCGGTTGCTGTGACCCGGTTGCCGCCGGTGGCCGTGAACCGCACCGCGTCCCCCTCGTCGAGCGACCCGGCACCCTCGAGGTCGACCGTCCCGCGGGGCACGAAGAGGTGGAGGTACGGCGCGTCGGGCAGCGCCACCGACCCACCTGGCGAGAGCCGAGCGGCGTGGAGGGCCGCGTGGCGGTTCCGGATCCGGATCGCGGCGTTCCTGTCGTGCGCGGGCATCCCCGAGGCGACAGGCACGAGCCCTCCGCGCATGAGCTCGTCGTCGATCTCGAGCTGCTCGTAGCCGGGCACGATCCCCGGCTCGTCGGGGACGACCCACATCTGCACGAAGTGCACCGGCTCGTCGTGCTCGCCCTGCTCGGGTGCGACCCGCCACGAGTCGTTCTTCTCCGAGTGCAGGATGCCGGTGCCGGCGCTCATCCGCTGCGCGAGGCCGGGGTAGATGATCCCCGAATGGCCGGTCGAGTCCTGGTGCACGAGGCTGCCGCGCATCACCCAGGTCACGATCTCCATGTCCCGGTGCGGGTGGGTGTCGAACCCGGTCCCCGCCTTCACGACGTCGTCGTTGTTGACCAGGAGCAGGCCGTGGCCGACGTTGCCCGGGTCGTAGTGGTGGCCGAACGAGAACGAGTGCCGCGAGTCCAGCCACCCGGTGCGTGTCGTGAAGCGCTCCGCCGAGCGTCGTACGTCGATCTTCGGGGCCGGCAGCTGCGAGGTGGTCATGGCGGGGGAACCACTCAGGCCGGGGGCTTGTTCCGCCCGCCGTACCGCATCGGCTTCACCGGCCTCCCGGCCTCGGAGTCGGCGACGAGCTCGGCCATCCGCCGGTCGCGGGTCGCCTGCTGCTTGGCCGACATCACCCAGCGCTTGGCGGTGCGCCGGTACGACGGCGGCTGGGACTCGAAGAACGCCAGCGCAGACGGTGATGCGGCGAGCTGTGCGAGGTAGGCCGGGTCGAGCTCGACCTCCTCGTCGTTCTCGTAGGAGTACAACCCCCGCGGGTCGTTCTTCCCCGCCTCGTGGGCCGCCCGGCCCGCATCGGTCATCAGCCCCTGCTCCTCGAGCTGCGCCACCTTCTCGACGTTGACCCTGCTCCAGTTGCTGCCCGGGCGGCGCGGGGTGAACCGGATCCTGTGCCGCTGGTCGTCGATCCGGTTGAGCACGCCGTCGATCCACCCGAAGCAGAGCGCCTGGTCGACCGCCTCGGGGTAGGTGAGCCCGTCGTGGCCGGTGTGCTTCTTCCAGAACCCCAGCCACAGCTCGTCTTCGGTGGCGTGGTGCTCCTCGAGCCACCCCCGCCACTCGACCTCGTTCTCGAAGAACGTCGCGCCCTGGTCTCGCACCATGCCACGAACCTGCAGCAGCGGCGGCAGCCGGTCAAGGGCCGGCCGGGGAGCCGCGGGAGGTGCGCTGCGAAAGGCACCGCCACCGGCCCGGCCCGGGGTGTCTTTCGCAGCACAGCTACCACGAGGAGTGTCAAGGTGTCGGGTATGCGAGACACGAGGGAGTACCCCCACCTGCCGGAGGGGTTCGTCTTCGGCGCGAGCACGGCCGCCTACCAGATCGAGGGCGCCGCCGACGAGGACGGGCGTGGCCGCAGCGTCTGGGACACGTTCTGCGACGAGCCGGGCCGGGTCGTCGACGGCAGCAGCGGGGCGGTGGCCTGCGACCACTACCACCGGTACGCCGAGGACGTGTCGCTGATGAAGGGCCTCGGGCTCGACGGCTACCGGTTCTCGATCGCCTGGCCGAGGATCCAGCCGGAGGGATCCGGCAGGGCCAACGCCGCCGGTCTCGCCTTCTACGACCGACTGGTCGACGAGCTGCTCGCCGCCGGTATCGCGCCCATGGCGACCCTGTTCCACTGGGACCTGCCTCAGGCGCTCGAGGACGACGGCGGCTGGCTCAACCGGGACACGGCGGAGCGGTTCGCGGAGTACGCCACCCTCGTCGGCCTGCTCCTCGGCGACCGCGTCGCCCACTGGATCCCGGTGAACGAGCCGAACGTCGTCACCATGCTCGGCTACGCCCTCGGCGTGCACGCCCCGGGCAAGAGGCTGATGTTCGACGCGCTGCCGGCGGCGCACCACCTGCTCCTCGGCCACGGCAGGGCGGTCCAGGCTCTACGCAACGTCGACGCCGCGAGCATCGGCACGGCCACGAACCACACCCCCGTGTGGGCGGCCACCGACAGCGACGAGGACAAGGAGGCGGCCCAGGGCTACGCCACCTTGTGGAACCGGCTGTTCGCCGACCCGGTCCTGCGCGGGAGGTACCCCGAGGGGTTCGCCGCGCTGATGCCCGGCCCCGTCGAGGAGGACCTGCGCACGATCAGCAGCCCGCTCGACTTCTATGGCGTGAACTACTACAACCCCACGCGCGTCGCGGGTCCCTCGACCCCGGCCCCGGAGAGCAGCCCGATGAACGCCGAAGGGCTGCCGTTCGTGCTGCTCCCGGTCGAGGGGTACCCGCACACCGACTTCGGCTGGCCGGTCGTGCCCGACGGCCTGCGCGACCTGCTGGTGATGATGCAACAGGAGTACGGCGACGCGCTCCCGCCGGTCTTCGTCACCGAGTCCGGCTGCGCCTACGACGACGCGCCGGACGGCAACGGCCGGGTCGCGGACCAGCGCCGCATCGACTACCTCGACGGGCACCTGCGAGCCGTGGGCCAGGCGATCGAGTCGGGCGTCGACGTCCGGGGCTACTTCACGTGGAGCCTGCTCGACAACTTCGAGTGGGCCGAGGGCTACACCAAGCGCTTCGGGCTCGTCCACATCGACTACCAGACCCAGACCCGGACCCCGAAGGACTCCTACCGCTGGTTCGCCCGCATGATCGCCGAGAACCGGCGCTGACCGCACTCCCACCGACCGGGTCGGTCCCCGCGGCTCTGGGCGCGCTGGCAGAGCCCATTTCGCCCACCTTGCTGGTCAAGATGGCGGGTGGCTACATCTCGCTCTACCTGTTCTCCGCCGGGGTCTGCCTGCTCGGCAGCGTGCTCGTCTACCGGATCCGAAGCGTGCGGTGACCCGGGTCGCGGAGGGCTTGAGGTTGGGGTCCTCGGGCACTCTGGACGCGAGAGGGCGGGCCGCACGGGCCCGCGCGGACATCGAGCGAGGTATCCCATGGCCCTGACCGTGCTCGTCACCGGTGCGACCGGCTTCGTCGGGTCACACCTGACTCGCCAGCTCGTCGAGGACGGCCACGACGTCCGTGCGATGACCCGCAGGCCCGACGACTACGAGGGCCCGGGCGAGCCGGTGAACGGCGACGTGTTCGAGCCGAAGACCCTGAAGGGCGCCCTCAAGGGGGTGGACGCGGCGTACTACCTCGTGCACTCGCTGGACGACAAGGACTTCGAGCGCAAGGACGCCGAGGCGGCGCGCGCGTTCGGCGAGGCTGCGGCGAAGGCCGGCGTCCGGCAGATCATCTACCTCGGGGGGCTCGGTGAGGACGGCACCACGCTCTCGCCGCACCTGCGCTCGCGGAGGCAGGTGGAGTCCCTGCTCGGCGAGGCGGGCGTCCCCGTCACCGTGCTGCGCGCGGCGATCGTGGTGGGGCACGGCGGTATCTCGTGGGAGATCACCCGCCAGCTCGTGAAGAACCTCCCCGCGATGGTCGCGCCGCAGTGGGTGGGCACGAAGACCCAGCCGATCTCCCTGCGTGACGTGGTCCGCTACCTCGTCGGTGTGCTCGACAACGAGGAGGCGATGGGGCGGGTGTTCGAGGTGGGCGGTCCGGAGGTGCTGACCTACCGCGACATGCTGCGCCGGGCCTCGAAGATCCAAAACGGTCGCGACGTGCCGATCGTCGTCGTACCGGTGCTCACCCCCGACCTCTCCTCGCGATGGCTCTCCCTCGTCACCGACGTCGACGCGAGGACCGGCCGGACCCTGATCGAGTCCATGGACAACGAGGTCGTCGTCAAGGACGACTCGATCCGCGAGGTGGTGCCCTTCGAGACCATGGGGTACGACGACATGGTGCGCGAGGCCCTCGCGGACCGGCTTCGCGCCAAAGGAGCCCTGTGACCTGGCTCAGCCGGTTCGTCGACTCGACGCTGGTCTCGCCGATCGAGCGCGACCACCGTCAGCCCGACCACATGTTCCGTTGGCGCCGGATCGTCGTGGCCGCCACCCTCGTGGTCGGCGCGACCCTGCTCGGCTTCTCGCTGGCGACCACGCCGGGTGACCCGGCCTTCTACGCGTTCACGTTCGCGCTGGCGGCGACCTGGGCGGTGGGGGCCTTCCTCTCGGGCCCGCTGCATCTGGGGCGGATGCGCCTCGGCTCCCGGCTGAGACGGCCGGTCCTCCAGCCGGTCCTGATCGGCCTGGCCGCGGTGGCGGTGTTCACCGTCGGCGCGCTCGTCGTGGCCCAGATCGAACCGCTGCGCTCGAGCGTGGACGAGGTCCTGGACCACGCCCGCTACGGCTCCCTGCCGGTGATCGCGCTGATCACGCTGGTCAACGGGATCACCGAGGAGCTCTTCTTCCGCGGCGCCTTGTACGCCGCCGTCGGCGACCGGCACCCGGTGCTGGTCTCGACGGTGATCTACGCCCTGATCACGGTGGCCACCGGCAACGTGATGCTGGTCTTCGCCGCCGCGGTGCTCGGCGTGCTGGTGGGCCTGCAGCGCAGGGTCAGCGGCGGCGTGCTGGCGCCGATGCTCACCCACGTCACCTGGTCGCTGGGCATGCTGTTCATCCTGCCGCCGCTGATGGCCGCCCTGGGCTGAGCGGGCGCGCAGCGGCCACCCGCACGGTCACCTCGGCTCGCGGAGCACCTTGACCTCGAGGATGCCCTTGTTGTCCCGGTGGTCGAGGTCGAAGACGCTCACCCGGATCGGACCGTTCCGGGCCGGCGTGAACCGGGTCGTGTAGCGGTACTCCGAGGAGCACCCGTCCCCCGGCCCGAGAGCGCGCCACTTGACCGGCTGGTCGTCGACCCAGACGTTGAGCGGGTCCTGCCCGACCACGTCCGGGACGGTCTGGGTCCACCCGGCGGCGGTCCTCACGCAGGTGGCGTCCGCGCTGACCCCGGTGGAGGTGTACCGGCCGCGGACGATGATCTGGGCCTGCACCCCCTTGCGGAGCCTGATCGTGGACAGCGTGCCGGTCTTGGAGCGCGGGTTCACCTCGAACCGGTCGCGTGGCTGCTGCCACTCGGTGCGCCGCTTGCGCGGTCGTTCGGCCGACGGCGCGGTGGGCGTGGGGATCGGCGTGAGGCGCTGCACCTGCACCCTCAGCTCGCCCGAGTTGTCGTCCCGGGCCAGCGGGTCCCACAGGTCCAGTCGCATCCGTCCGGGGGACTCGGGGGTGAAGTCGGTGGTGCGGGTGCTCGACGCGCACCCGGAGCTCCCCCTCCCGACGAACGGCGCCCCGTTGACGTAGAGGTCGCCGTGGTCCTGACCCGGCACGCGCCGGTCGACCGACGCGTGGCGGTACCACGAGCCGCCGATGGACAGGCACTGCCCGTTGGACCGCACCCCACCGCCCAGCCGCACAGCGCCGCTCACGGTGACGCGGTAGGTCACGCCGGGCCGCACGCTGCCGACCGTGTAGGTGCCGCCCGCGTCGGCGGCCGGGACGGAGACGGTCTCGGCGATCAGCCCGTAGCCCTTGCGGCGTTCGGTGGCCGTGGGGGCGGGCGCCAGTGGCGGGTACGTCGGGAGGGCCGAACCGACCCTGGCCCGCTTGCGGCCCACCACCACGGTCAGCCGTCCCTTGGGGGACTCCCCGCGACTGAGCAGCCGGAGCCTCAGGGGCTGGTCCTTCGTCGGGGTGATGTGCGTGCGATAGGTGTGTGACCCCCGGCACGCCTCGCCGAAGAGCAGCTCGCCGTTCACCGACAGCGCGAGCCGGCCGAACCTGCGCTTTGCGCGGCGGGGAGGCTGCGGCACCCAGGCCCGGTCGCCCTTCGACCACGTGCAGACGGCGTCGCCGACCTTGTGCGGGTCGCCGTAGCCGTAGAGGCCGGCGGCCGTCAGCGAGTAGGTGACGCCCTCCCGGAGCTTGAACCTGGTCTCGACCGTGCCGCCGTCGACCGGCACCCGGATCGCTCGGTAGGGCTTGCTGCGAAGGTCCAGGATGCCGTCGGGAAGCTTCGGGCGGCGCTTCTTCGTCCCGCTGTCAGGCTTCTCGTCGCGGCTGGTGTCCGGCTCCGGCTCCGGCGCGGCCGGCGGGGTCGCGGCGGGTTCCGAGGCCGGCTTCGGGGTGCTGCGCTTGACGTACCAGCTCGTCTCGGCCCGGGCTGCGGCCCGGCTCAGCGAGATGTGCATGTGGTCGCGGTGGCGCAGCGTGGCCGAGCAGTTCTCGAGCTTCTTGCAGGAGCCGTGCAGGTAGTCCCGCTTGCGATAGCCCGTGGAGGCCGACCACATGTGGTCGTTCCAGATCACGTACATGATGCCCATCCGGCGGGCCAGCGCGTTGCGGTTGCCCCACCGGTCCGTCGACCGGATGCGGCTGAGGAAGTCGCGTGCGTAGCCCCGGTCGCGGCCGGAGCGTGCGTCGAGGGCCCAGTCGAACGCGCGGCCCTCCTTGTGCTCGGAGACACCCGATCCCGAGCACGCCCGGGAGATCCCGAGGGAGCCGGTGCCCTTGTACTTCCTGATCAGGTGCTCCGAGAGCATCACCGTGCCCGGCTTGGGCCGGGGGCTGCAGCTGGTCTGGGGCTGGTAGTCGGGGTAGCCCTCGATCGGCTTGGCGTCGACCGGGCTCGTTGCTCTCAGACCTGTGAGGGCGGTGGCGAGGACCACCGCTACGGCCAGCATGCGCAGTGCGCGCGGGACCGGGAGGGGCATGGGTCAGTTCCAGACGGATCGGCTCGTCGCTTCGTTCGCGACCACTGTTCGGGCGGGCGACGAGCCGGTCCTCACCTGGACGGAAAGGACATTCCGGGACGTCGCGAAGGAGCGTAGGACGACCCTCGGCGTGTTGTTCACGCTTTTCACAAGTTCATCTGCTAGCGCACCGGTACCACTGGTGCCGCTGCGTCACAGCAGCGAGGCTCGGGTCGAGCCTGTCGAGACCTCAGGCGGCGCTGGTCCCGAACGGGAAGGTCGCCAGCGTCCGTACGCCGTCCTCCTCCCGCCACCAGAGCGCGGCCTCGCGGGCGAGCGTGGTGACGGGAAGCCAGGGGGCGAGCTCGTCCCCCAGAGTGTCGAGGCGCTCTCCGGGGCCGCGCTCGACGGTGAGGTGCGGCACGAGGTCGAAGGTGTCCCGCCGACGCGGGAGCTCTGGGAAGAGGCGCAGGAGGCCGTGGGTGAGGTTGCGGAAGGGAGCTCCGGGCTCGGGCGTCAGGTACGCCGCTCCGCCCGGGAACTCCGAGAGCTCGGTGAGCCGGACGGGGAAGGGCAGGACGTCCGCGAAGTAGGAGCCGAGCTCTGCCGTCACGCCCTCGTCGAGGTGCTCACGGCCGGCGAAGGGCTCGACCAGCGGGACGTGCGGAACGGTGGCGCCTCGCCCGAGCGGGGGTACGACGGACACCAGCCCCGGCAGCGGCACCACCAGCAACGAGTGTCCTCTCACGCGGACAAGGTAGCGCCCCGAGACGCCCTCGACGTCACGTCGCCGCCGTCCGAGACCGCACGTCTCGACCGGTGACGTCTAGTGTGTTGGCCCATGGGCGCAGGGCACGGTGTCGGTCGAGGGGGGCACTCGCACGGCCACGCGGCCGGCCGCTCCGCCGACCGGTCCCGGTTGAAGCTGGTCCTCGTCGTCACCGTCTCGGTGATCGTGCTCGAGGTCGTCGGCGCCCTGCTCAGCGGGTCGCTCGCGCTGCTCGCGGACGCCGGTCACATGGTCACGGACGCTGCTGCGGTGGCCCTGGCGCTGTCCGCGTCCTACATGGCGACCCTGCCGGCGACCTCGAAACGGACCTTCGGGTTCCACCGGGCGGAGATCCTGGCCGCCCTGGTGAACGCGGTGGTGCTCCTCGTGGTGTGCACCTACCTCGTCTGGTCCGCGATCCACCGGCTGCTCGACCCGGTGCCGATCGAGGGCGACCTGATGGTGGCCTTCGGTGCCGTCGGCCTGGCCGCCAACGCCGTCTCGTTGGGCCTCCTGGCGCGGCGCAAGGACTCGTCGCTGAACATGCGCGGCGCCTACCTCGAGGTGCTGAGCGACCTGCTGGGCTCGGTCGCCGTCGTGATCGCCGCCGTGGTCGTCCTCGCGACCGGCTACCTCAGGGCCGACGCCATCGCGTCCCTGCTCATCGCGGCGATGATCCTGCCGCGGTCCTTCACCCTGCTGAGGGAGGCGGTCGACGTGCTGCTCGAGGCCAGCCCCCGGCACGTGGACCTCGACGAGGTCCGCTCGCACCTGACCGCCGTCCCAGGCGTCGTCGACGTGCACGACCTGCACGCCTGGACGATCACGAGCGGGATGCCGGTGCTGTCGGTGCACGTGACGGTGAGCGACGCCTGCCTCGAGGAGCGTGGCGTGGGCTCGCTGCTCGACGAGTTCAGCAAGTGCGTGGCCGACCACTTCGACGTCGACCACGCGACCTTCCAGATCGAGCCCGAGTCACACCGGGCCCACGAGGACCTCGGCGCGCTCGGTCACGACTGAGTCGGGGTGTCCCTGCGGCGCTGGGTCTCGCGTCGTACCCGCCGGACCTTCTGTCCCACGGCGTCCACCTGGGCGGCGAGGCGCGCATGCTCGTCGACGAGGTGCTCCCGCATGTCCGCGAGGGGCAAGATGAGTGAGCTGGGGTCGTCCTCCGTGAGCGAGCTGGCGAGGGTCTTGGCGTCCCTCCGCCCGGCCGAGTTGAGCCCGGCGACGGCGCTCACCTGGCCGGCGATCTGACGCAGTTCGGCGGCGTTCTCCCGCGCCCACGCGGCCACCGCGCGGTCGCCGGCCCGCTCGTCGCGCGTGGCCTGGATCCGCTGCTCGCGGGTCAGCCCGTCGTCCCGCCCCGGCCGCAGTCGTAGGTAGCGGCGCTCGGCGGCCTGCCTGCTGGTCACGCCGAGGACCGGCGCGAGCCGGGCCCATGACGCACCTGCTTCTCGGGCGGCCTCGATGAGCACCGGCTCCCAGGCGAGCAGCTGCTCCCGAAGGTCGTGGAGCGCGGCGAGGGCCTCGAGCGCGGCGGCGTCGCTGTCTTCCGCGCCCGGCGCGCGGTGAACGCCCTCCAGGACCTGGTCGAGAGTCTCGTGCGCGTCGCCTTCCGTCACGGCGTCATCGTCGCATTGACAGAAGTGCTTGTCAACGAAACATTGACGTGCTACAAGTGAAGTGTGCATCGACCAAGAGTCATGAACCAGGAGGTGGAGAAGATGTTGATGCGCACCGACCCGTTCCGCGAGCTCGACCGGCTTGCTCAGACGCTGGTGGGCGGCAGCACCCCGGGCACGTGGTCACGACCGAGCGCGATGCCGATGGACGCGTACCGAGCCGGTGACGAGTTCGTCGTCATGTTCGACCTGCCGGGCGTCACCCCGGACGCCATCGAGGTGGACGTCGAGCGCAACGTGCTCACCGTCAAGGCAGAGCGCCGGCCCACCGTCCACGAGGGCGACGTCGAGATGCAGGTCTCCGAGCGGCCTCTGGGCGTGTTCTCCCGGCAGCTCTTCCTGGGCGACACCCTCGACACCGAGAAGATCCACGCCGAGTACGAAGCCGGTGTCCTCAGCCTGCGCATCCCCGTGGCCGAGCAGGCCAAGCCTCGCAAGATCGAGGTCAGGGCCACGAGCGCGGAGGAGGACCGCAAGGAGATCAAGGCCTGATCTCCAAGGGGGACCGAGGTCCATGAGCGCCTTCCTTCCGGTCGTGCCCGGGGCCGTCCTGCTGTCGGCCCCGGGCACCCTGCCCGACGAGCTCGCCGCGCGAGAGGTCGACGACGAGCTCCTCGACCTGCTCTGCGAGGACCAGGAGTGGCTCGACGAGACCTTCGCCGGGATCGTGGCGAACAGCTGGGCCGAGCCTCCACGCGGCGGCTCCGGACATCTGGCAGCCCGCCCGAGGCGCTACGGGGTTCCCGCGCGTCGGGCACCACGTCACGACGGCGACCGCCGGTCGCAGTGGTGCCCGCGCCCGCACCGCAGGCAGCGGTCACCGCCCCGGGGCACCTGACCACCTCCGGTCGTGGGGTTCGGCGCGCGGTGGGGCGCGTGCTGGGCCCCACGACCATGTCCGGAGGTCACAGCGCGGCCGCCACCTCCGTGCCCTGGCGGATGGCGCGCTTCGCGTCCAGCTCGGCAGCGACGTCTGCGCCGCCGACCAGGTGGGCGCGGACCCCCGCGGCGACGAGCTCGTCGTAAAGGCCGCGCTCGGACTCCTGACCCGTGCAGACGACGACGTGGTCCACGTCGAGGACGCGAGCCTCCCCGGGCGACTTGTCGTCGGCGCCGACGCGGACGTGGAGCCCCTCGTCGTCCACCCGTTCATAGGTGACCGCGGGCAGCATCTGCACGCCCGAGTCCTTGAGCACTGCGCGGTGGGCCCACCCGGAGGTCTTGGCGAGGCCCTTGCCGATCGCGGAGGCCTTGCGCTGGAGCAGGTACACCTCCCGGGCAGGCGTGCGCGGCTTCTTCTCGCCGAGCCCACCCGCGTGCAGGGCCGGGTCGGCCACGCCCCAGTGCGAGAGCCACGTCTCGAGATCCTCGCCCTCACCGGCCGGGTGGGTCAGGAAGTGGCTGACGTCGACACCGATGCCGCCGGCCCCCATCACCGCGACCCGGGGACCCGGCACGACCGACCCGTCGAGGACCTCGGCGTAGGAGACCACCTTGGGGTGGCGACGACCCGAGCCGGTCGTGGTGTCGACCCCTTCGATCGCGGGCACCCGTGGTACCACGCCCGTGGCGACCACCACCTCGTCGAAGTCCCGCAGGCCCTCGACGGTGGCGCGGGTGGAGAGGCGTACGTCGACGCCGAGCACCTCCATGCGGCGTGAGTAGTAGCGCAGGGTCTCGGCGAACTCCTCCTTGCCGGGGACGGCCATCGCGAGGCGGAACTGACCCCCCACGTGCGGGGAGGCCTCGAAGAGGGTCACGTCGTGGCCCCGCTCGGCGGCCGAGACCGCGGTGGCCAGACCGGCCGGTCCCGCACCGACGACCGCGACCTTCTTGGCGCGCGCCCTGGGCACCGGCAGCAGGACCAGCTCGGTCTCCCTGGCCGCACGCGGGTTCACCAGACAGGTGGCGGGCTTGTTCTCGAAGGCGTGGTCGAGGCAGGCCTGGTTGCACGCGATGCACGTGTTGATCTCGTCGGCCCGGCCCGCCGCCGCCTTGGCCACGAACTCAGGGTCGGCCAGCAGCGGCCGCGCCATGGAGACCAGGTCGGCCTGCCCGTCGGCGAGGATCCGCTCGGCGACCTCGGGGGTGTTGATCCGGTTGGACGCGCACACCGGGATCCCCACCTCCGGCTTGAGGCGCTCTGTGGTCCAGCTCCAGGCGGCGCGAGGGACCTGCGTGAGGATCGTCGGGACGCGGGCCTCGTGCCAGCCGATCCCGGTGTTGAGCACCGAGGCGCCGGCATCCTCGAGGGCCTTCGCGAGTGCGACCACCTCGTCCCAGGTCTGGCCGTCCTCGACGAGGTCGAGCAGCGAGATCCGGTACATCACGAGGAAGTCGTCGCCGAGCGTCTCCCGGATCCGCCGGACGACCTCGACGGGGAAGCGCATCCGCTTCTCCGGCGTACCGCCCCAGGCGTCGGTGCGCTGGTTGGTCCGGGCGGCGAGGAACTGGTTGACCAGGTACCCCTCGGAGCCCATCACCTCGACCCCGTCGTAGCCGGCGCGCCTGGCCAGCGCGGCCGCACGGACGAAGTGGTCGACGGTCCGCTCGACGCCGCGGCTGCTGAGCGCGTGGGGCTTGAACGGCGTGATCGGCGACTTGCGGCTCGACGCGGAGACGCTGAGCGGGGTGTAGCCGTAGCGGCCGGCGTGCAGGATCTGCATCGCGATCGCCCCGCCCTCGGCGTGCACGGCGTCGGTGACCTGACGGTGCCGGTCTGCCTGCCGGGTCCGGGTCATCATCGACCCGAACGGCAGCAGCCAGCCCCGCACGTCGGGCGCGTAGCCGCCCGTGACGATCAGGCCGACACCGCCGCGGGCCCGCTCTGCGAGGTAGGCCGCGAGCTCGGGCAGGTGCTTCGCGCGGTCCTCGAGGCCGGTGTGCATGGAGCCCATGACGACCCGGTTTCGCAGGGTGGTGCCGCCGATCGTGATCGGCTCGAGGAGGTGGGGGAAGGTGCTCATCGTGACTGTCCTTGGTTCGTACGGCGGGCAGGGGACTCGTGTGCGTCGAGGTACTCGGTGAGCCAGTCCACCCAGAACCGCTCGAGGCGAATGCCGCCACGCAGCACGAGGTAGACGTCGAGCTGCTGGTCGGTGAGCGTGCTCGGTTCGGGGAAGTCGCGCGCGCAGAGCCGCTCGTAGTGCTCGAGGCGGGTGGCGTGGTCGGCCCGCTGCTGTCGGACCGTGTCGAGGACGGCGGCCCGGTCGCCGTACGACGCCCCGCGCAGCCGGACCGCGAGCTCGCTGCGGAACTTCTCGGCCGGCATCGGCGAGGCGAGCCAGGCCGAGAGCTCCGCGCGGCCGGCGGTCGTCACCTTGTAGACCTTCTTGTCCGGGCGGCCGTGCTGCTCGACGGCCGCGGAGCGGACCCAGCCGTCGGCCTCCATCCGGCCGAGGACCCGGTAGATCTGCTGGTGCGTGGCGCTCCAGAAGAAGCCGATCGACCGGTCGAAGCGGTGGGCGAGCTCGAGGCCGGAGGCGGGTCGCTCGCTCAGCGACACGAGGATCGCGTGCTCGAGGGCCATGTCAGCTCCTGTCGTGGGGACCTCGGTGATGGCGGGCCCGGGGTGTCGAGCCGCGGTGGTGTCGAGCATGGCTGCTCGCGAGGTTGCTATGCAACTAGTTGCAGACGTGGCCTTGCCCACAGCGACCCGGTCGCCGGCGAGGTCGCAGGGCCGTCGGACTCGTTCAGTTCCAGACCCAGCTTTCTCGCTTCAGGAATCTCGCTTTGGAACTGAACGAGACTCCGGACGGCGAGCCAGGAGCGGAATAGCATCACGTCATGCGCCGACACCGGTTCGCCCTCCTCGCCGTACCCCTGCTCCTGGCCGCAGGGGCCTGCGCCCCCGTGGAGGAGGAGACCGGGGCCGAGGCGACCGAGAGCCCGACCGACTCGGCCGAGGCCTGCGCCACCGAGAACCTCCCCCTCAAGACCGACGGGCAGCTGACGATCGGGACCGACTCCCCGGCCTACGAGCCGTGGTTCGTCGACAACGACCCGAGCAACGGAGAGGGCTACGAGTCCGCCGTCGCCTACGCGGTCGCCGAGGAGCTCGGGTTCACCCGCGACCAGGTGACCTGGGTGAAGGTGCCCTTCAACACCTCCTACGCGCCGGGGGAGAAGGAGTTCGACTTCGACATCAACCAGATCTCGATCACCCCGGAGCGGGAGAATGCCGTCGACTTCTCCGACGGCTACTACTCCGCCGCCCAGGCGGTGATCGCACCGAAGGGGTCCGACGCCGCCCAGGCCGCCTCCGTGGAGGACCTGAAGGACATCCGGCTCGGCGCGCAGACCGGCACAACCTCGCTCACCGCGGTGCGCGACGTGATCCAGCCGACCGAGCAGCCGCTGGTGTTCGAGGACACCAACGCGGCGAAGCAGGCGCTGGCCAACGACCAGGTCGACGCGATCGTCGCGGACCTGCCGACGGCCTTCTACATCACCGCCGTCGAGATCCCGAACGCCACGATCGTCGGGCAGTTCCAGCCCGCAGAGGGGGAGACCGAGGAGTTCGGCATGCTCTTCGAGAAGGGCAGCGAGCTCGTCCCGTGCGTGAACCAGGCCCTGGCCTCGCTGAAGGACTCCGGTGAGCTTCAGGACATCGAGCAGCAGTGGCTCTCGGACGTGGTCGACGTCCCGGTCCTCGACTGACCGCGCCGTGGGCGACTGGTCACCCAGCCCGCGGCAGCTCGAACGCGAGGCGGTCCGCCGGCGCAGGTCGCTGCGCTCCGCCGCGATCGCGGGGGCGGCGACCGCGCTGCTCCTCGTCGTGGCGGTCGTCGGAGTCCTCGCTTCGCCAGGCTGGGCGACGGTCCGCGAGACCTTCTTCTCGTGGGAGCACGCCAAGGCCTCCTTCCCCGCGATCGCTGAGGGGTTCTGGCTCAACGTCAAGCTGTTCCTGCTCGCGGAGCCGCTGATCCTCGCCGTCGGTGTCCTCGTCGCGGTCGTGCGGAGCACGACGGCGCCGGCGTTGTTCCCGCTGCGTGCGCTCGCCGTCTTCTACACCGACCTCTTCCGTGGGCTCCCCACGCTGCTTGTCGTCTTCCTCATCTGCTTCGGCGTGCCCGCCCTGCGCCTGCAGGGGATCACCAACGACCTGTTCTGGCTGGCGCTGGTCGCCCTGGTCCTCTCCTACGGCGCCTACGTCGCCGAGGTCTTCCGGGCCGGCATCGAGTCCATCCACCCCTCGCAGCTCGCGAGCGCCGAGTCGCTCGGGCTGTCCCACGCGACCACCATGCGGTTCGTCGTGCTGCCCCAGGCGGTGCGGCGGGTCGTACCCCCGCTCCTGAACGACTTCGTGTCGCTGCAGAAGGACACCGCGCTCGTGGCCTCGGTCGCCCTCTTCGACGCCCTGTTCAGCGCGCGGGACTACGCGAACTACAACTTCAACTACACGCCCTACCTCGTCGCCGCCGCGTTCTTCGTCGCGCTGACCATCCCGATGGCCCGGCTCACCGACTGGCTCGGGCGCCGGGTCGCGCGTCGTGAGCGAGGAGGTGGCCGATGACCGAGCTGCTGCGGGTCGAGGGCCTGCGGAAGTCGTACGGCGACAGGGTGGTGTTGCGCGACGTCGACCTCACCGTCGAGCCGCACGACGTCGTGTGCCTGATCGGCTCCTCCGGCAGCGGCAAGTCCACGTTGCTGCGCTGCCTGAACCTGCTCGAGCCCGTCGACGACGGCACCATCTGGTTCGAGGGACAGGAGGTCACCGACCCGCGGGTGGACGCCCGCGCCGTACGACGGCGGATGGGCATGGTGTTCCAGGCCTACAACCTCTTCCCGCACATGACCGTCCTGGACAACATCACGCTCGCGCCCCGCCGCGCGCACGGAATGTCCCGTGCTGAGGCCGAGGCGCGGGCGCGGGAGCTGCTCGAGCGCTTCGGGCTCGCCGACAAGGCGACCACCCATCCCGACCGCCTGTCGGGAGGGCAGCAGCAGCGGGCCGCGATCGTCCGGGCGCTGGCGACGGGCCCGGAGCTGGTGCTCCTCGACGAGGTCACCTCGGCGCTCGACCCGGAGCTCGTTGGCGAAGTGCTCGACATCATCCGCGACATGGCGGTCGCGGGGACCACGTTGGTCCTGGCGACGCACGAGATGGCCTTCGCCCGCGACGTGGCGACGAAGGTCTGCTTCCTCGACGGCGGCTCGATCCTGGAGCAGGGCCCGCCCGAGGCGATCTTCACCAGCCCCTCCCACGACCGGACCCGGCAGTTCCTGCGGCGCGTCCTGTCCACCTGACCCCTTGCGTGCGATACCCCTAGGGGGTATACAGAGACGCATGACGCACGAAGACACCCACACCGGCGAGCACGCTCGCCACGAGATGCACGAGATGCACGAGATGCACGAGATGCACGCGGGGCCCGAGGGCACGACGGGCCACGGGGCGCACGGGGGCGCGGACTCGTCATGGGGGACCGCGGTCAGTGCGACCCTGCACTGCCTCACCGGCTGTGCCATCGGTGAGGTCCTCGGAATGGTCCTCGGGACCTGGTGGGGGTGGGGCACCTGGTCGACCGTGGCCCTCGCCGTCGTGCTCGCGTTCTTCTTCGGTTACCTGCTCACCGTGACCTCGGTGCTCCGCGCCGGCCTGCCCTTCGCGGCCGCGGTGAAGATCGCCCTGGCCGCGGACACGATCTCGATCACGGTCATGGAGATCGTCGACAACGCGGTGATGGTCCTCGTCCCGGGCGCCATGCACGCCGGCCTGGCGAACTGGATCTTCTGGGCAGCCCTGGCGCTCGCGTTCGCGGTGGCCTTCGTCGTCACCCTGCCCGTGAACCGCTGGATGATCTCGCGCGGCAAGGGACATGCGGTGGTGCACGAGTACCACCACTAGGGTCGGGCGCATGCTCCGCCCGACTGCGCTGGTCGTCGTACCCCTGCTCCTGCTCGGCTCTGGCTGCACGACGAAGGCCGAGCTCTCGACGCCGGAGCGGGCGAACGGTGCCGCGGCCGCGACCGCCTCACCGCGGGTGGGAGCCGAGCGCAACGAGACCGACGAAGCCTAAGCCCACGAGCTGAGCGCGATGCACCAGCAGGCGATCAGCATGTCCGACCTCTACGGCCTGGACGGAGCGCAGTTCGAGGAGAAGTGGCGGACAGGATGGCCGCCAACCACCGGACCGCCGTGGCGATGTCGCGGGCCGAGGTCGACCGGGGGCTGAACCTCGCGCTGCGCGAGCTGGCCCGACGCATGGTCAGGGACCAGGGCGAGCAGCTCGACGCCTCGCGGGGCTGGCTGCCGAGTAGCCGCCGGGCCTCGGCCGTCGCAGGGGTGGTCGCCTGTAGTGCCGTCGAGGAGCTCTCGCACGATGTCCATGTGGTCGGACCCTAGCGGGCGATGACCGTGACATCGGGTGACCTTCGCCCCTGCCCTCCGGAGAAGGCCGGTCCTAGCGTCGTTGCAGAGGCACCTTTCCGGAAGGGAGGTCCCGATGGCTTCTGCCACAGACGTGAAGGCGACCAAGCGCCCCTCGACCGCCGCCAGGCGGACCGGCTACGTGTTCGCGCTCCTGGTCAACGGCGCGCTCCTGTATGCAGTGAACGTGTGGCCCGGCTGGGACGTGCTGCCGTTCCTCACCGACGACTTCACGCAGATCCTCGGCCTGGTCAACGCCTCGTTCGTGGTGAGCCTGGTCGCGAACTCGGTGTACCTCGCCAGGGACACCAAGGCTGTGAAGGCCCTCGGTGACATCGTCACCACGGGCGTGGCGATCGCGGTCGGCGTCCGGACGTGGCAGGTCTTCCCCTTCGACTTCGGGGAGGCCACCTTCGACTGGGCGCTCGTGGTCCGCATCCTGCTCGTCGTGGGAATCGTCGGCATGGCGATCGCCATCGTCGTCAACATCGTGTCCCTGGTGACGGACACCCCCTCGCGATCCTGACAGTCCCGCTGTCAGAATCGGCGCATGACTGACGCGTACGCACTCGGACAGGGGACCGGCCCGCTCAGGGGTATCAAGGTCGTCGAGCTCGCCGGTATCGGACCTGGCCCGCACGCGGCGATGATGCTCGCCGACCTTGGGGCCGACGTGGTGCGCGTCGAGAAGCCCGGAGGTGCCGCCAGCGCAGGCGCCCGGGAGACCGACCTGCTGACCCGCGGCCGCCCCAGCATCGCGATGGACCTCAAGGACCCGGCCGCGGTCGCCACCTTGCTCGACCTGGTCGAGAGGGCGGACGTGTTCATCGAGGGCATGCGACCCGGGGCCGCCGAGCGTCTCGGCCTCGGGCCGGAGCAGTGTCTGGCTCGCAACCCCCGGCTCGTCTACGGCCGGATGACCGGCTGGGGCCAGGACGGACCCCTCGCCCAGACCGCCGGCCACGACATGAACTACATCGGCATCTCCGGCTCGCTGCACGGCCTCGGGCAGAGCCCCGAGCGCCCGAT
Organism: Nocardioidaceae bacterium; assembly: GCA_035688575.1. Taxonomy (GTDB): domain Bacteria; phylum Actinomycetota; class Actinomycetes; order Propionibacteriales; family Nocardioidaceae; genus Nocardioides_C. The sequence continues at coordinate 43,034 of DASSMS010000143.1, forward strand.
GTTCCCCTCGAACCTCCTCGGTGACTTCGGTGGCGGGTCGACGTACCTCGTCATCGGCGTGCTCGCCGCCCTCCTCGAGTCGCGTGTCAGCGGCGAGGGCCAGGTCGTCGACGCGGCGATCGTCGACGGGTCCGCCCACCTCAACGCGATGCTCGCGAGCATGATCGCGGGCGGCGGCTGGCGCGAGGAGCGCGCGGTCAACCTCCTCGACGGCGGGATGCCGTTCTACGACGTCTACGAGACCTCCGACGGCCGGCACATGGCGGTGGGCTCGCTGGAGCCGAAGTTCTACGACGAGCTCGTCAAGGGCCTCGGTCTGGCCGGAGAGGTCCCCGACCGCTACGACTTCGCCCGCCACGACGAGCTCCGCGAGACGATCGCCAGCCGGATCCGGGAGCGCACCCAGGCCGAGTGGGCCGAGGTCTTCGAAGGCACCGATGCCTGCTGTACGCCGATCCTGCCGCTGACCGAGGCTGCCGAGCACCCTCACCTGAGGGCGCGCGGGACCTACGTGACCCGCGACGGTCTCCTCCAGCCCGCCCCCGCGCCGCGCTTCTCACGCACGGCTCCGTCGCTCACCTCCGGCCCCAGCGTGCCGGGTGGACAGAGCCGCGCAGCGCTCGAGGCGTGGGGGATCCGGGACGTCGACGCCCTTATCGAGTCCGGGGCGGTCGTCCAGGCCTGAGGCCGGGGCGGCTCAGCGGGTACGGCGGGCGACGGTCTCGCGCTTGGTCTCGTCCACCGCGGTCTCGTAGGCGGTGACGAGGGCGGCGACCGAGACGGGCTTGAACTTCTCGACCATCTCGCGCAGCTGCTCCGGCGAGACCCCCCTCTCCTTGTAGGCGGGCCACACCTCCTTCTTGAACAGCTCGGTGAGCTCCTCGGCGATCGCCCTGCCGTGGGCGGTGAAGATGTCTTGCGCGGCGATCGCCGCCTCCGACGGCATGCCGAGGTCGAGCAGCGCGACGCCGACGGAGAGGTGCGCCACCGCTACCTGGAACCTTCCCTGCTTGGCGGGGTAGACGATCCCGAGCGTGTTGAGGGTCGCGAGCTCGTCGTCGCTCAGCTCCCGTCCCGCCCGTCGTACCAGCTCCTTCCTGGAGATGGTCTCGGGCATGTCCGCCATCCAGGGGGCGAGCAGCGTGCGGTGCAGGGCGATGGTCTCGGGGGTGGCGTTCGAGGGGATCCGGGCCATGTAGCCCTCGATCGCCGACAGCGTGAAGCCGTGGGCCTGCAGCTCGCGGACCAGCTCGAGCCGCGCCACGTGGTCGCCGGAGTAGTAGCCCGACCGGCCGCGTCGGATCGGGGGCGGGACGAGCCCCTTGGTGGTGTAGAAGCGGACGTTCCGGACGCTCATCCCCACGCGCTTGGTGAGCTCGTCGAGGGTCATCAGGTCGTTGACGACCTCGCTCGTGTTCGTCATCGCCGGCGTTCCTCGGGTGGTCTGGACTGGTCGGGCCGGGCCATGGGAGCGACGCAGATCACATCCTGGGCCTGGTTGGACGCTAACAGTATGAGTGTCACAATCAGGTATCTCCACCGGCCCGGTCATCCGTGGGCCGGCCTCCCGGTCACCGAGAAGTTGGGACTCCCAGATGAGCCAGGCTGACGTGCCTCAAGCTTTCGTGTACGACGCCCTCCGCACGCCGCGGGGCAAGGGCAAGAAGAACGGCTCGCTCCACGAGGTGAAGCCGATCGACCTCGTCGTCGGGCTGCTCGACGCCGTGAAGGAGCGCAACCCCGGCCTCGACCCCGAGCGCGTGGACGACGTGGTGCTCGGCGTGGTGACCCCGATCGGCGACCAGGGGTCGGACATCGCCAAGACCGCCGCGCTGAAGGCCGGGTACCCCGAGACCGTCGCGGGCGTGCAGCTCAACCGGTTCTGCGCCTCCGGCCTCGAGGCGGTCAACCAGGCCGCGGCGCGGGTCCGCTCCGGCTTCGAGGACCTGATCCTCGCCGGCGGCGTCGAGTCGATGTCGCGCGTGCCGATGGGCTCCGACGGCGGCTCCTGGGCCACGGACCCTGCCACCGCCTTCGACACCGCGTTCGTCCCCCAGGGCATCGGCGCCGACCTCATCGCGACGATCGAGGGCTTCTCCCGCGAGGACGTCGACGCGTTCGCCGCCGAGTCGCAGGCGCGGGCAGCCAAGGCCCAGGCCAACGGCTACTTCGACAACTCTGTCGTCCCGGTCAGGGACCTGAACGGCATCGCGATCCTCGAGAAGGACGAGTTCATCCGTCCGGGCACGACCGTCGAGTCGCTCGCCGGGCTCAAGCCGTCCTTCGCCGAGATCGGCGACCAGGGTGGCTTCGACTCGGTGGCCCTCGAGAAGTACCACTGGGTGGAGCGGATCAACCACGTCCACCACGCGGGCAACTCCTCCGGCATCGTGGACGGCGCATCGCTGATGGCGATCGGCTCCGAGCAGGTCGGCCAGGACCTCGGCCTCACGCCCCGCGCCCGGATCATCGCCACCGCGGTCTCCGGCGCCGACCCGACGATCATGCTCACCGGCCCCGCTCCGGCCTCCCGCAAGGCACTCGCCAAGGCCGGCCTCACTCCTGAGGACATCGACCTCTACGAGATCAACGAGGCCTTCGCCGCGGTGGCGATGCGCTTCATGCGCGACCTCGACCTGCCGGCCGAGAAGGTCAACGTCAACGGCGGTGCCATCGCGATGGGGCATCCGCTCGGTGCGACCGGCGCGATGATCCTCGGCACGCTGGTCGACGAGCTCGAGCGGCGCGAGCTGCGCTACGGACTCGCCACGCTCTGCGTCGGCGGCGGCATGGGTATCGCCACCGTCGTCGAGCGCATCTGACCCACCGCCCACAACGTCAACGACCCAGACCTCCAAGGAACATCAATGACTGAGACTGCCCAGCAGAGCGCCGTGCGGTGGGACAAGGACAGCGACGGGATCGTCGTACTCACCCTCGACGACCCGACCGCGAGCGCCAACACCATGAACGAGCTGTACAAGGAGTCGATGGCCGCCGCCGTCGCCCGGCTCGACCAGGAGAAGGACGAGATCACCGGGGTGGTGGTCACCAGCGCGAAGAAGACCTTCTTCGCCGGCGGAGACCTGAAGATGATGGTCCAGGCGGGGCCGGAGGACGCACCCCGGATCTTCGAGACCGTCGAGGCGATCAAGGCGGACCTGCGTCGCCTCGAGCTGTTCGGCAAGCCCGTCGTCGCCGCGATCAACGGCGCCGCGCTCGGCGGCGGTCTCGAGATCACCCTCGCCTGCCACCACCGGATCGCGGTCGACGGCCGCTACGACCTCGGCCTCCCCGAGGTCTCGCTCGGGCTGCTGCCCGGCGGTGGCGGCGTGACCCGGCTCGTCCGGATGTTCGGCATGTACGACGCCCTCATGACCTACCTGCTCACCGGCACCAAGCTGAAGCCGGCCCAGGCTAAGGAGAAGGGCCTCGTCGACGAGGTCGTCGCCACCCAGGACGAGCTCGTCCCCGCGGCGAAGGCCTGGATCCTCGCCAACAAGGACAACGCCGAGGCCGCGAGCCAGCCCTGGGACCGGCCCGGCTACAAGATGCCCGGCGGAGCCCCGTCGAACCCGAAGGTCGCCGCGGTCCTCCCGGCGTTCCCGGCCAACCTGCGCAAGCAGGCCAAGGGCGCGGACTACCCGGCCCCGAAGGCGATCATGTCCGCGGCCGTCGAGGGCGCGCAGGTCGACTTCGACACCGCCTCGCGCATCGAGTCGCGCTACCTCACGAAGCTGATCACGGGGCCGATCTCGAAGAACATGATCCAGGCGTTCTTCTTCGACCTGCAGGCGATCAACTCGGGATCGCTGCGTCCCGAGGGCGTCGACAAGTTCACCGCGACCAGGCTCGGCGTGCTCGGGGCCGGGATGATGGGCGCGGGAATCGCCTACTCGGCGGCCCGGTCGGGCATCGAGGTGGTCCTCAAGGACGTCAGCGTCGAGAACGCCGAGAAGGGCAAGGGCTACTCGGTCAAGCTCCTCGACAAGGCGGTCGAGCGCGGCAAGATGTCGCGCGAGAAGGCCGACGAGGTGCTCGCGCGGATCACGCCGACCGCCGACCCCAGCGATCTCACGGGCTGCGACCTCGTGATCGAGGCCGTCTTCGAGGACCCGGGCCTGAAGAACAAGGTCTTCGGCGAGATCCTCGACGTGGTGAACCCCGACGCGTTGCTGTGCTCCAACACCAGCACCCTGCCGATCAGCGAGCTGGCCGAGGGCGTCGACCGGCCCGAGGACTTCATCGGCCTGCACTTCTTCTCGCCCGTCGACAAGATGCCGCTCGTCGAGATCATCCGTGGCGCGAAGACCTCCGACAAGGCCGTCGCGCACGCGATCGACGTCGTGCAGCAGATCAAGAAGACGCCGATCGTGGTCAACGACAGCCGCGGCTTCTACACCAGCCGGGTCTACGGCACCCTGCTCACCGAGGCGGTTGCCCTGCTCGAGGAGGGTGTCGACCCGCAGACGATCGAGCGGGCCGCGACGATGGCGGGCTTCCCCGCGCCGCCGCTCGCGATGCTCGACGAGGTCTCGCTGACCCTCTCGCAGAGCATCCGCAAGGCGGCCGAGGCGGCGGCGGAGCGGGAGGGGAGCACCCTTCCCGAGCAGCCGGGCACCGCGACCATCGACCGGATGATCGAGGAGTTCGGCCGCAAGGGCAAGGCCGCGGGAGCGGGCTTCTACGAGTACCCCACCGACGGTGGCAAGAAGTTCCTGTGGCCGGGCCTGCGGGAGAACTTCACCAAGGAGGGCCTCGAGGTCCCGCTCAGGGACATCCAGGAGCGGTACCTCTTCCGTATGTCGCTCGAGACCGCGAAGTGCTTCGCCGAGGGGGTCATCGAGTCCGCGGCCGCGGCGAACATCGGCTCGATCTTCGGCATCGGCTTCCCGCCCCTGTACGGCGGCACGGTGCAGTACATGCAGGGCTACGAGGGAGGCCTGTCCGGCTTCGTCGCCCGGGCGCGCGAGCTCGCGGCCACCTACGGCGAGCGGTTCGCGCCCCCGGCGTACCTCGTTGAGCTCGCGGAGAAGGGTGAGCGCTTCCCCGCCTGATCCTGGGCGCGCGAATTACCAAGGTATGTAGGCAAACTGTTGCTCCCCACGGTGATCTTGCCGTGGGGAGCAACAGTTCTCCTGCATACCCTGGGAATCTGCAACCCGGCCGACGCCGCAGTGCAAGGTACGACGGGCGGGGCGACTCGCCAGGGTCGCCGGGACGGCTCGGGGAGGTCAGGCCCGCCCGCCATGAAGCGGGAAGGGCCCCTCGCCCCTCTCGTAGACCGCGGCGATGTCGAGGATCCGCGCCTCCGACTCGTTCCACCCCGCGACCTGCTCGCTCCACAGCACGTGCCCCTTGCTGGTGGCCTCGACCGTCCACGGACTCCGGAACAGCACTCGGACGAGGACGACGACCGGGAGCAGCAGGACGAGCAGGAAGACCTCGCCGACCAGCAGCACGAGGCCGAGCACGAACGGGATCAGCAGGAGCACGCCGAGCAGGGCCAGGGCCAGGCTGATCGGGTCGTCACCGGAGGGGCCGTCGATGCCTCCGGCGTCGAAGTTCTCGATGTCCCGCACGCGGCGCCTCCAGGGGAGCCACCGCCGGTGCACCCGGACGGTCCGTCCTTGCGGGTCCATCACCTTCATCCCGATTCCTTCCGTTCTGTAACCCGTTCGGGTGACTCTAGTGACCAGTGGGGCCAATGGGAACGGGTTGTCTCTCGGGCTGGGCGGCCGCTCCCGGCGCGGATGCCTGAGGAGTTCGGCGCTGCGCGTGGCAGCGGGCGCCCTCCACCTCCGCCACCCGACGCGGGGGCAGGCAGGCCGACGGCCGAACGGAAGGGTCAGCCGAACTCGCGGCGGGTGTGGCCGGAGACCGGCGACTCCTCATCGAGGACGTCGAGGGCCTGGCGCATCGAGGAGACACGACGTTCGAGCAGGGCCAGCGACGCCTCGGCCGACCCCTCGTCCTCGGCGAGCTGCCGGCCGAGCTCCTGCAGGGACTCCTCCACGAGGGTGAGGCGCTCGCCCAGCTCGCCGAGCACGTCGGGCGCGCGGCTATTCTCCAGCTGCCGCCGCAGGAAGCTGGCCTGGGCTGCGAGGCGGCGACCGGCCACCCAGAGGTCGACGAAGACCTGGACCTTCGCACGGAGCACCCACGGGTCGAAGGGCTTGGTGATGTAGTCCGCGCCGCCTGCTGCGTAGCCGCGGTACGCGTTGTGCTCGTCGGTGTCGACCGCGGTGAGGAAGATGATCGGGATGTCCTTGGTGCGCGAGCGCGCCTTGATCTGTGCCGCCGTCTCGAAGCCGTCCATGCCGGGCATCTGGACGTCGAGGAGGATCAGGGCGAACTCGTCCTTCAGCAGCGCCCGTAGCGCGTCCTCTCCCGACGACGCGCGCACGAGGGTCTGGTTGAGCGAGCTCAGGATCGCCTCGAGGGCGAGGAGGTTCTCCTCGCGGTCGTCGACGAGCAGGATCCTGGCCCGTTCGGTCATGTCCACCACGTCCGGAAGCGGCCCAGCAGGTCGTCGATGTCGACCGGCTTGGTGACGTAGTCCGAGGCGCCCGCGGCCAGGCTGTTGTCGCGGTCGCCGGGCATCGCCTTCGCGGTGAGGGCGATGACCGGGAGGTCGCGGAACCGCGGAATCTTCCGGATCTCGCGCATCGCGGTGTATCCGTCCATGCCCGGCATCATGACGTCCATCAGCACTAGGTCGATGTCGGGCTCGCCCTGAAGGGCCTGGATGCCGGCCTCCCCGTTGTCGGCGTACACCACGTCGATCCCGTGGCCCTCCAGGGCGCTGGCGAGCGCGAACACGTTGCGCGCGTCGTCGTCGACGATGAGGATGCGCTTCCCGGTGAAGAGCTCCGCGCTACCCGCGGGCTGCTCCACCACGGTGACCCGCTGGTCGGGGATCTCGACGTCGGACCGGTGGAGGAACAGGGCGACGTCGTCGATCAGCCGGCCGACGGTCGGCGGGTACTTCACCACCATGGACTCGGCGTAGTGGCGAAGGCGCGTCTCGTCGCGTCCAGAGATCTCACCACCCGCGCTGACCACCACAGGGATCCCCTGCAGCGCCTTGCGGGAGCGCATCCGCTTGATGACGTCGAACCCGCTTCCTCCCGCGAGCTTCAGGTCCACGACCACGCAGTCGAACCGCCGGGTCCCAAGAGCCTCCACCGCGTCCTCGACGTTGCCCACCAGGAACAGGTCCACGTCGGGGACGGCGCCGAACAGTGCGACCACCGCCGCGGTCTCCTCCACCGCCTCGCTGGAGACGACGAGCAGCGACCGGGTCTCGCGGTCGATGTAGGCGCCCAGGTCGTCCAGCGCCGCCTCCAGGCTCTCAGGGGTCACCGGGTCCTCGACGATCCGCAGCGCACCGGCATGCCTTCCGACGTGCACGCCGTCGGTGGCGTGGGGCGAGTGAACCGCGACCGTGGGGACGTGCCGGGTCTCGGGGTCGGCCTTCAGCGAACGCAGCAGGGAGACACCGTCGTCGGCGGTCAGGTCCATCCCCACGACGATCCCGGCGGGGCGGTGCAGTCGCGCTGCTGCCATCGCGACGGCGGCCCGGTCGGTCGTGACCACCTTGAACCCCCGGTTCCGGCCGAGGTCGACCGCGGCTCGGCGCAGGTGCGCCGGCGAGAGTGCCACGAGGAGGACCTGGTCCTCCCGGGCCAGGTCACTCATGTCGTCCTCGACGACCTGCTCGGCGGGGCCTTCCACCGGGGCCTGCCCTTCGATCTCGCGGGGGCGCGGCAGCGCCTCTAGGGCGGGGCGCCGGCTCTCCGCCTCGCCGAGGAACCTGGCGGAGGGGTCGCCGGTCCAGCGCAGCGGCAGGTACAGGGTGAAGGTGCTGCCGTGGCCCGGATCGCTCTCGGCGTGAATCTCCCCGCCGAGCAGGCGCGCGATCTCCCGGCTGATCGAGAGGCCGAGCCCGGTGCCTCCGAACTTGCGGCTGATCGTGCCGTCGGCCTGCTGGAACGCCTCGAAGATCACGCGCAGGTGGTCGGGCGGGATGCCGATGCCCGTGTCGCCCACGGCGAAGGCCACGACCTGGTCTGAGTCGGTGAGGGTACGCGTGGTGAACCGCTCCTCCGAGGCGGTCCGGATGTCCAGGGTGACCTCACCGGACGTCGTGAACTTCACCGCGTTGGAGAGCAGGTTGCGCAACACCTGCTGGAGTCGGTGCTGGTCGGTGAAGAGGCTGCGGGGTACGTCGGAGGCGACGCTGACCGCGAAGCCGAGGTCCTTCTCGGTCGTGAGTGGACGGAAGGTCGCCTCGACGTACTCGACGACCCCGGAGACGGCGACGTCGGCCGGGTGCACGTCCATCTTCCCGGCCTCGACCTTGGACAGGTCGAGGATGTCGTTGATCAGCTGGAGAAGGTCCGTGCCGGCGCTGTGGATCGTGCGCGCGAACTCGACCTGCCGCGAGTTGAGGTTCCCCTCGGCGTTCTCCGAGAGCAGCTTGGCCAGGATGAGGAGGGAGTTCAGCGGCGTGCGCAGCTCGTGCGACATGTTCGCGAGGAACTCCGACTTGTAGCGGGAGGACAGCGCGAGCTGCTCCGCCCGCTCTTCGAGGCCGCGCCGGGCGTCCTCGATCTCGAGGTTCTTGATCTCGATGGCACGGTTCTGGGCGGCGAGCAGGCTCGCCTTCTCCTCCAGCTCGGCGTTGGTCTGCTGGAGCTCGCCCTGCTGGGTCTGCAGCTCCTCGGACTTGTTCTGCAGCTCCGACGCGAGGCGCTGCGACTCGACGAGAAGCTCCTGCGTGCGGGAGCTGGCGATGATGGCGTTGAGGGAGACGCCGATGATCTCCATCAGCTGCTCCAGGAACTGCATGTGCACCTGGCTGAACTGCGCGAAGGACGCGAGCTCGACCACGCCGAGCACCTGGTCCTCGAAGACCACCGGCAGGATGACGATGGTGACCGGCGGCGCCTCGCCGAGCCCGGAGGCGATCCGGATGTAGTCCGAGGGGGCGCCCGTGACGAGGATCGGCGCCTTCTCCAGGGCGGACTGGCCGACGAGACCCTCGCCGAACCCGAACCGGTCGGGGACCTTCCGGCGGTGTCGGTAGCCGTAGGAGGCGATGCGGCGCAGGGAGCCGCCTTCGCCGGGCCCGGCCTCGTTGAGGAAGAACGACCCCTGGGTCGCGCCGACGAGCGGCGTGAGCTCGGTGACGATCAGCCTGGTGACGTCGAGCAGGTCCCGGCCGCCCTGCATGTGGCCGGTGAACCGGGCCAGGTTGGTCTTGAGCCAGTCCTGCTCCTGGTTGGCCCGGGTCGTCTCGCGCAGGTTGTCGATCATCTGGTTGAGGTTGTCCTTGAGCTCGGCGACCTCGCCCTCGGCCTCGACGGTGATCTGCTGGCTGAGGTCTCCCTGGGTGACCGCCGTGGAGACCTCCGCGATCGCCCGCAGCTGCGTGGTCAGCGTGCCGGCGAGCTGGTTGACGTTCTCGGTGAGCTTGCGCCAGGTGCCCGAGATGTCGGCCACCTCGGCCTGGCCGCCGAGCTTGCCCTCGGTGCCCACCTCGCGGGCCACCCGGGTGACCTCGTCGGCGAACGACGAGAGCTGGTCGACCATCCGGTTGACCGTGGTCTTGAGCTCGAGGATCTCTCCCCGCGCGTCGACGTACGTCTTCTGGGTGAGGTCGCCGTGGGCGACCGCGGTGGTGACCAGCGCGATGCTGCGCACCTGGCTGGTGAGGTTCCCGGCCATGGAGTTCACCGAGTCGGTGAGGTCCTTCCACGTGCCTGCGACGCCGCGGACGTGCGCCTGGCCGCCGAGGATGCCCTCGGTGCCGACCTCGCGCGCAACCCGGGTGACCTCGTCGGCGAACGCGCGGAGCGTGTCGACCATGGCGTTGATAGTGCCGGCGAGGGCCGCGACCTCGCCGCGCGCCTCGATGGAGATCTTCTGGCTCAGGTCACCACGGGCGACCGCCGTGGAGACCGCGGCGATGCTGCGCACCTGGTTGGTCAGGTTGCTCGCCATCGAGTTCACCGAGACGGTGAGGTCGCGCCAGGTGCCGGCCACGCCGGGGACGCGTGCCTGGCCGCCGAGGATGCCCTCGGTGCCGACCTCGCGGGCGACGCGGGTGACCTCGTCGGCGAAGGACGAGAGCTGGTCGACCATGGTGTTCACGGTGCTCTTGAGCTCGAGGATCTCCCCTCGGGCGTCGACGGTGATCTTGCGGCTCAGGTCGCCGCTCGCCACCGCCGTCGTCACCTGGGCGATGTTGCGCACCTGGGCGGTCAGGTTGCTCGCCATCATGTTGACGTTCTCGGTGAGGTCCTTCCAGGTGCCCGAGACGTCGTGGACGTCGGCCTGGCCGCCGAGGCGACCCTCGGTGCCGACCTCACGGGCGACGCGGGTCACCTCGTCGGCGAAGGCGGAGAGCTGGTCGACCATGGTGTTCACGGTGCTCTTGAGCTCGAGGATCTCCCCACGCGCCTCGACCGTGATGGTGCGGGTGAGGTCGCCGCGGGCCACCGCCGTGGTGACCTCGGCGATGTTG
>DASSMS010000066.1:0-12674 GCA_035688575.1 Nocardioidaceae bacterium
CGGTGGGCCATGCCCATCGTGACCTCGTCGAGCTCCTCCTCGGCCGCGGCCTCGCAGATCTCGTCGATCAGCGGGATCGTGGTCTCCCCGCCCTCGAGGCTGAAGCGCTTCTGGCCGACGAACTTGGTCTGCAGGAAGGTCTCGAAGGCCTCCGCCTGGTTCAGCTTGAGCAGGATCCGCAGCTGCTCCTCGCGCGGCGGCTTCATGTGCGGCTGCTCGACGCGCTGCTGGATCCAGCGTCGCTGTTCGGGGTCCTGGATGTGCATGTACTCGATGCCGACGGTGCGGCAGTAGGAGTCACGCAGTATCCCGAGGATGTTGCGCAGCTTCATGAAGCGGCGGCCGGTGCCCCCGAAGGAGCCGGTCGCGAACTCGCGGTCGAGGTCCCACAGGGTGAGCCCGTGCGACTCGACCTCGAGGTCGGGGTGGCTGCGCTGCTGGTACTCGAGCGGGTCGGTGTCGGCCATGATGTGGCCGCGCACCCGGTAGGCGTGGATCAGCTCGAGGACGCGCGCCTGCTTGCTGATCTCGTCGTCGTGGCTGGTCGAGATGTCCTTGGCCCAGCGGATCGGCTCGTAGGGGATGCGAAGGGCGCGGAAGATCTCGTCGTAGAAGCCCTCCTCGCCGAGGAGGAGCGCGTGGACACGGCGGAGGAAGTCTCCGGACTGCGCGCCCTGGATGACCCGGTGGTCGTAGGTCGAGGTCAGCGTCATCACCCGGCTGACCGCGTTGCGGACGAGGGTCTCCTCGGAGGCGCCCTGGTACTCCGGCGGGTACTCCATCGCGCCGACGCCGATGATCGTGCCCTGCCCCTTCATCAGGCGCGGGACCGAGTGGTTGGTGCCGATGGTGCCGGGGTTGGTCAGGGTGATCGTCGTGCCCTGGAAGTCGCTGACCGCGAGCTTGTTGTTGCGGGCCTTGCGGACGATGTCCTCATAGGCGGTCCAGAAGCCCGCGAAGTCCATGGTCTCGGCTGCCTTGATCGACGGCACGAGCAGCTGGCGGGTGCCGTCGGGCTTCTGCATGTCGATCGCGAGGCCGAGGTTGATGTGCGCCGGGGTGATTAGGGTCGGCTTGCCGTCGATGACGTCGAAACCGTTGTTCATCTCCGGCATCGTCTTGAGCGCCTTGACCAGGGCGTAGCCGATGATGTGGGTGAAGGACACCTTGCCGCCGCGGGCCCGGGCGAGGTGGTTGTTGATGACGGTGCGGTTGTCCCAGAGCAGCTTGACCGGGACGGAGCGAACGCTGGTCGCGGTGGGGACGCTCAAGGAGACGTCCATGTTCTGCGCGGTGCGGGCCGGCGCGCCACGCAGCACGGTCAACTGCGGCTCGTCCTTCGCCTCGGCCTTCGCCGCCGGCTCGGGCTCCTTCGGGACCGGGGCGCTCGTCTTCGGCGCCGCCTTGGCCGGGGTCTCGTCGGACCGTGGCTTCGCGGTCGTGGCGCTCTTGGCCTGAGGAGTGGGGGCGGCGGGCTTCTCGGCCGGCTTGGGCGCGGCCTTCTCGGTGGGCTTGGACGCTGTCTTCTCCGCGGCCGGCTTCTCTGCGGTCTTCTGCGCAGCCGCCCGGGCGCCGTTGGGGCCGGTGGGCTTGTCCGTCACGTGCTCGCCGGGCGTGTAGTTCTTGAAGAACTCCCACCACGCCTTGTCCACACTGTTCGGGTCCTGCTGGTACCTCTCGAACATCTCGTCGACGAGCCACTCGTTGGCTCCGAACGCCGAAGGCTCGACGGGGCTGCTGTGGGAAGACTCGGCCACGGCCTGAATCGCCTCTTCCGGTGCGTCTCTTAGGGTGGGTGGACGGCTACAAGGCTAGACCTTCGTGACAAGTTGATGCAGCCCGGATCGGCAGTTGGCCGGCGGGTGTATCCAGGCTCACGCGAAACCGACCCTCTCGGGAGTGACCAGACCGATGAACCACCACAGACCGGGCCCTGTCCGCGCCCTGGCCGGGGGACTGGCGGCGACGCTGCTCGCCCTCACGGCAGGCTGCACAGGTGACGACGAGGCGGCGGACGACGCCCCCTCGGCGCTGCCGGACCAGTCGGTGGGGTCGCAGCCGACCCTCGAGGCCAAGCCGGTCCCGATGGAGGTCGAGGTGGCGCAGGTGGCGGGTGGAAGGCTGAAGCGCGAGCAGCGGAGGAGGTTGGAGACGCAGGTCTCGGCCACCCTGTCGAAGTACTTCGACCAGGCCTTCCTGGCGGGGGAGTACCCCCGGGAGGACTTCGCGAGCGCGCTGGACACGTTCTCGCGCGGCGCCGCATCGCGAGCCGCCTCCGACCGGGCCCTGCTCACGAACGCCCGGATCGGGAAGACGACCGAGGCGGTCGTGCCACGCGCCAAGCAGGCACGTCTCGACGTCCTCGTGCCGAACCGCTTCGTCGCCGGCCTGACCGCCCGGGTCCGGCTGGTGTTCGTGCAGGAGAGCACCGACGGGGCCGACCAGAAGGTGACCGTGGCGGGCCGGTTGCTGATGAGCCGCAAGAAGTCGGGGTCCTGGCAGATCTTCGGGTACGACGTGACCCGTTCGTCCGTGCCCGCCGCGAAGGGAGCGAACTGATGACCCGTGCCACGACGCCCCTCGTCCGACACCTGCCGCACCTCCGCAGGCTCGTCCCGCTGGCCGTCGTACTCGCCGTGACCGCCTTGGTCATGCCGCCGGCAACTGTCAGGGACGCGCCGGCAGCACTGGTCAAGGTGGAGGGCGCGCACAACGTCGACATCTCCGAGAAAGTGGTCTGGGTGCTCCTGCTCGGCTCCGACGCCCGTGAGGGCAGCCCGGTGTTGAGAAGCCGGGCCGACGCGATCCAGCTCGTCGGGTTCAACACCCGCACCGGCGCGGCGACGGCGATCGGCATCCCGCGTGACTCCTACGTCAACATCCCCGGGCACGGCCGCAGCAAGATCAACGCATCGATGATGTACGGCGGTCCGCAGCTCATGGCCCGGTCGGTGGGAGACATGGTCGGGATCCGTCCCGACTACGTCTTCACCACCAGCTTCTGGGGCTTCTCCCGCATGGTCGACCGGATCGGCGGGGTCACGGTCAGGTCGAAGTACGCGTTCAGCGACCCGCTGAGGCCGCGTGGCTACCGCGTGGGCAAGAACAAGCTCAACGGCATCCAGACACTGGTCTTCTCGCGCACCCGCAAGGCATTCCCGGGCGGCGACTTCGACCGGTCAGCGAACCAGCAGCGCGCCCTGGTCGGCATCCTCAACCAGGTGCGGGCCAAACAGGACAGGCCGGGCTTCATGGAGCGCTCGGTGATGGGGGTCCTCGAGAACCTCGACACCCCCAACGTGGGGCCAACCGAGGTCTACCGGCTCGCCCAGGCCGCCTCGCGCGTCAAGCCCCACCTGTTCCGCACGTGCGTGGTGGGCGGTAGCACCGGATACGTCGGTGCGGCGAGCGTGGTCTTCGCGAACATCGGCCAGGCCCGAAGCATCGCAAGGCGTGCACGCAAGGACGCGACGCTCGAGGGCTCCTGCTAGGAGCCTCGAGCGCCGCGCCCGCGCGACTGGTGTCCGGCTGCGCGCCGCTCAGCGCAGGATCTTGGCCTTCGCCGTGCCCACGTTCAGCACCAGGCCGGTGTCGAGCAGCTCGACTCGCAGGGCGTGGACGCGCAGGCCACGCTTGCCGAGCTTGTCGCGGAGGCCGGCCTTGATTCGGGCCACGCCCGGGATCTCGAGGGTCTCGCCGGGGGCCGGGACCTCGTAGGTCTCGCCGTCGGCGATGATGGCGCCGACGCGGGTGCCCTGGGTCGTGCGACGGACGACACGACCCTTCGCGTTCTGGAAGACGTTGACCTGCCCGACGACGCCCTTGATCCGGAGCGCGCCGCCACCGAGTGAGAGGTCGGCCACCGAAGCCCGGGCGCGAGCCACGGCCCGGCCGTCGGCGAACGGCTTGCCGAAGGTCTCGGCCTTGAGGGCGTCGGCGTTCAGCTGCTCGCTGCGCGGCGCCGAGGCGAGCGTGTTGGACCGCCACTTCCCGTCGGTCCCCACACACGGCAGCGGGCGGAACGGGGTACGTCCGAGCCCCAGGACACCGTCCGCGACCACGGCTTCGTACCCGTAGGCGTGACCGGCGAAGACCGCAGCCGGATGGGCGGTCTGGATGCGTGCCCAGGCGCGGCCGACGTTCACCTGTGAGCCGTTCTCGAGCGCCACACGGATGCCGAAGGCGCTTGCCACGGCGCTCGACCGACCCGCCTTCGTCCTCTGCGAGCCCGCGGGGAAGATGGTGCCGATCCCGGGGATGTCGATCCCGTCGGAGCCGGCTCCTTCGATGACAGCCTCGACGAGCTGGTCGTCGGCCGTCCTGATCGCGCCCAGGAGCTCGTCGAGCTCCTCGGGGGTCTCGCTCTCATCCGGGGTGATGCCGATGGCGCGGATGTCAGCGAGGTCGATGTCGGCCCGAGAGCCGAACTTGCCTCTCTTGTTGAAGGCGTTCGCGACGGTCGTGAGCGCACCGAACTTCAGCCGTGGGCCGTCCTCGGGTCCGAGGGTGAGGCTCGCGACCTTGTTGACGCTGCGTGAGCCGTAGACCTTCTTCTTCGGCTTGCGGTACGTCGAGGTGGTGCTGGTGACGGCGCCGACCTCGATCATCGAGTTGGCGTTGATCTTGGCGACGTTGCTGCCCTTCGCGTTGCGGATGGGGGCCATCGAGGTGCAGCCCAGGGGAGACCAGGCGGTCCGCCCCGAGGCGAGGCCGCCCTGGCTCGGCTGGCCGAGCGTGACCCGCGTGCCGTAGGCCGAGCCCTGGTAGGCGAAGGGCGTCTCCACCTTCTTGAGGGCTGCCTGCGCCGGACTGCCGGTCAGGGCGACGGCGCCGCCGAGCACGAGGCCCGCGGCTGTGAGGGCTGCGACCGCTCTCTTGAGCAGGGTGCGTGAGGTCAAGGCACTTCCGTTCTCGTTCGTTCGGACAGGTGTGAGCCCGAACTCCCCCCGAGAGGAGCCGGATAGGTTGTTTCCCCCTGTGGCAGGCGTCACGCCGGTCGTGCGGTGACACCGCTTACACACAGGTAACGAGGAACCGACCGAAACGGCACGTCGCGGAGCAAGAATGGCCAGACCAGTGGAAACCTGGAGGCATGGGACATGGCATGAAGCCGTTGGGAGCGTGCCGAAAGTGCGGCGAAACGGGCGGATGACACCGTCAGTGGAAAACGGGAAGAACAGGGGCGCCCCCGGTAGGATTCGAACCTACGCACCCGCCTCCGGAGGGCGGTGCTCTATCCCCTGAGCTACGGGGGCTCATGGGCTGCGCGAAGAGCGTACATGACCTTGGCCGACAACGTGATTGGGGGCGTGATGTCCGCAGACCGGCCGCTGCGTGCCCTCGTCGTCGACGACTCCGCCGTCATCCGCGAGCTCATCGCGGTGAACCTCGAGCTCGAGGGCTTCGAGGTCACGACGGCCGACGACGGCGAGAGCGCCCTCGAGATCGCAAACGACGTGCGCCCCGACGTGATCACCCTCGACGTGATGATGCCCCGGATGACCGGGTTCGAGGCCGTCGAGCGGCTGCGGGAGGACTCCGGCACCGCGACGATCCCGGTCGTGATGGTGACCGGGCGCGCCCAAGCCGCCGACCTCGCCCGTGGCAAGGAGGTGGGCGTCGACGCGTACCTCACCAAGCCCTTCGAGCCCGCCGAGCTCATCGAGGTCGTCACCCGGCTGGCGCGCCGAGGGCGTTCGGCCGCCGGGTGATCACGAGACGGATGTGAGCGCCCGCGTAGCCGCGGATACCCTTGACCGGTGACTCCCGAACAGCTCTCCGACCGGATCGTCGACGTCCTGACCGCTCTGACCGAGGAGGGGTCGCTGACCCT
The DNA here is from genome assembly GCA_035688575.1 of Nocardioidaceae bacterium. Taxonomy (GTDB): domain Bacteria; phylum Actinomycetota; class Actinomycetes; order Propionibacteriales; family Nocardioidaceae; genus Nocardioides_C. Next base: position 5,834 of record DASSMS010000066.1, read on the forward strand.
GCCCGACGGTGTGCCGGCCACGGTGGTCGTCGAGCGACCCAAGATCCGTGAGCACGGGGACTACGCGACCAACGTCGCCCTCCAGCTCGGCAAGAAGGCGGGGATGGTGCCGCGCGAGCTCGCGGGCCTGCTGGCCGAGCGGCTCGGCGCGGTCGAGGGGGTCGCGTCGGTCGAGGTCGCCGGGCCGGGCTTCCTCAACATCCGGGTCGCGGCGGGCGCCCAGGGCATGGTGGCCGCCCAGATCGTCGAGGCGGGATCGTCGTACGGCTCCACCGACACGCTGGCCGGCAGCCGGTTCAACGTCGAGTTCATCTCCGCGAACCCCACGGGTCCCATCCACCTCGGGCACACCCGGTGGGCCGTCGTCGGCGACGCCATCTCCCGGGTCCTCGAGGCCGCTGGAGCAGAGGTCGCCCGCGAGTTCTACATCAACGACCGAGGCAGCCAGATGGACAAGTTCGGCGCGTCGATCGAGGCGCTCGCCCTCGGCAGGCCGGTCCCCGAGGACGGCTACCACGGTGACTACGTCGCCGACCTGGCGAAGCAGATCGTCTCGGAGAACCCCGGCATCCTCGACCTTCCCGACGACGAGCGACTCGTCGCCTTCCGGGAGGCCGGCTACGCCATCCAGCTCGCGGACCAGCGGCAGCAGCTCGACGCGTTCCGCACACACTTCGACGTCTGGTACTCCGAGCGCAGCCTGCACAGCGAGGACAAGGTAAAGCACGGTCTGGAGAAGCTCAGCGGCAAGGGCCACCTCTTCGAGGCCGACGGTGCGCTGTGGATGCGCACGACCGACTTCGGCGACGACAAGGACCGGGTCCTGGTGCGCAGCAACGGCGAGTACACCTACTTCGCCTCCGACACCGCCTACTACGTCGACAAGCGCGAGCGCGGCTTCGACGTGTGCCTCTACCTGCTCGGCGCCGACCACCACGGCTACGTCGGCCGGCTGAAGGCCATGGCGGCCTGCGCCGGTGACGACCCCGACCACAACATCGAGGTGCTCATCGGGCAGCTGGTGAAGATCATGCGCGGCGGCGAGGAGGTCCGGCTCAGCAAGCGGGCCGGAACGATCGTCACGCTGCAGGAGCTGGTCGAGATGATCGGTGTGGACGCGCTGCGCTACACGCTCGCACGCTACCCCTCCGACTCGCCGCTCACCCTGGACGTCGAGCAGATCACGCGGCAGAGCAGCGAGAACCCGGTGTTCTACGTCCAGTACGCCCACGCCCGCCTCGCCTCGATACTGCGCAACGCCGCGGACCTCGGCGTGGCTCCTGCTGGGACCGACGACGGTGCCGACTTCGACCCGTCGCTTCTCTCGCATGAACGGGAGGGTGTGCTGCTCCGCGCTCTGGCGGAGTTCCCGCGGGTGGTCGCCACGGCCGCCCAGCTGCGTGAGCCGCACCGGGTCGCGCGGTATCTCGAGGAGACCGCCTCGGCGTTCCACAAGTTCTACGACAACTGCCGGGTGCTGCCACAAGGCGACGAGCAGGCCACCGACCTCCACCGGGCGCGGTTGCTGCTCGTGGCCGCGACGAGGACCGTCCTCGGCAACGGCCTCGAGCTGCTCGGGGTCTCCGCTCCCGAGCGGATGTGAGCCCCTGATGCGTGCACACGAGGCAGGCTGGGCTCACGCCGAGGTCAGCCACCGGGGGCCGTCGTGGCTGCGTGAGCCGACGGACGTCAATGCGCTAGTGCCGCTGCTGTGGTCCAGCACGGCGCGCAAGAACGACGCGGGCGCCCTGGAGGTGGGCGGGGTCGACCTTCGCGACCTCGTCGCCGAGCACGGCTCGCCGGCCTACGTCCTCGACGAGGCGGACTTCCGTGCACGCGCCCGCGCGTTCAAGGAGGCGTTCGGCGACTACGACGTTTACTACGCCGGCAAGGCGTTCCTGTGCACCACGGTCGCCAGATGGGTGGCGGAGGAGGGGCTGTGCCTCGACGTGGCCTCCGACGGCGAGATGACTGTGGCGCTCCGGGCGGGGTTCGACCCGACGAGGATCGGCTACCACGGCAACAACAAGACCCGCGCGGAGCTGCACCGGGCCGTCAGCGAGGGGGTCGGCCGGATCATCGTCGACTCCTTCCAGGAGATCGACCGGCTCGCGGAGGTGACCGGGGAGCTCGGCCGGACCGCCGCAGTCATGGTGCGGGTGACCGCAGGCGTCGAGGCACACACCCACGAGTACATCGCCACCGCCCACGAGGACCAGAAGTTCGGCTTCTCGATCACCTCGGGCGACGCCTTCGAGGCCGTGCGCCGCGTCCGTGAGGCGCCGGGGCTCGAGCTGCGCGGCCTGCACTCCCACATCGGGTCGCAGATCTTCGACAGCTCCGGGTTCGAGGTCGCCGCCCGACGGGTGCTGACCCTGCACGCCCGGGTCTCGGACGAGCTCGGAGTCGAGATGCCCGAGATGGACCTCGGTGGCGGCTTCGGCATCGCCTACACGACGCAGGACGACCCGGCGGACCCGGCACAGCTGGCCACCGAGATCACCAAGATCGTCGAGCACGAGTGCCGGGGATTCGGGGTGGCGGTGCCCGAGCTTTCGATCGAGCCTGGCCGCGCGATCGTCGGCCCCGCGATGTGCACCGTCTACGAGGTCGGGACGGTCAAGCCCGTCGAGCTCGACGCGGGACTGGTCCGCACCTACGTCTCGGTCGACGGCGGGATGAGCGACAACATCCGGACCGCTCTGTACGACGCCGACTACTCGTGCACCATCGCCTCGCGTCACAGCGAGGCGGCTCCGGTCCTCGGCCGCGTGGTCGGCAAGCACTGCGAGGCGGGCGACATCCTGGTCAAGGACGAGTTCGTGCCCGGGGACATCGCGCCCGGCGACCTGATGGCGGTCCCCGGCACGGGCGCGTACTGCCGTTCCATGGCGAGCAACTACAACCACGCGCTCCGGCCCCCGGTCGTGGCCGTCAAGGACGGGGCGGCCACCGTCGTCGTACGCCGGGAGAGCGTGGACGACCTGCTGCGGACGGACGTGGGCGCGTGACGCGGGGTCATCTCACGCTACGGACGGTGCGGCCCGGACCGTGGACGTTCTTGGGGCGTGCCCCAAGATGAACGGCATGGACGGCCAGAGAAACGAGGACGCTGTGCGCCCGCCCCTCAAGCTCGCCCTCCTCGGGTGCGGATCGGTCGGCAGCCAGGTGGTCCGCCTGCTCCACGAGCACGCCGACGACCTCGCCGCCCGGGTCGGCGCGCCGATCGAGCTGGTCGGAGTGGCGGTGCGACGGCCGAGCGCCCAGCGTGACGCGGAGGTGCCGGCCGACCTGCTCACGACCGACGCGGAGGGCCTGGTCACCCGCGGGGACATCGACCTCGTCGTCGAGGTCATCGGCGGGATCGAGCCGGCCAGGTCGCTGATCCTGGCGGCCCTGGAGAACGGCGCCTCGGTCGTCACCGCCAACAAGGCGCTCCTTGCCGAGGAGGGCAGCACGCTCTTCGCCGCCGCCGAGAAGGCCGGCCGCGACCTCTACTACGAAGCCGCCGTCGCGGGCGCGATCCCGATCCTTCGGCCGCTGCGCGAGTCGCTCGCCGGCGACAAGGTCCGCCGCGTGCTCGGCATCGTCAACGGCACCACGAACTTCATCCTCGACAAGATGGACTCCTCCGGCGCCGGCTTCAGCGAGGCGCTGGAGGAGGCGCAGGAGCTCGGGTACGCCGAGGCCGACCCCACGGCCGACGTCGAGGGGTTCGACGCCGCTGCCAAGGCGGCGATCCTCGCAAGCCTCGCGTTCCACACCCGGGTCACCGCCTCCGACGTCTACCGCGAGGGGATCTCCGAGGTGACCGCGGCCGACGTCGCCTCCGCGCGCGAGATGGACAGCGTCGTGAAGCTGCTCGCGATCTGTGAGCTGACCGAGGGCGCCGAGGGACCGGCGGTATCCGCCCGCGTCCACCCCGCGATGATCCCGCGGAGCCACCCGCTCGCCAGCGTCCGCGAGGCCTTCAACGCGGTCTTCGTCGAGAGCGACGCCGCCGGGCAGCTGATGTTCTACGGACCCGGGGCAGGCGGTGCGCCGACCGCCAGTGCTGTGCTCGGCGACCTCGTCACGGTCGCCCGGAACCGTCTCAACGACGTGCGCGGGGTCGGCGAGTCGGCCTACGCCCAGTGTGAGGTGTTACCGATGGGCAGCACGCGTACCCGCTACCACGTGGCGATCGACGTGGACGACAAGGTCGGCGTGCTCGCCTCCATCGCGCACGTCTTCGCCGAGCACGGCGTCTCGCTCCAGACCGTTCGCCAGGAGGGTCGCGGAGTCGACGCCCAGCTCGTGGTCGTCTCGCACCGCGCCACCGACGCCGCCCTCGCGGCCACCGTCGAGGCGTTGCGCACGAAGGAGTACGTCCACGACGTCTCGTCGATCATGCGAGTCGAGGGGACCGCCGAATGAGCAGGCCGACCGCCCACCAGTGGCGCGGGGTGATGGAGGAGTACGGCGACTGGCTCAACGTCCCGGCCGGCACCCCGACGGTCACCCTTCGTGAGGGGGGCACCCCGCTCGTCGACAGCCGCTGGCTCTCCGAGCTCACCGGAGCCGAGGTGTGGCTCAAGGTCGAGGGCAACAACCCCACCGGCTCCTTCAAGGACCGGGGCATGACCGTCGCCCTCTCGGTGGCGGTCGGCCAGGGCGCGGAGGCGGTCGTGTGCGCCTCCACCGGCAACACCTCCGCCTCGATGGCGGCCTACGCCGCACGCGCGCGGATCAAGCCGCTCGTGCTCATCCCTCAGGGCAAGATCGCCGCGGGCAAGCTCGCGCAGGCCATCGTGCACGGCGCCCAGGTGATCATGGTGAAGGGGAACTTCGACGACTGCCTGCGGATCTCCCGGGAGCTGGCCGAGACCCACCCCGTGGCCCTGGTCAACTCGGTGAACCCGATGCGGCTGGAGGGACAGAAGACCGCCTCCTTCGAGATCGTCGACTTCCTCGGTGACGCCCCCGACGTGCACGTGCTGCCGGTCGGCAACGCCGGGAACATCTCGGCGTACTGGAAGGGCTACATCGAGTACGAGAAGGCCGGCATGAGCACCCGGAAGCCGCGGATGCTGGGCTGGCAGGCCGCAGGAGCCGCGCCGTTCGTGCACGGCGGTCCCGTGAGCGACCCGGAGACAGTCGCGTCGGCGATCCGGATCGGCAACCCCGCCTCGTGGCAGCTCGCCCTGGACGCCGCGAACCAGTCCGGCGGGCGGTTCCGCGCCGTCACCGACGAGGAGATCCTCGCCGCCCAGCGCAGCCTCGCCCAGGAGGACGGCGTGTTCGTCGAGCCCGCTTCCGCGGCGGGCGTGGCGGGCATCCTCCAGGACCTGGCGGCGGGGGAGAGCTTCGCCGGCAAGACCATGGTGGTCACCGTCACCGGACACGGCCTCAAGGACACCGACACGGCGCTCTCGACGTTCACCGACCTCGTCGACACGGTCGTCGAGCCGGACGTCGACGCCGCCGCAGAGGCAGCCGGGCTGCACTGACGATGCCGACCTTCGTGACCGGCCCGGTCCAGGTGTCGGTGCCCGCGACGAGCGCCAACCTCGGGCCGGGCTTCGACTCGCTCGGGATCGCCCTCGGTCTGCGCGACGTGCTCACCGGAGAGGTCGTGGCCGAGCCGGGCTTCGACGTGACGGTCACCGGCATGGGGGAGGACGAGGTGCCTCTCGACGAGACGCACCTGGTCTACCAGGCCATGGGCGAGGCGTTCGCGGAGATGGGATGCGAGGTCCCGGGCCTGCGTCTGCGTTGCGACAACGTGATCCCGCACAGCCGCGGGCTCGGCTCGTCCTCGGCCGCGATCGTGGGAGGGATCTGTCTCGCTCGAGGACTGGTCGCGGGCGGCTCCCTGCTCATGGACGACGACGCGGTCTTCACCCTTGCGGCGCGGATGGAGGGTCATCCGGACAACGTCGCGCCGGCGTTCTACGGCGGCTTCACGATCGCGATATCGCACGACCGGACCTATCAGGCCACCGCGGTGGCGGTCGACCCGAGGGTGAAGGTGCTCGCGTTCGTGCCGCCCGAGCCGTTGAAGACCTCCGTCGCGCGCGGTCTGCTGCCCGACACCGTGCCCCACTGTGACGCCGTCGCGGACGCCGCGCGTAGCGCGCTGCTCGTCGTCGCGCTGAGCGGGCGACCCGAGCTGCTGCACGCGGCGACCGAGGACTTCCTCCACCAGCGCTACCGAGAGCCGGCCATGCCCGAGAGCCTCCGGCTGGTTCGCGACCTGCGGGATGACGGCGTGGCGGCGGTGATCTCGGGGGCGGGGCCGACGGTGCTCGCCTTCGTGGACACATCCACAGCCTCCGGCGTACGCCGGAGGGTGCCCGCCGGCTGGGACGTCCTCGGGCTCTCCGTAGAGCCGGTCGGCGCCCAGGTGACGGGTGGGTCCTGACCCCGCTCGGGGAAATTTTGCGGGACGCGCCACAGTTGTGACCCATACGACGTCCTGCGGCGTGGATGGTGCTACGCTGCAAGTGCGCCACATGATCCGCCCGGGGACACTCGATGGGCTGGTCCTGGGGGGCGCAATCCCTTCCTTGTCATCACTGTCCCGGAAGCATGCCGGTCGGTCACGACCCATGCCCTCGGACACTGCGCAGGAACATCCACAACAGCATCGGCCACCGGTTTCCCGGGTCGGCCGCAAAACGTGGGAAGGACCTCACGTGACGGAAACATCCGAAGCCGCCCCCAAGCGCCGCTCTGGCACCGGGTTGAGCGGCATGCTGCTCCCCGAGCTCAAGCAGGTGGCAGCGGGTCTCGGTATCAAGGGCGTCGGCGGCATGCGCAAGAGCCAGCTGATCGACGCGATCAAGGCCGCCCAGTCCGG